>CP066204.1:630000-955833 GCA_016237705.1 Aerococcaceae bacterium zg-252
GCGGAATTGGCAGACGCACCAGATTTAGGATCTGGCGCCTTCGGGCGTGGGGGTTCAAGTCCCTTCACCCGCATGGGAATAGGCCGGCTTAGCTCAGTTGGTAGAGCATCTGATTTGTAATCAGAGGGTCGAGGGTTCAAGTCCTTTAGCCGGCATAAGAGAAAGTATGCGGAAATAGTTCAGTGGTAGAACACCACCTTGCCAAGGTGGGGGTCGCGGGTTCGAACCCCGTTTTCCGCTTTTTGCCAGAGTAAGAAATTACGGCAGAGATGCCGGGGTGGCGGAACTGGCAGACGCACAGGACTTAAAATCCTGCGGGTAGTGATACCCGTACCGGTTCGATTCCGGTCCTCGGCATATAAGGAGCACCCATAGCTCAATTGGATAGAGTACTTGACTACGAATCAAGCGGTTGCAGGTTCGACTCCTGCTGGGTGTATAAGAAAACAACGGGAAGTAGCTCAGCTTGGTAGAGCACTTGGTTTGGGACCAAGGGGTCGCAGGTTCGAATCCTGTCTTCCCGATTTTTTTTAATCAAAAAATGGGGGATTAGCTCAGCTGGGAGAGCGCCTGCTTTGCACGCAGGAGGTCAGCGGTTCGATCCCGCTATTCTCCATTAATAAAAAAGATGGCGGTGTAGCTCAGCTGGCTAGAGCGTCCGGTTCATACCCGGGAGGTCATGGGTTCGATCCCCTTCGCCGCTATAAGAGGGATGGACCTTTAGCTCAGGTGGTTAGAGCAGACGGCTCATAACCGTCCGGTCGTAGGTTCGAGTCCTACAAGGTCCATAAAAGAACGGAGGATTACCCAAGTCCGGCTGAAGGGAACGGTCTTGAAAACCGTCAGGCGTGTAAAAGCGTGCGTGGGTTCGAATCCCACATCCTCCTTAATAATAAAGATCGCGGGGTGGAGAAGTTGGCATCTCGTCGGGCTCATAACCCGAAGGTCGCAGGTTCGAGTCCTGCCCCCGCAATTAGGAATAGGAAGACGAAAAGAAGGTGCGGGTGTAGTTTAGTGGTAAAACTACAGCCTTCCAAGCTGTTGTCGCGAGTTCGATTCTCGTCACCCGCTTAAAAAGAGAAGGGCCTATAGCTCAGCTGGTTAGAGCGCACCCCTGATAAGGGTGAGGTCGATGGTTCGAGTCCATTTAGGCCCATACAAGTGAATAGACTTGGTTGATGGGGAAGTACTCAAGAGGCTGAAGAGGCGCCCCTGCTAAGGGTGTAGGTCGGGAAACCGGCGCGAGGGTTCAAATCCCTCCTTCTCCGTTAATAGTATCGTTAAGATACTGTTGTGAAATTATTAAAAACGGTGTAAACGTTGATTTAACAATGTTTACACCGTTTTTCTTTATTTTTAGTTTTGATAAGAATGAATTACTTTTTCAAATCTTTTTGCAGTTATTTTGCATTCACTTTGAAGACTTCAAGGAAATCTTTATCACTTTGTTGTTCAAGCTCTTTTACGATATGCGTGTAGGTATTCAAGGTTTCCGATATATTTGAATGACCTAGGCGTTGACTAATATAGCCGATATTCACTCCAGCATAAAGCAGCAGCGATGCATGCGTATGACGCAATGCATGAATTGTTATCTTTGGAAGATTCAATTCTGAGAGTATTTTTTTAAAATGTTTACTTAATCCAGTGTATGTGATAATAGGACGATTGCGATTATTCATGAATAAGTATTCTTTGTTGTACTTTATGCATTTTATTTTATGCTTTTGTACCTTTGCGTATAATTCTGGTGTAGTAGCGATAGTTCGTATACTACTTTTTGTTTTACCTTTGGTGAAGCTAAAGGTATCTTTATAATCATATCCACGATTCACTGACAGACTTTCTTTAGCAATATCTTTATAAGATAGTCCAAATACTTCACCTATTCTTAAACCGGTTGTCAGCGCAATATAGAGCATTAAATCTTTGAAGTCATCACTATCGTTCAGAACATTAAGTAGCTTAGTTGCTTGGTCTTGATTGAGATGTTTGATTCTTGCTTGTTCTTCAATGTCATAATGTAGAACTGCGCCAAAGCTGGGGTCAGTTTTGATTAACCCGTCTGCAATAGCGTAGGATAGGCATTTTTTTAAATACCCATGCGTTTTTTGTACAGTGTTTTTACTTTTATTCATTCCACGTTCATTTATGTATGCTTGGTATTTAGTTCGTGTTAAATCGACTAATTTCATCTCTCCGAAGTAATTTTCAACTAATTCTATCTCATGCTCGTATTTTCTATCTGTTCCTTTAGAATACTTGCCGATGATGTAGGTATTGCACCATTCTTCAAAGTAATTAGCGAAGATTGTTAAATCTTTGCCATTTAAATCAGGGGTATCTTTCTTCTTTAATTCAAGAGAAGCAGCATATACTTCTGCTTCTTTTTTCGTTCCAAATCCGAACTTACTTTTTGTTTTAAACTTTCCTTGTTCATCTTTAAAACTTATACGACAATACCATTTACCGCTATTTTTATCTTTTTTTATGCTTGCCATATCTTTATACCTTCTTTCTTTTCTGGTATAATAGGGCATAGGAAATAAGCCCTATTTGGGTGTATTTTTGCTAGTCTCACACCTTCGCTTTGGTCGGGGAGGGTGTGGGATGTTTTTATTTATTTTTATCAGTTATTCTTTTAATTTCCTTATCAAAATCAGAAATAATTGTTTGCCTTTTGTTAAATATATCATATTCCGTTTTGGCTTTTTCTTTAGCTTGTTTTGACGAAATTTTTCCATGTCCTTCTAATATTTTATATTCGTTGAAATCTAAAAAGCGTTCGACGCTATTGGCGAATTCTTCCATCGTAAAAGTGTTGCGTCTTTCAATTAATCCTTCGATATAGTCGAAATATTGAGTGACGGTTCGTTCCAAGGATTTGATTTCTTTTTCTGATAAGTAATTTTTGGCAATTTGAGCATCACTTTTTAAAATTCTACCATTAGGTGCAGATTTCCAAGTGGTTAGTCCCATATTTTCTTTGGTATTATCAGCTTGTTTGTATATAATTTCTGCGGCTGTTTGACCTGTAATAGCGTAATGAAACTTATCTTGCACATGAGCATAAAATAATCGTGTTACTTCACTATTTTTGTCATAATCTGTACTTACCTCTGCAAAGATATCAGTAATTTGTTGCCAAATTCTTCTTTCACTTGCACGGATTGACCTAACACGCTCTAGTAATTCCTGGAAATAATCTTTTCCTAGTAAATTACTACCTTGTTTTAAACGTTCATCATCCATTGCAAAACCTTTAATCATATATTCTTTAAGAACAGAGGTCGCCCATTGTCTAAAGTGTGTGGCTTTTTGAGAATTAACTCGATATCCAACAGAGATAATCATGTCCAAATTATAGAAGTAGACCTGACGGGTAACTTGTCTTGCACCTTCGATTTGAACTATTGGGAATTTCCCAATAGTTGAACTTTCTTCGAGTTCTCCTGTTTTGTAAATATTTTTAATATGTTCATTGATGGTTGAAATATCTACGTTAAACAACTCAGCCATTTGTTTTTGTGGCATCCATAGAGTATCATGCCATACCATGACATCTGCGATAATGTCCCGATTGTCATTTTCATAAAGAACGAACTGTTGCATTTCAATTTCCATTCTATTACTCCTTTCAATTTCAACTTCTACTCGCTTTTACTCAACGCAAAACAAAAAGGTAACCACGTAAAGCAGTTACCAGCCGTATTTGCACAAGGTTTCCCTTGGTTAGTAACTACATTATATCATATTTTCTTCTCTTAATAACAGAAACTCTTGGGTTCCGCGCTCCCTTATGGTGGGCGAATACTACCAAGAGTTTTGTTAACTTATTTATATCGGTAGTACAGTAGTAATTTTACATGGAAGTCAATACTTATTGACTATTTTTCAACTTTTTTGGTTAATAATAGTTAGTCTCATTGCATTCGGGTTACTGTTTATTACTGTTTATTACTGTTTATTACTGTTTATTATTTTTCCTTTCTATTCAATCCTCTACACCTCCACGGGCGTAAAACTATCCACAACCTTACCCACGATGTTGAAATATAATCCCTCATCGACGGGGAGATTGATTGCGCATTAACGATACAAGGCTGGGTTATTTTGGTTCAAGTAATAAGCCGATATCTTCCACTTTTACACCATTTTTGGTTGCTAATTCAAGTAAGTTGTTTGATGCTCCATCGTTTTGTGGGTCTAAGGTCAACATTATATTATTTTTTTCTTTTTTAGCGACAAAATATAAATCGACTGTTTCGTTTTCAGGACCTGTGAATGTAATGGCTAATTTTCCATCTTGTAATGTGTATGGTGCAGATTGCTTTAGAATGTCTTTTGCATATTGTTCGAAGAATGCTCTTGCTAAGGGGTTATCCATTTCTGGATTTTGTTTAATTGCTACTTGATACACATCTTCGGAATCAATGTTGATATCTACATTATTTTCGTGGAATTTCAATTCAATGTCCACATCGTCATAAATTTTAGAAGTGTCAGTTACCCATTCATTCTTTTGTAAATCTTGTTTTGTAATTGCGTTTGAACAGCCAGCTAATGTTAATACACTGATTGCTAATAATATTGTTTTTTTCATGTTTCTCTCTCCTTAATCTATATTAAATATAATCTTTCATATACTTTGGTAACTGAAAGTAGTCAACAATCTGGTCTTTGGTCATAAAATCTAGTTCTTCGTATTGATTTCTTAATAATTCAAACGCAAACCGATTAGCTTCGGCTTCGATTTTTAAAACTTGCGAGGGTGCCCCCACGCTTCGCATAAAGGGTGTACTGGCTTGTTTGTGCAAAAATATATGTCCTAATTCATGGCATAATACGAATTCTCTTAAATTCTCGTGGATAAGAGAATTCAGTATGATACTGCTATGCCGATGATTACGAATAGTCATACCAAAAGTGTCAAAATCTAATGGAATGTCTAATATATCAACATCATTGTTTTTTGCTATTTTATAAGGTTCATACGATTCTGCTAGCTTAAATGCCTTTTCGACTGCCTTTTCAATAGTTTCATATCTCATGTAACCACCTACTCATTACGATATTTTTTAGGGGTGAATTTCTTTTTGGCTTTTTCTTTGTTCAATTCCATTGCCATTTGAATAGCGATACGTAATTGTTCTTTGCCTTCATCCGTCAGTGGCTCACCATAGAAATTTACTTCCGATTTAGTAAACATTCCTTCTAGTAATTTATCAACTTCCTTTCCTATGTCTAGTTTTTCTTTCTCGGTTAATGTGTAGTAGGGTTGTTGGATGCCTAATAATTCATTAGGTTCTATATCAAAAGTAGAAGCTATCAATCGAATAGTATCCATTCTAGGTTCAACTTTTCCATTTTCCCATTTCGAGATATTGGTCTTGTTGAAATTTGATGAATATAAACCATTTGATTTTTCAGCAAATGAATTTAACGCAGAAGCAAATTCATCTTGATTGAGACCTTTTTCAATTCTTATCGATTTAATTTTTTGAGCGAAGCTCATGTTAATCACCCACTTCCGTCTTATATTTTTAAAATAATTATACTACCAAGTTTCTAAAGAAACAACAGGAAAACGAAAAAAGTTTATTTTTTTTCAATTTTCTTGTTGACTTTAAAAATGAAACGAGTTATTATATGTGTGTGGTTGAAAAAAGATAAACAAAAAGAGAGGTGATTTAATGAATGTGAATAGAAAAAGACCACCGTATAATGAGTTTAAAGCATGGATGATAACTCATTCAGTTACACGAAATGAGTTGAAAAAGTTGCTAGGTTTAACAGATTCAACGCTTAGCCACAGACTAAATGGAACTGGAGCTGATTTTTCATTAGATGAAATTCGTTTGATGATTGGAGAATATGGAAATGATATTGCTAATTTTTTTTACAACTTAGGTTGAAAAAAGATAAACAAACCTAAAGTAAGACGGCAAGGTATTTATGCTTTGCGTGACGGCAGAGCAGAGAATTTAAGTTTAAAAAACGCATTTAAATTAGCAGACGCACTAGAAGTAGACGTAAATGTTTTTAGAGAAAAGGAGTAACAACTATGACAATTGCAGAGCTTATTGAGTACGAAAAACAGGTGCTCCAACAGCAGCACGAAGCCGAAATAGCTCGTATCCGTGCTGAAGCTGATAAAGGTGCAATCGGTGATGCGAAATGGCTAGAGAAAAGAGTAGGTTTGAAAATGAAGTATATCAAGCCACGGATACTCTATCCATTCCGCGAAGAGTTGGAAGGTGAAATCATCTTCTACTCGGATAAGCAAGGAGTTCCTTGGAGAATCAACAAATTTAAGTTCAATGAATGGATGAATGCTAATTTTTCCAGAATTGATTGGGAGGGGAAATGTTGTGCGTGATTGGATATTAACTATTTTATGTGGTTTGCTGCTTGGTTGTGCTGTCGGTGCAGTTATCGAAAACCACAGACAAGTAGAACAAGAAAGATTTTGGGAGCAACATAGAAAAAGCACAATGGATAGACGGATATGCAAAATGATTTACGGAGAGGATGAATGTAAATGATAAAACAAGCAATTAAAGAGTATTACGGTGAGGATTTATGGGACGGAGAAGTCCACGAGTCAGACGAAATGAGCTACGACCGTAACGGATGTCACCACACAGGCTACTGGGTGAAACGTGGACCGGAACCACAAGATTGGTGGGATGTTTTCTATGACGCTGACGATTCGTTTTTCTTAGCGCGATGAAACAATGGCAAAGACAAGAACTACACAAGTGTATGGACTTGTATAACAAAACTGGCAACTTTCAACATATCGTTGACAGTTGGAATATATTAGCGTACAGACGCTGGGAAGCAGTGATGATAGAAATAATAGAGTGGGCAAAAGAAAAAGTCCGCACGGCAATGCGGACGATAAAAACATGTATAAGGAGATTATAACATAATGACACGATTTGAACAAATAGCAGAACTATTAAAAGAAATGCCAAATGCGACATATGAAGATATGGCTAGTGAATTGAATATCACTAAAGGATATGCAAAGACATTAATTAGTAATATGCGAAAACTAGGCATCATTGCTTCAAAAACAGTTGATGGCATTAGAGAGTTTGAAGTCTTTCCGGAAAAGATAAAACCACACAATCGAAAAACAGCCGCATGGACTAGAAAAGATTTAGCTGAACAATTACTTGATATTGTATTTGAAGCCTTAGAAGAAGAAACTCAAATGGAAAATATCATCAATGCAGGACATTTGATTATTAAATTAATGGATAGATTGTAGGAGGTAAATATGAAACTTTATGAATTAACTAATCTCTTTCATGATTTTACCGTCATGTTAGAACAAGCAGAAACCATTGAAGAAGTGGAAGCAGCGCAGATTGCATTACAAGGGATTGAAATAACATTTGATGAAAAAGTTGAGAATATCGTTAAAATGATTAAAAACTTTGAAGGTGATGTACTAGCTTATAAAAATGAAGAAACAAAATTGAAAGCAAAAAGACAGTCAGCAGAGAATAAGGTTGAATCACTTAAATCGTACTTATTTAATAACATGGAGTTTTTAGGAAAAGAAAAAGTAAAAACAGAATTGTTTAATGTTTCAATTAGAAATAATGCACCAAGTGTTGACCTTTATAACGAGGAAATTTTACCAGAAGCTTATTTAATTCCACTGGCTCCTAAAGTTGATAAAACATCAATCAGAGATGCGCTAAAGCGTGGTGAAGAGGTTCCAGGTGCAAAATTGGTTAGAAGTCGATCATTACAAATTAGGTAGGTGTATCAATGAAAAGGATTAGAGCAGCAGATATAACAAGGTATCAACATTTTACATGCCTGATATATTCAGAACCAGGTAAAGGAAAAACCTCAATGATTAAATCATTAAAAGGTAAGTCGCTTGTTTGGTCTACTGATGGTATGTATAGCGTGTTAGAAGGAGAAGATAATGTTGAAATTTGGGAAATGGAACCCGAAAAACCATTAGCAGAAATGGAAAGTTTTTATAAGGATTTGAGATCAGAACATACGAAATTTGACAATATTATTATTGATAATTTATCAACATTCATAAAAATGTGGTTGAATGCTAAGGCGAAGGAAACAAAAAGCGGAATGCCGGAGTTAAAAGACTATGCTATTGTCGATAGAGTTATTTTTGATTTCATTGCCAGTTTAAAAAAATTCAAGAAGAATCTAATTTTATTTGCTCATGAAGAGCAAGTTGAAATCAAAAAGACAAACGGAGGAGTTTACACGCAGCATCGACCAATGATCCGTACGATAGATGCAATTATGGGGATTATCCCGTTGGTAGGTAGATTAGTCGTGATTGAAAATTCAAACACTGGAGAAGAAGAACGCATTATTGTGATGCAACCTACGCAATCTACCCGAGCAAAAGACCAATTAATAGGACATTTAAAAACAATCAATCAAATGGAATTATTTCCATTGTTACAAAAAGGAGAATAAAAATATGGGAATTTTAGATACATTAAACAAAGTAAAAGCAGACGGATTTGATCCTAAAAAAGATAAAGTCAATAACGGCGGTAGATTAGAAAGTGGAGAGTATCCTATTCATATTGCTACTGTAGAACGTACTGCAGATAAAAGACAAAATGAAGTAGTAGATATTAAATTTGAAGTTATTAGCGGAGATTTTAAGGGACGATTTGAGTTTTTAAGATTGAATTTCAATCCTGAACTACCAGATTTCGTATTGGAAACTAATGGGAAATTATTATTAAAAATTATCGAATTTACGGGATTAAGTCCTAAAAAATCTGATCTTGTAGACGAAGAAGCGATTACTGAACTATTGCAAAAAGCAATTGGTAAGCAATTTAAAATGACTTTAAAAATAACACCAAATAAAAATAATCCTGAATATCCTTATCGTAATTATGAATTTTCTTCATTAGATGAAAATCCTGATTTACCAGAAATAGAAGATGACGATTTACCGTTCTAATCAAGGTTACAAAAATGGTTACAAGCGACTTTGTGAAATTTTCAGAAAACAGTGACAAACATTGATATAACAACGTTTGCTTAAGGTTACAAAAAAAGTTACAAAGTAGGTTACAAAAGTCAGAAAATAACCAAAAATCGTTGAATTTGGGTAGAAATCCTGTAACTGTAACCTACTTTGTAACCAAGTTTGTAACCAATTCAGCCTTGATAAATCAACATTTGTTACAAAGTTACGTCCATATATACTATTTTAGAGATTTTATAAAATGAAAAATTTTATCCCCCGACCTATTTCACAAAGTCAGGGGATAATAAAAACTGATTTATTTAAGTTGATTATAACAGAAAGGAGGAATAGGTTCAAGGTGTCAGAAATAATTTTTGAAAAAGCTCAAAAAAATTTAAAGCTGATTTACGATCGATTACAGAGCAGCAATGCGGGTAGAGTGACCAATAGTCAAGATGTTTTATTCTTAGCAATTGGCGGATACAATCGTACATTTGATTTATTGATAAGCATGGGAGTTGAAAGAGATCAGATTGCTACTTTTTCTAGCTTGAATTTGAGTACTGATTTTTTAAGAGAAACGCACCTAAAAAAAGTAGTATACATCAAAAAGTTAAATTATGTCACCGGTGTAATGAAAACTGCTTCTTTCGCAAAAAAACAATTGGATTTAAAGGTTGCTGAAAGTTTTCAAGAGTCAATGATGGTTTATAAAGATGCGACTAGAAGAATTAAATTAGGGAAAGAAGATCATGATTGGATTAAACCTAATGTGGTTATTTTAGATGACCAATCATTGAATTTACAATTTGATGGCTATCGATTTTTTTATCAACAAAACTTTGGTTTTTGTCAAATGAGAAATCGGAACGCAGAACCTTGGAAAATCATACACGAAATAAAAACATGTCAAGCGAGCGATTTTTTAAAGTTTGTATTATATCAAGATCATCATACTGATGAAACAGCGGTAATGGATGCATTAGATCGATTGAAGGTTTTTCCTGCGAGGATTGTTGAAAATTATTGGTATTACAAACCGACGGAATTTAAAAAAATATTGGGTTCTAATGAACTAGTTAGAGCAATGAAGGAGTTACCCGAATTAGGAGTAACACAACTACAATCTAACAAGAAAATAGGGAATGAGAATGCTAGGTGGGTAGTCGTACCTGAACATGCATTTGACTTCAAAGGATTCAGTTACTTTGATGAAGAAGATATATTTAAACTAGAATTAGATGCAGAAGAAGAGCAAGAGAAACTAGAGGCATATAAACAGGAACAATTACTACAATCAGTCATTACTGTAGAATTTCCACTAAACTTCAAGTTTGGAGTAGTAGGAAATGAATTAATCCACAGTCCAGTGGAAACACTTCAAACATTTCTAGCGGATGTTGATGCAGTTGAGATGGATGAAGTGAACGGTATTTCCTTATTGGATGGTGCTACAACTGAGCAGGAATATAAAGCGATTAAAAAACATCGTTTAGCCTATTTCTTAGATGGAGAATACAAAGACAATATTCGAGACGATAAAAACTATTTGGGTGGTAGGAGATTACTGTCGATTGATATTGATGAGGGAGATTATTCAAGAGAAGAAATTGAAGCGAAACTTCAACAACAAAACTTATTTGGTTTAGTTTATCCTACTGCAAAATATTATTTTAATCAGTCGAAACGTTGGAGAATAATCTTAGTAGCAGATATTCAATTATCAAAAGAGGATTACCGTAATACGATAACAGGGCTAGCAAAAATGCTGAATTTAGATATTGATGAATCGTCTAAAAAAGTATCTCAATTAATGGGATATCCACTTAAAAGAAGTGATGTATCGATTGTTATTGGAACGATGGTTAATATTGAACAATTCCGACCTAAAGAAAATGTCGTTACGATGAAGGAATGGAACGCTAAAAAATCATTGTTAGATTTTAATCATAAGCAGGCAATGATGATTAAGAATGCGCTAAGCAATGGTGTTCAAAAAGGTCAAAGAAATGAAACTTATTATCAGTCAGTTTTATTTTTAAAAGACACATTAGGAAATGCAGAATTGTCAAAATGGCATGAAGAAGCGGCAGAATTGCTGATAAAGATTAAAGAAAGAATGTTAATTGATGGATTAACACAGAAAGAGGTAGATTTGATTTGCAGATAATAGATTTTTCGCAGTCAATTAGGGATAACATTGAAAGAACATATACTTTCGCATATGTAAAAAATGCTTTTTCGTATGAAGGTAAGCCTGAAACATACGATGCTGAAAAGTTCTTTTTAATGTATTTAGAAGATGAACCGTTCGATGCTTTTTTGGCATTAGATGGATTTGCATTTAAGCGGACAAAACAAACATTAGACCGGTATGGAATTCGTTATACACAAGATCAGGAAAGACGAGCAAAAGTCTACCAAGATGTGACAGAACGCATGCAAAAGGAACGAAGTGATTTTATTTCAATGTATGTCGAAAATTTCGATAAAACAGGAATTGTGTTATATAAAGATCCTTATGTAATCACAACAGAAACAACAATCAAGGCGCATGAGGCGATGGACAGATTGCCGGTTAAACAGAAAACAACTTTGACTATTTATAAGCATCGAATTAATCCGATGTTAAAGGCTTCAAGAGAACAAATGAATGCAGTTAGGGTATGTATTGAAAATAAAATTTCGTGTTTGATTGGTGGTGCAGGTACTGGAAAATCCTTTGTAACTGCAACGATCATCGACCAATTATTAGCAAATGGGAAAAAAGTTGTCATTCTTGCACCAACACACAAAGCGAGAGAATCATTGCAAAAAAAAATAGATAAAGGAACTGTACGAACTATTCACAGTTTTGTTCACAATCCTGATCCATGCGATGCAATTGTCATTGATGAATCGGGGATGTTATCGACTCCTTTATTTAAAAAGTTGATGGATAATTGGACGGGACAACATTTGGTGTTTGTTGGAGATAAAAATCAATTACCGCCTATTGAATATGGGCGACCATTTGAACGATTACAAAAAGAATGTGTCGTTGCAGAGTTAAAAGATAACAAGCGATCAGAAGCACCTGAAATTGTCGCATTGGGTAGAGAAATATTAGGAGAGCCACAAAATGCAAATATGAATCACGATCATATTGAAGTAGTTTCGACAATTGATGAAGCATTTAATCGGGGTGCAGAAGTATTGCTTACATTTACCAATAATGATGTAAAAGAAACTAATCAATCTCAACGAGTAAAAAATGGGAAACCAGCCATACATCCTGATTTTTCAATTGGAGATAAGATAATTGCAAAAACCAATGATAAAAATCGCTTTTTTAACGGACAACTTTTTGAAATTATAGATTTCGATGTCATTCAAAAAATAGATAATGGAGAGTATGTGACATTAAAATCGGACAAAGATTTATTGTTTAACTTTGATTTAGCATATGGTTTAACCATTCATAAATCACAAGGTAGTGAGTGGGATGTTGTTGCTTATAAACCTAGTGATAAAGATACTACTAATTTAGCATATGTTGCCGTAACGAGAGCAAAAAAACATTTAATTATCGTTGGGGAAGGATTAAAAAATGAATATTTACCAGAAAAAGCATGGAGACAATTGAATGAAATTAATCGCATTTGATCAGTCCACCACTGCAACTGGTTGGTGTGTAATGGAAATGGGTTCAATGGATATTGTTGACTTTGGGGTAATTAAACCTCAAGGTCACACCAATGAACGGATTAGAAAAACGATAAAAAAATGTATTTCGTTATGCAAAACACATGAAGTAACCTTTGTATTTATTGAAGGTGTACAAGTTCAAAAAAATCCAGTGGTTTATGAAATTTTAGCAAAGCTTTGTGGCACATTGGAAATTTGTTTAGAAGAAAAAGGCTATTTAGTCAATATTATTAAAGCGGCTGAATGGAGGAAAAGGGTAGGAATAAAAAATAAAAACAGAGCCCAAGTTAAAAATGATGCAAAAGAATTAGTAGAAAAACTTTACGAGATTAAACCTAGTGAGGATGAGTGTGAAGCTATCTTGTTTGCTAGAGCATTTGCGAAAAGTGAGGGGTAAAAAATGAACGATTTAGTAAACAAAGTCATTGGATGGCATGAAGAAAAACAGACGAACGATATTGAAAAGCAGTCATTATATTTACTCGCAGAATTTGGCGAGTTCGTGGGTGCTTATCTGAAAGGCGATAGAGCAGAAATGATTGACGGGCTTGGTGATACGTTGGTGGTGCTGATTGGTTTGGCGCATTGGACGGGGAGCAAGTTGGATTGGGATTTGGAATTAGATAAGGCTCTTCCAGCATTAAGTTCGAATGAACGGATTGCATTTGGTACTAAAATATTGAGCAGTATTCAAATGAATAATGTAGTGTTAATGCAAGGTTGTCCCGATGCTTTTTTTAACAAATTCTTGAAAGATTTGCACGGTATCGCCTTATCCCTAAATTTAAACCTAAAAGACTGCTTGCAGTCGGCTTATGATGTGATTTCAAAGCGTACAGGTAAGACGGTTGACGGTGTGTTTATTAAGGACGGTGAAGCGTAATGAAAGTGATAGTTTATACAAAAGACAATTGCATTCAGTGCTATCATACGAAAAAGTTTCTGGATGATAATGAGATTCCGTACATTTTGATTAACGTGACAAATAATGAAGCAGCGACAAACGAATTGAAAGAGCACAAATTCGGCAGTTTGCCTGTTGTAGTGCCTGGGTCATTTGATAAGGCGTGGGCTGGGTTTCAGCCTGACAGTTTGGAAAAATTGGTGGAGCAATGGAAGAAGTAAAGACGGGATATATCGTTGAATATAAGAACGAGCCAGCAAAGGTTATATCGGTGTTGGTGAATACGTGCGTGATACAGGTAAACGACCATCGCAAGACGGTTCGGTTAAGTGAAGTCCGAATATTAAGTCGTGATTATAATACGGATGTTAGAACGCTGCAAGTTTGTAAAAAGTGCAATCAGATTAAACTACCTGATGAATTTTCACGGCAGAGAGGTAATAAGCTACGTAACATTTGTACGGAGTGCTGGGGCAAGAATATCAGTGAGAAGAAGGCACAGAAAGCGGACAAGGCAGGACAAAGCGAGACAGAACATGATATGAAACAACAGGATAACGTGAATAGTCCACAACACTACGTTGGTAGTAACGGTATTGAAGTTAAAGATGTGTTGGAGGGTTTTGTTAAATCTTTAACGGGGATAACAGCGCATCGCTGGTGTTCGGCTGTTGAATATTTATTGCGTGCTTATGAAAAAAATGGTGTGGAAGATTTGAAAAAGGCAGTAAAAAATATCAATTGGCTCATTGAGGAGAAGTAAAACGATGAAAAATTGTTTAAAGGAAATCAGAGAAGAATATAATTTATCGCCAAAAGAATTAGCTGATTTATTGGGAATAGAAAAAAGAACGGTTTCTAATATCGAAACAGGGAAAGCTAGCTTTAGTTTAGATACAGCAATCAAGATTTGCGATTTATTCGGTATCACGATTGATGAATTGATTGATAGACGTGTACCAGAGCCGTCGGAAGAATTGTTGGAGTTTGTGGAGGGGAAAGAGAATGTGTAAATCATTAAGCGTAGAGTATGTTAATGAGCAGATTGAGGAATGGGGAAAAATCGAAGAATACGACGATGGTATTTCTTATTGTCCTTATTGTGGATATGCTCATGAATTGGATTGTGAGGATTGGCAGGAAACTTTTGAAGATGAAACGCAATGTTGTGAATGCGGCAAAAGCTATCTTGAATCTATCGAGCTTGATTGTCGCAGATATACAACGACAAAGCGATTGGAAGTGGTGGAGTAGATGAGCGATAAATATTACAAATGGTCGTTTATATTTATGATAGTTGCTATTATTTGTGTTACGATTACTGAAATTTTAAAAAACGAACAACAGCCAGCACCAGAACATGACCCCTTTGTGGAACAGATAGAACAAGCAAAAGGCAAACCTGTTTTGGTACAAACGGTTAAATACGGTGACGATGTGCGACCGCATATGGCTCAGACATATTGTCAGTTACTGCCGTTTAAACGTCATATTGAAGATAATCAGATTTATTGTTGGACGGAAGTTCATGAATAAAGAACGGCAGTTTTAGGAGGATGAATGGTTTTAAAAGTTTTAGAAGCATTTGCTGGCATTGGAACGCAAAGAATGGCATTAAGAAATTTAGGAATACCGCATGAGGTTGTAGCTATTTTCGAAATTGATAAATTTGCAATTAAAAGTTATGAAGCAATTCATGGCAAGGCTTTAAATTTAGGTGATATTAGCAAGATTAAAGAAGATGATATACCAGAGCATGATTTGTTTACTTATAGTTTTCCTTGCCAGGATATTTCTTTGGCAGGCTATCAAAAAGGATTATCTCAAGGAAGCAAAACACGTTCATCATTATTATGGGAATGTAAACGGGTGATTGAATCTAAAAAACCTAAATATTTGCTTATGGAAAATGTAAAAAATCTTGTTGGTAAAAAATTTAAAACAGATTTTGATAAATGGTTAGAATATTTGGAATCGTTAGGATATACGAATTACTGGCAAGTATTAAATGCTAAAGATTATGGTGTACCACAAAATAGAGAACGTGTGTTTTGTGTAAGTATTTTAGGAGAACATAAGGGATTTGAGTTTCCAACTGGAGAACCACTCACAATTCGATTAAAAGATGTTTTAGAAGACGAAGTAGACGAAAAATTTTATTTATCAGAGGAGAGGGTTAAACAATTAGTATGGAAATAAAACAAATAGGACAATACGATACAAAAACAAGGAAAAACTCAAATAGGTTTAAAGTATATGACACCGAAAATTTGTCACCAACCATTAATACAATGCAAGGTGGAGGTTTAGAACCACATATTAAAGTAGTTGCTTATACCCCATCTTCATACGAATCGGAAAAAAATATATATTCAGAAGATGGTATATCTCCTACAATTGCGGCAAGAGATTATAAGGGTCCTAAAAAAGTTGCGATTAGAAAGGAAATTTTTATAGGGGCTAGTCGAGGGCGCAATCCGATAAATCCTAGCGATAGAACAGCTGGTATCCCAACACAACAGCGTTTAGAAATTAACAAACAGGGAGTTAGCAACACATTGACAAGTGTTCAAAAAGATAATTATGTTGTAGAAATATCGAAAAAAACGGATGAAGTGGTTGAATTAATAGGCTCTACGCAAAAGAAGGCGGGAGTAACGGATGGGTCATACTCAACTACATTAACGAGTGCTATGGGTTCTGGTGGCGGGCATGTGCCAATGATTCAATTAAAAACAAAAGGTTTAGAAGTTGATAAGCCTGCTATTATAGATGATATTTATAAAAATAGAGCAGCAGGAATAGCAAAATTATCTGGACAAGACAGTAATTTATATCGAGTTCGTAAACTCACTCCTAAAGAATGTTGGCGACTAATGGGTATTTCAGATGAAGATTTTCATAAAGCAGAAGCTGTTAATAGTAATTCTCAATTATATAAACAAGCAGGGAATGCAATTGTTGTGAATGTTTTAGAAGCGATTTTTGGTGCAATGTTTAAGGATAGTGTTGGATTAGCATAAATATCGTTTTCTGAATAAATCGCTTGGCTACCGTTATTGATGTCGGTTGCGAGAATGAATTTAAAGGAGCAATTAAAATGAAACTAAACAAAACATATATTGTAATAAGAAAACGTGAAGATGGTTATTTTTTAGCGAATTATAGCAATAGAAAATGCGTGCTAGGATATGAAGCTGATTGGGTTAATGAAGTAAGAGGTGCATTGACGCTTTCATTAGATTCTTATGAAGAAGATAAGCAAACATACGAATCATTAGCGAAAGCATTTGGCGCTGAAATCATTAAGGTTGAAGCTAGTTTTTCTTTGACATACCCAGACGGTAGTGAGGTAAAACCGATTGAAGTGGTAGAAGGAAACGGGTGGGTAGATGAGTAAGTTGATGAAAACCAAGCGAGTGGATTTAAGCAAATACACCTTGTTGGAATTAATGTTTTTATTGCTGGAATTAGTACGGGAATTACAGAACCGAGAAATAGCGATACCTAAAATTATGGATGAATTGAATCAGAAGACATATGATTTTACGCATGAAATAGAATTTGGTGACGGTAAATCAGCTAAAGAAAAGGTTGCTTTTTATAACGAAATGGAAAAACATTTCGATACTAGACGACTTGCTAAACAAGAAATGATTGTGTTGGATGAAGTGCTACATCAGTATGACTGGGATTTTAAAGCGATTATCGGAAAAATAAGTTCAGCGGTAGCAGGTAAGCAACGGTATTTTAAGCACAAAGATGGTGAGCCGTTGGTTAACGGGAGAAAGTGGATGTGGTTTTACCAAACTTGTTTAAAACCATATATGAGATGAAAGGGGAAGAATTATGCAACAATTAGTAATTGGATTTATAGCTGGTGCTGTAGTTGGTGCGATGGTTAAGCATCGGGATAAAGAAAGGTTGTCTCTTGATTTAAAAACATTACCAATAAATATTGATTTCGATAAAGTGAATAGAACGCTGAGCAATGCCGACATTATAAAAAGTACCAGTCTACACAGGGTAGATGAATTAGAATGTCGGGTGACTACTCTTGAAGAGAAACTAGATAAAACGATAGAAAATATTAGAGATATGTTACATTTGCACTTTTCAAAAAATGCGAAATAGGAAGGTGGATTAAATGCAATCAATTTTAGACATAATTACAGTTCTCATATCTTCAATATTGTTGTATTGCACGATGATGTACATAACAAAATTAGAACGTGAGATTGAATTGTTTAAGAGTTTAATCGTAAGAGAAATAGAGCGACAGAACGATAAAATTAAACAGGCAACAGATACGACCGATGAGTTATATCGCCGACAATTAAATTCAGAGTCAAAGCTAAGTTTAATCGTAGCTAGAGTTTATAATTTAGAACAACGCCGCCCATTTCCACGAAAGCAAAAAGGGCGTAGATAAAATGAGAGCGAAAGAAAAAGTGGATTTGTGGTGGGAAGTTTTACATCTATCAAGTCTACCAGTTGAAGAAATTGATGACAGTCCGAGAGTAATAATGTTGAGAGATATTTTTTATAAAGACAGCGAGGATGACAGCAGAGCTGACCGAACTCGATATGTGAAATTTGAATGTGATAGAGAACGTTTAGATAGTTTGATTTCGAAACTGAAACTCACTAAAGTTGAAATATCTTTAAGGTTAGGTAAGAACAGAGATTATTTGACTGTGATTTTAAGACGTGGAAGGGCAGAGGAAGCATCAATTTTAGAGATAAATGAGATGCTGAATGAAGAAGTATTGAAGATTTGTAATTAACAGGTGGTGGTTATTTGAAGAAAAGCACATTTAATTATATAAAAGACATTTTAAAAGATTATCCGAATATAGACAGATATATCAAAGAGCGAGAATTGGAGTTACGTATTCCGAGTAAGCAGGATGATTTAAATTCAGGTATTCGTGGTAATCGAGTGTCAGACAGTATGACAAATATGTTAATCACGATAGAACAAGACCGTCGCCTATCGGCTTTAGAACGCAATAAGCGAGTGATTGAAGATAATCTGCAGGAATGTGATAACGAAACTAGAGTGATTATTACAGAGTTATATATTAATAAGTATCAGAAGTACACAATGGAGGGATTAGTACAGAATAAGTTAATATATTGTAGTAGACGGAAGGCGTTTGACTTGAGAGATGCATTTTTCGAGAATATAGCGAATGATTTAGGGTTAGAAAAATAGTTTGCACTTTTTCTGCACTTTTGATACCTACTTTTGTGTTAAATTAGTATTGTGGAACGTTGAAGAGTTCCGCTGACTTCCTTTTTAATTCCCGTCGTCTATAAGCGCAGGAACGCATTCGACGGGTGCGTCTTTGGACGTAGTATATAAGCAATCGCCTTGTTGAAGGTATAAGCAATGTCGAAGTTGCCGATTGCATTTGATAGTGATAAGGTGACGACCTAAATGGTCATCGAAGCTATCATAAAAGGCTTAGGAGTAGTAATTAGGTACTAGCTCCTTGTAAGTCCTAGCACATTTAAAAGTGGTTTGTATTTAATTAATATAATTGTACAACGGTTGAAAACTAAAAATGATTTAAACCTAGTGGAGAGCGGTTAGTCACCGTGCTAGGGAGCCATGGTAAATAAGTCGGTGGATGGCTAGTGGGATACTGCTAGTTTTGAAGCGTGATTTTACGGTAACGTAAAAGAACTTAAGTAAAAGCTTAACGCATAAGTGGTTCGTGGAGTCTGATGAGGAAAAGGTGTAACATACTATCGGTTGCGACAATAGACGGTGCAGAGGCACAAGAATCTTAGTTAGGTCAGGTGTGAAAAGCTTGATAAACCTAAGAAAATTCAAAATAAGCAATTCGCTGGCAGATGAAGAAATTCATTGATGACGATAGAAGTTAGCACGAGTAGGACAAGGCGATTTATTGGAAAGATGAATAATGTTTTGATAAATCTGAATGACCGTCCGAAAGTTGGGTGCGGGGGTGCACGCCTAGTCAGTAAAAGCAAAAGGAAGTCACAAAGTTGCTAGTGTGGTTCAGACCTTTTGGGGCTATGACTGAATATTCCGCAGTTAGATGTAAGCAGGGAGAAAAACCTAAATCATTTTTAGTTTTGAGCCGTTGTATTTTGTAAGTCGACTTTGTCGGCTTTTTATTTTGGAAACGAGGTGATGGAAAGTTGAAATTAACGTTAAAACAACAGCGCTTTGCAGATGAGTACATCATCTGTGGTAATGCGACTGAATCGGCTATAAAGGCTGGGTATAGTCCAAAAACAGCAGGAACTAATGCGGATAAATTACTAAAAAATACTAAAATTCAAGAATATATAGGCCAACGACTCGAACTACTTGAAAGCGAAAAAATCGCAAGTCAAGATGAGGTGCTACAATACCTCACGTCAATTATGCGTGGCGAGCAAACCGAACAAACGTTGCGCGGTTTAGGTGAAGGTGTTCAAGATATAACGGAGATTGATGTAGGAGCAAAAGATAGGATTAAAGCAGCTGAATTGTTAGGTAAACGCTACGGTATGTGGAGCGATAAAGTTGATATTACACAACGAACTGTAGAAATCACGGTAGGTGATTGGGATGCAGAAGAGTAAACCGAAAATTTTACTGAAGTTCTCGTATCCGTCAAAGGTGTTTAACAAGCATATTTTTGACAAATTGGAAGATTATTCAGCGTTTACCGAGGTTCATTATGGCGGGGCTTCTAGTGGTAAATCGCACGGTGTGGTGCAAAAGGTTGTGTATAAAACTTTAAAGAATTGGAATCATCCTAGAAAAGTTTTATTTCTGCGTAAAGTAGCTGCGACCGTTCGTGATTCAATCTTTGAAGATGTGATACAGTGTTTATCAGCTTGGAATATCCTAGACCACTGCAAAGTAAACAAGTCTGATTATCGCATAGAGTTGCCGAATGGTGCGCAGTTTATTTTTAAGGGTATGGATAATCCGGAAAAAATTAAGTCGATTAAGGCGATTTCAGATGTGGTAATGGAAGAGGCATCGGAATTTACGTTAGATGATTATACTCAGCTTACGTTGCGTTTGCGTGACCGTAAGCATAAAGACAAACAAATATTTTTGATGTTTAACCCTGTTAGTAAAGCTAATTGGGTTTATTCAGCGTTCTTTTTGAAAAAGCCAAAGAATACGGTGGTGTATCAAACGACGTACAAGAATAATCGTTTCTTAGACCCTATCACGATAGAGAATATCGAAGAGTTGGCCAACCGCAATGAAGCTTATTACAAAATTTATGCACTAGGTGAGTTTGCGACTTTGGATAAGTTAATCTTTCCGAAGTTTGAAAAAACAGTTATTAATCGTGATGCTGTTAGTCACCTGCCAAGTTATTTCGGTTTAGACTATGGGTTTATCAATGACCCGTCAGCCTTTATGCATGTCAAAGTGGATTTGAAAAACAGGAAACTGTACGTCATGAGTGAGTATGTGCGTAAAGGGTTGACGAATGACAAGATTGCTGAAGCGATTATTAATTTAGGTTTTAAGAAAGAAGTTATTTCTGCTGATTCAGCTGAAAAGAAATCGAATCAAGAATTGCGTAACGCTGGTATTAGTCGAATTCGTGATGCAAAAAAACTTCCGGGAAGTGTGCTACAGGGAATCCAATTCTTGTTGCAATTCGATTGGATTGTGGATGAACGATGTGTCAAGTTGATTGAAGAGCTGGAAAATTACACTTGGAAGAAAGACAAGAAAACGAATGAGTATATCAATGAGCCAGTGGATAGCTATAACCACTGCGTTGATGCGATTCGATATGCTTTACAAGATATGATTTATAACGTTAAACAAGATGTATCGCTACAGTACAATTTATTAAAAGCAGGGTTCGGTTTATGAGGGGGTAAAGAATGCAGGAGTTAGAAACATTTAGAGATACGTTCGGCAACGATAAAAAGCTGAAACTAAGATTTCATCGTGAATCAAGGTTGCGGTATCGTGCTGAGAGTGTAGAACAATTATTGGCGGATGATGGTGAATTGCTGATGCAGTTTATTAATCATCATAAGGCTAAACAATTTCCACGAATTCGAGAGTTGTATGATTACGCAGAAGGTAGCAACCATAAAGTGCTGGAAAATCAACAACGAAGACGTGAAACAGATATGGCTGATAAACGTGTTGTACATAATTTTGGTGAGTTAATTTCAGTATTTAAGCAGGGTTACTTAGTCGGTAATCCTATTCGTGTTGAATACGATGATGGAGCGGAAGACAGTGACATCGATAAGGCGTTAAAAGAAATTGCTGTGCGTAATAATTTTTATGATTTGAATAGGGCGTTGGTGCTGGATTTATCACAAGTTGGGCGAGCGTATGAGATTGTTTATTATAGTCAGTATGATGAATACAAGGTAAAACGATTAAATCCAGAAGAAACATTTGTGATTTACGATATGACGTTGGAAGATAACTCATTAATGGCTGTTCGTTATTACAATGTCAGCCTGTTTGATGAGAACAAAGAACGTGTTGAAGTATACACAAGACAGCATAAGATAGTGTATGAATCTGCGGATGGTAAATTAAACTTGGTTGAATCAAGTGCCCATGGTTTTGATATGATTCCGATTACTGAATTTTTAAATGACAGCAATGGCATGGGCGATTATGAAAGTGAATTGTCGTTGATTGATTTATACGATGAAGCACAATCCGATACGAGTAACTACATGACGGATTTATCGGATGCTATTTTAGCGATTATTGGTAACATTCAATTGCCAGTAGATATTGATAATGCAGAGAAACAAATCGAATACATGAAGAAAATGCGCAAGGCTAGAATGATGCATATTGTGCCACCAATTGACCAAGAGGGGCGAGAGTCTGGTACGGTAGACGCCAAGTATTTGTATAAACAGTACGATGTTCAAGGAACTGAAGCGTACAAAGATAGATTGGCGAATGATATTCATAAATTTACCAATATGCCAGACATGACCGATATGAACTTTGGTGGGAATCAGTCAGGCGAAGCGATGAAATGGAAGATGTTTGGTTTAGACCAAGAGCGAGTAACGACTCAAGCGTTATTGGAAGCTGGTTTAAAACGACGTTATCGTTTGCTTGCTAGCATTGGTAGTGTGTTACGTGAAATCAATGATTTTGATATTAGTAAGCTGAAAATCACATTTACACCTAACTTGCCTAAGTCGCTACAAGAGAAAATTAATGCTTTTAAAGACTTGAATGGGACTGTATCCAACGAAACAGCGATGCGTTTAACAGATATTGTGGAAGATGTGTCAGCAGAAATGGAGCGTTTGAATGAGCAGGATTTGAATACGGGGAGTTTGATGCAGACGATTGAACGCCAACAACGTTTAGCTGATGTTGATTTGATTAATGGTGATGACAATGGTTAAGGACTATTGGACAGAACGTATTAAAGCTGAGATTGAAAATAAAATTGAGTCTGATGCTGAAATTGGTAAAGAGATGCTGAACTTGCATAATCGTCATTTAAGGCAGATTGAAAAAGAGATTGAATCGTTTTATCAAAAGTATGCTAAAGATGAGAAAATCGATGTGAATGAAGCAAGGAAACGTGCGAGCGCATTTGATGTACAGGCTTTTGCCGATAAAGCGAAGCATTACGTAGAAACTAAAGACTTTTCACCAGAAGCGAATGAAGCGTTGAAGTTATATAACATGAAGATGAAAGCGAGTCGTTTGGAGTTAATGCAGTATCATCTTGAGTTAGAGATGATAGCGTTGGCTGATGGTGAGTACAAATTAACCGAGAAGTTTTTGAATCGTGAGTATATTCAAGAGTTGAATTTGCAAGCGGGGATAATGTCTGAGTTTATTCCAAGTCCTAAGATATTAAAGAATATGGCGAAAGCAATTATTGATACGCCTTATCATGGGGCAACTTGGAGCGAAAATATTTGGAAAAGGCAGGATGCTCTAAGAACGATTGTGGGGAGTATTACGAAAGCGTCTGTTTTGAGAGGTAGAAATGCTACTGAATATATTTCCTTATTGCGTAAAGAGTTCAAAACGGGAGCTTATGAAGCTAGACGTTTAGCGGTGACTGAAACTGCTAGAGTACAGACAGCTGTTCAAAAAGCAATGTATGATGAAAACGGCTTTGATGAATATATTTATATGGCAGAGCCTTCAGCATGCGAAATTTGCGGTAGTTTAGACGGTAAACGATTCAAGGTGGCTGAAATGCAACCAGGGAAGAACGCTAGTCCGATGCACCCGCATTGTCGGTGTAGTACGGCTCCGGCGACGAGGGCAAGAAATATAGAACAATCATCTGAATCTCGCCAAGAAATTAAAAATGATATAATTGACGTTTTAAAAGGTGACGATGAATTAATTAAGATTCGAGAAAAATTTCGAATATTGGAGGAAGAAAAAAATGGCCTAGAAAAAGCTGTTGATAAGGTAATAAAAAAACGCGATAATACTCCAGAAATATATAAGGAATATTATACGCGAGTAAACGTTATTGAAGAAGCTTTTGAGAACGGTAAAATCGATTCAAAGGAATATACGTTAAAACTTAATGAAGAAAATAAAAAGCATAGAGAAAGACTAAAGGAAAACAAGGAGAAATTTGCGCATCAAATTGAAAAAATAAAACAACAACTAGCCGAAAATGCTAACTTGATGTCGGATGCTAGATTCGAACACGCAAAAATAATGAAAAGTTACGTTGAGGAAAAAGTTAAACTAGGACTTGGAGAAGTTCAAGCAAAAGATTTGTTAACTTCCACGAGGTCAGATGATTTTCCGCTGTTTGAAAAAAGTTTGGAGTTCATTCCAACAACATGGTTACAAAAATCTAAAGATTATGGTAAGATTCAGTTAAAGAAAACGAGTGATAGAGGTTATTATAGTTCGTGGAAGAAACAGTTATCACTTGGGAGAGGTAGTGAATTTCAAAAAATTTCAACAGGAGTACATGAAATGATGCACCGTATTGAAGATGTTATTCCTGAAATATTGGTTGCAGAAGCGGAATTTTATCAATTGAGAACAGGGAATGATAAATTGGAAAAATTACGAGATGTAACTGGCAATAAGACATATGGGCATGATGAAGTAACAAGAAAAGATGACTTTATCAACCCTTATATGGGTAAAGATTATAAAGGAAGAGGGTATGAACTTCTTTCGATGGGTGTAGAAGAATTTTATTTTGGAACAGAATTGTTGCGTAAAGACCCTAAAATGTTTAGGTGGGTATTTGAAATGTTAACCCAATATTAGTTCGGGAAGTGATAGTGTGAAAATCATAGCAAAAGGAGTTCGCCGTGGTGAAGAATTGCTTGTGGAAGTAGAAGATGGAAAAGTAGTTGTTAATGGTTCGGAGGAAAAAGGCTGGGAGTATTACGCAGCTTTGACCTATCCTAGAACGGTTGCAGGTACTTTTTGGCCAAAAGAAGATGGTATGATGAATATCCATACGAATTTAATGTTTTATTTTTTTGATAATAAACCAGAGGTTATCACTTTTGGTGAATTTGATGAAAATATTCCGTACATAGATGATACTGATGACTTTATTTTTTATTAACAAATACAATGTACTTAAACGTTAGGGTTAGGTACATTTTTAATGAAGTGAGGTGAAACCATGGCGAAAGATGATTATTTTGTTATTGTTTATCAATTGCTGAAGTATCTTTATGAATGCGTAAAATGTGGGGTAAAACCTGACCCTGAAAAGCTAACGGCTATGTATTTTAATGTTCCTGATAATTATTGGGCGTATATTCTGATAAGTTTAAAAGATGACCAATATATAAAGGGAATCAAGACTATACCTACTAAAGACGGTATATTATTTAGTGATTTGTCTGATTTGATGATAACACCAAAGGGAATTCAATATTTATTTGAAAATTCCTTGTTGGAGAAGGCAAAGAAAACCTTGAAAGATTTAAAAGATGTCGTACCATTTTTATGAGCACTTAGCACGAAGGTTGTTAGGTGCTTTTTGTGTACGCAAAATTAGGAGGTATCACTGTATCTCGCTTAGTCCATGCGTTAATGGGCTACTTAGTTTGTCCTGCCACATGACGTTAAACTGGGTTAAAATATAACGCACTAGCGTGGCTTTAAACTGAAAATTGAATAAACACCTTACCTAAGCACTAGAAGGCGCAGACGTGCGCTTTCGTGGGCTTATTTGGCGTGTTGAAAGGTTGAATGTGAGAAGACTAGCGTGGGCGAAAGGAGAATTTATATGTCAATTGAAAATAAACCGTTGAAATTAAATTTGCAGTTATTTGCTGAGGAAGGGGCAAGTGTTGAAGGCGAAAACGCAGAAAATACATTCAATCCTATCATGAGTCAATCGGAATTAGATTCCGTTATCAATAAGGTTGTTCAGACCGCTTTGGGTAATCAGGCTAGCAAATTTGAAGCTGAAAAAGAAAAAGCAATTCAAGAAGCGTTAGCAAAAGAGAAAGATTACGCAAAGTTAAGCGAAGAAGACCGTGAAAAACGCCAATTTGAGGATGAACGTACGCAGTTTGAAAAAGAACGTGCTGAGTTTATGCAAAAACAGCGTGTGGTTGAACTTGAAAAGGATTTGATGACAAAAAAACTGCCAGTTGAATTAGCTGAAATGTTTGCGTTGTATCCGGATAACACAAAAGCGCTGGCTGCCGTTAATGCTTTCGAGAAAACATTTAACGAAGCAGTATCTAAGGCTGTTCGTGAGGCGATTCGCCAAAATGACCCGATTGTAGGTGGCGGAACAAGTAAAGAGATGAATTACGGTGCTAAATTGGCAGGGAATCAACAAAATAAACAACTATTTTAGGAGGAATAAGTAAATGGCAACAAGAACATTAGGAACACAAAAAGAAATTTTACACAATTTACCTTTTGAAGCTTTATCTGTAACAGTGGATAAATCAACAACAGGCACAAAGACAATCAATGGGCGAAAAATGTTATTAGCTGGAACGATTGTAGCAGGTGACGGTGTATCTGTATTTGAAAATCGAGCAAAAAAAGTTAAGACAGTGACAACACCAGCGACAGCTGAAAGAATTGACGGCATTTTGTTGCATGATGTTGATGTGACGGAAGGCGATGCAACGGCTTCGATGGTATTTCGTGGAACAGTTCGTGAAGATAAAATCGGTAATGGGACGGTAGATGCGAATGTGAAGACAAAATTACCGCATATCGTATTTATTAAAGGCGCATAGGAATAGGGGGAACAATACATGGTATTAATTTATGATGCAGTAACAGCTTCGAATGTGGCAGGTTACTATAATGCAAAGCTAGAGAACGTTGAGTCTGTAGGTCAAAAGGCTTTCCCGGTTCGTAAACAGTTAGGGATTAAACTATCAATGGTGAAAGGTTCTAAAGGATTACCAGTTGTTTTAAAACCAGCTGCTTTTGATACAAAAGTTGTTTTACGTGACCGTATGAATGTTACAATCACTGATGAAGAAATGCCGTTTTTCAAGGAAGCGATGTTAATTAAAGAGGTTGACCGTCAACAATTAAACTTGTTGGAAGCAACAGGGAATCAAGCAATGATTGATGTGATGATGAAGACTATCTTTGATGATGAAACGACATTAATTAAAGCAGCAGAGGCTCGTTTAGAGGCAATGCGTATGCAAGTGTTAGCAACAGGTAAAATCTCTGTTAACGCAAACGGCGTAATGAAAGACTTTGATTATGGTGTTCGTGATGAGAATAAAGGAACAGTAACGACAGCTTGGACGGATGCAGCAAAAGCAACTCCGTTAGCAGATTTAGAAAAAGCGTCTGATGCATTAATGGCTCTAGGTTCTAAAGCTGATGTGGTTTATATGAACTCGAAGACTTATTCATTATTGAAAAATGCTGATTCTACCTTGAAGTTAATTAAACCGTTAGCACCAAAAGGGGCGGCAGTAACTCGTGCAGAGTTAAATGCATTTTTAGAAGATGAGTATGATTTAAAAGTAATTGTGGTGAATCAAACTTATATCGATGATGATGGGAAAGTGAAAAAATATTTCCCAGACGGTACAGTGACATTAGCACCTAATGCGGTGTTAGGTAATACGGTATTTGGTACAACACCAGAAGAATCCGATTTGATGGTAGGTAATATTAGCGGTGTTAGCGTTGAATTGACGCACACTGGTATTGCAATTACAACTAAGAAATTAGATGACCCGGTAAATGTCCAAACGAAAGTGTCGATGATTGCGTTGCCGTCGTTCGAACAAATTGACAGTGTGTATTTATTAGACATTGAGCCTTAGAATAGGGGACAAGATGGCTAATTTAGAGATACAAACTGTTTTAGATAATGTAAAGGTAGTCTTAGATATTGATGACACGATTCAAGATAAGATGATTGCGCATTTAGCTAAATTAGTCATAGACCATTTCAAGTTAGCGTATAGTCAAATTGATGTAGATGAGCGATTTGGGTTCATCATCGAAGAATGTACGATTAAGCGATACGTTCGACGTGGCGCAGAAGGAGCGTCATCAGAAAGCCGTGAGGGATATGAGATGTCCTTTGAACGGTATGATGATGAGTTTGCGCCTTATGATGCTTTAATTCGTAAAACTTTGGATATTGGCTATAGCAGACAAGGAATGGTGGTGTTCATTTGAGAACGAATCAACGAATTAGTTTTATTTTGGACATTGAAGACGAAGTCTATGATGATGATTTGGGTGAATGGGTAGGGGGAGCAACTGAAAAGGTGACGCTCCCTTGCTTTGTTTCTGATTTGGGCTTAGAGCGGTCAATGGCTATTTTTGGTGATTATCGTGTTCAACGAAAAGTAGTGAGGTTGTTAAAGTCTTTTAACCAAGAATTTAATTCAATCGAATTCGCAGGAGAAACCTACAAAATGACTGCGGGTAGACTGGATGACAATGTATTTTATATGGAGCGTGATAGCGTTGGAAATACGATTTAATGGGTTAGAAGCATTGGGCAAGAAGTTATCCCATATCAAGAATATGGATGCTGCTAAGCAAATTGTGCGATTGAATGGTGCGGAGTTGAATCAAAAGATGGTTCGCAATGCTCATTTTGTCAAAGGGTATTCAACAGGGCAGACACGTCGTAGTATTTCATTAGAAATTCAGGACGGTGGTATGACAGCATCTGTAAAACCAAATACGCACTATTCTCCTTACTTAGAGTATGGGACACGTAAAATGGCGGCACAACCTTTTGTGAAGCCAGCTTTTAATGCTCAAAAAGAAATATTCAAAGATGATATGTCGAAGTTGGTGAAGTAGATGAAAAAGCCATTTGAACAACAAATATTCGATGGTGTGATTAAATTGTTAAAAACATTGTCGGTGGAGGTTTATCCAGAACTTCCAATAAAAGAGGTTGCCTATCCTTTTGTAGCAATGGGTGAAGTACAAATTACTCCCAAGGCTACGTGGTCGACATTGTTGGGAAAAGCGTTTGTGACGATTGATGTATGGGGAGATAGGAAGCAACGAAAAAGCGTTTCTGAAGTGGTATCTGATGTGTACAGCGTTTTGAATGTTGTTTCATTAGGTGGTAAACGATTAGTGTTATCTGTGAATACCTCTAGTCATCGAATATTAAGTGATAATAGTACGGGGTCAACGTTGTGGCACGGTATTATTTTTTTAGAGTATAATATTACAATTTAGGAGGAACAAATACATGGCAGCAAAAGAATTATTACCAGTAAATGGGAAGAATAAATATTTATTATTTCGTTTATTAGAGGACGCAAAAACGAAAGCGGCAAGCAAATTATTATTACAAACAGAACATGAATGGTCATTTGAACGTGACCAAGAGGCAGTAAAAACGAAAGATGGGGCAGTAATTGCATCAGGTGGTATGGAGGTATCACTTTCTATCTCTGCTGTATCAGCTTACGATGAAGTGAATGAAATGCTTTATAAATCAGTTGTTGAAGATAAAATGTTAGAGGTTTGGGAAGTTGATATTACTCAACCTGCTAGCGGAGGTAAATTCAAAGGACGCTATGCTCGTGGTAAATTGTCTTCTTGGACATTACCGTCATCGGTTGATGGATTAGAAGAACTAGATACTGAAATGGCGATTGAAGGTATACCGGTTGACGGGGAAGTTACATTAACTGCTGAACAAAAATTGTTAATTGAAGCAGCTTATGGATTCCAAGATACGACAGTTATGGCAGGTTAGTAATAAATAGTGGGGGCTTGTATGCCCCTTATTTTGAATTTTATTAGGAGGAGATACTATGAAAGCATATAGACAAACGATTGAAATTAACGGAAGAAATGTATTGATGACCTTTGGTATGCGTTTTTTGCAATTAATGGGGGATAAGTATAGTCTTGATGCGCAAGGGATGAAAATGCGTGGTATGCATTATGCATCGATTTTAACGGAGTTACAGACGGGTAATCCAGTGATTATCTTTGATATGATTCGCTTTGCGACAGATGGTAATCCATTGTTGAAAGACGAAGAAATTGAAGATTATGTATTCGAGCAATTGGAAGATGAAGAGGCTGAAAAGAAATTATTTCAAGATTTTTTCGCTATTTTCAAGAAAGTACCTGGAGCGAAGAAATACGTAAAAGAGTTGGAAAAATTAACGGAACCGGAACAACCGTCAGAAGAAACGAGCAAGAAAACGAAGTTGAAATCGTAAATCCTTATACGGTAGCGATTGAGAATTGCTTTCATTATTTGGGCATAACTGATATTGATACCGTTTATAATATGGGCTATGCGGAGTATTTATTCCGGATGGAGATGGAGAACAAACGACGTCATGCTGAAATGGAAAATACATTATTTCAAGCGTGGGTTACGAGTCGTTTGGCAGTGGCTCAAAAATCCAATGGCAAGTATGCTTATAACTCCTTTGAGGATTTCAAAAAAATCATTAAAACAGAATCGAATCAGCGTCGTAACTTTGATGAGTTGCGACGTTTAGCTTTAGTTCAAAGAGAATTTAAGAAAGGGGGGTATTGATGGAACAATATTCCGTAGAAGCGATACTGACGCTTGTAGATAAAGGTTTTACGAGCGGTTTAAGTAAAGCAGAACAATCTGTTAACAACCTGTATAAGAATGTTGGAAAAGTATCAAAAGGCGCAGTTGATGTGGGTAAATCGATGACTAAGTTTGTAACAACACCAATTGTTGGTGGGGCAGTTGCGGCAGTAAAAGCGTTTGGTAACTTGGAACAAGCTTATGGCGGGATTGAGACGATGTTTAAAGGGTCGGCTAATACGGTCATAAAGAACGCTGAGAGTGCGTATAAACGTGCTGGGGTTTCCGGTACGGAGTACATGGAGCAAGTCACTTCGTTTTCAGCTACTTTGTTGCAAGGTTTAGGTGGCGATACGCAAAAAGCTGCTAAATATGCTGATATGGCAATTACTGACATGGCGGATAAAAAGTTAGTCCGCTTAAAACGCATTGAACCTTATCAAGGGTGTGAGCGCATAATGTGTGCTTGCTAACGGGGGAACTCTAAGGGCAGTAGCCTATGACAATCCCGTGCCAAGCCTAGTGCTAACTAGGAAGGTGTAACGACTATTCTTTATGAAGTAGGTTTGTTATTGATACACAAACCGAAGCGGTGCGATTGATGAATAAAAATTTTATCAATATGATATAGTCTACTCCCTAAGTCTACGTGTATTAAGTAGGCTTTTTAAATACTGAGAAATCAGGGGTATTAAGGAACGCAAACAAGTTTGGTACAAACATCAAAGATATACAACATGCATATCAGGGATTTGCTAAAGATAATTATACTATGCTGGATAATTTGAAACTGGGTGGACATAACCGTTTAGCTCAGTATAAACCTCGTGAATTCAGGGAACCTCTAAGGGCAGTAGCCTAAGATAATCCTGAGCTATATCAATATTTTGAGTTTATAGGTTGATGTAGTGCAACGACTATCGAAACAGAAAGGGCACCCAAAAGGGTGCTTTTTTAATGGAGTAGAGTACACTCAAGTGAGTGGAAGTGCGAGGATATGAGAAATCATATAAGAGATAGTCTAATCTATATAGAAATATATAGCAGTTCATAAGAGAACGAACATAGATTAACGACCTATGTTGAATATAAATGTACGGTGGTACCGCCAGTGAGATGGCAAGGTTAATCAATGATTCAGGCGTGTTAAACGGTGAATTAGAAGCGACAGCTGATAATGTTAAAGATATTCCGTTTGATACGTTGATTCAAGCGATTAATAAAGTTCAACAAGATTTAGGTGTGACAGGAACGACTGCGAAAGAAGCGGCTGAAACTGTAAATGGTTCATTCTATCAGATGGCAGCTTCTGCTAAGAATTTAGTTTCTCGCTTAGGAGACCCAACTGCGAATATTAAGGAATTATTTGTGCAGTTAGGTGAATCGGTTGCGATATTTGGTAAAAATGTTGGTCGTGTGTTGAAACAAATTTGGGACAATCTTCCGATTTCAGATATTCAAAAATCAGCATTGGCAATGGTAGCTTTTACGGGGCCGGCTTTAGTAGCGTTTGGTAAATTAGGGCAGGCGATTGCTGTTGTTGGGGAAGTATCCAACAAATTTTCTAGTCAAATTGTTAAAACGTTCGTAAAAATTCCTAGTACGTTTAATAGTACATTAGGTTCAATTGAGAAAAGCATGCGGTCATTTGGTGCTAATTCACTTTCTGCTGTTCAACAGGTTGGTGCTGGGATAAGTAGTTATGCACACAATCAATTTCCAAAGGCTGCCAAAGGGATATCCACAGCGTTTTCTAATGTGATGAAGTCGGTAGATAATATCGTTTATGAAGGAATGTTTAAAGTAAGTGAAAAGTTTGGATATTTTGATAATAACGGACTTTATGGCGCATTGAAACGTATGCAGACAGGTGTTCAGTCTGCTGTTTCAAAAATGATGCCTACCATCAATTCTGTTGGGTCAGGTATGCAAAAATCTTTTGGTATCGGCATGAAGACAGCATCGATGACAACCAATGCCATCGGTAGGTTGGCAATGGCTGGTTTAAGCTTGGTGGGTCCGGTCGCTTTAATTGGTGCAGGATTAGCAGCTGCTGGAGTGGCAATGACATTGTTTGGTGACCAGATTACGGCGGTTCTACAGACGGCAATTCAACAAGGTCCGCAGATTATTTCATCGCTTGTTGATGGGATTATTTCTGCATTGCCTGGATTGATTGAGCAAGGCGTAACGATGCTTACGATGTTCGCAGAAGCAATTGCAGTCAATTTACCTGTATTGATTCAAAAAGGTGTGGAGTTAATTCAAACTTTAGTGCAAGGTGTAGCTAGTGGATTGCCACAATTAATTCCAGCTGCATTAAATGTGATTACTTCATTTGTAAGTTCGGTATTGAGTGCATTGCCGCAACTGATGCTTACTGGTATGCAGTTTATTCTTTCATTAGTGCAAGGGATTATCAGTAACATGGGCAATATTATTAATTCTGCTCAAACGATTTTTAATTCATTTATTCAATCAGCTAATACGTTTTTACCGATGATTATTCAAACAGGTGTCCAGATTATCGTTAGTTTGATTACTGGTATTGCGAATAATTTGCCACAAATTTTACAAACGGCTGTTACGATGATGCAGAGCTTTGTTCAGATGATTTTAGCTAATTTACCGGCGATTCTTCAAGGTGGGGTACAAATTATTATGGCCTTGATTCGTGGAATCGTTCAAAATATTGGTAATATTGCAAGGGCGGCAGGACAAATGATTAAAATATTGCTAAGTGGATTAGGAAAAGCAATTCCGCAAGTTTTAGTAGCTGGTGTAAAAATTGTTATTGAATTGATTAAAGGATTAGTTCAAGCAGCACCTGAATTATTGAATGCTGGGGTACAACTAATCGGTGATGTGATTAATGGGATGAAAGATGCTATCGTTAATCTTGGTTCGGGTATGTGGAATGGGCTAAAAGACGGCTTTGGAAAGATGACTGATTGGATTACTGGTAAATCAAAAGAAGTTCCGAAAAACGTCACTGAAAACTTCCAAAAAGCTGAACAAGGTGCCACTGCGGCAACTAGCGCAATGTCTGCTAAAGTTGGCACTGATTTCGATAAAATTGAACGGGATTTAATCAGTAAAACCCAATCAGGTGTTGATGGTGTGAAAAATGCATTAGGTGGATTAGGTGAAGCAGAGGGCTTTGTTTCTGATTTTACGTTTAATACTGATTATAAAATGTCAGATGCTAAAATATCATGGACGAATCATGCGAAATCAGGTGTAGATGGTATTATAGCATCTTTAATGGCTTTAAAAGGCGCTGAATTGCCAGCGGGTGAATTTAAAGATAAAGTTGAAGCGCTTATGGCTGAATACGGTATAAATGTCGGTAATTCAGCTGCTCGAGCAACGGAAGCGATTAGAGCGAATACAGAGCCAGTGGTAAGTTTTGCTGATTTTTATAATCAGTTAGGTTCCGGTGCTCAAGCGTATTTAGGTGAATATGGTGCCGTTGTGGATTTACTGACCAAAGAAACTGCTAATACCGCTTTTTCTAACACTGGTGAAGTGATGTCGATGGTTGATTGGTATAAGCAATTGCCAGCGTGGACGCAGGAAACATTAGCAAATGAATATGGTGTTACGGTAGATAGTTTAACAGAGCAAATAGCACAAACAGCAGTAGATAATACGGCTAAAGTTGAAGGTGCTGCCGATTCATATTTGAATCTAGCTAATATGTCAGTTGCGAATATTGCGAGTATGTTTAATATTCCAACAGATGTTGCTGAAATAGTTCAGCAAGTTATTGCCAATTCTGCTCCTGTTGAGACAGCGGCTGAGCATTATGCAGGGTTGAATGATAAAGCGACAGCTGAAATGCAAAGTTTATCAGCGAGTGCAGCAGCGAATGCGGCTAATGCGACTTCTGGAGTAACAAGTGAAAGTAGTGCGATGAATAAACAAGCGTTAGCGGAATATACTGGAATGAATATTGCGACGATTGCTCAAATGGTATTAATGGCGGCAGCTGCTTTATTACAGGCTGGGGCTATTAAAACAACGGTAAGCAATAATTTTAAAACCATGGGGAATAATGCAAAAAATAGTTTTACTACTATGGCATCTGATTTTAAAGCAAAATTGAGTGAAATGAAGTCTGTTGCAAGCAGTTCAATCGCTTCTATTCGTCAGACAACAAGTAGTGGTTTTAACGCAGTAGTTTCCACGATTCGTTCAACAATGAATCAGGCTGTTAGTGCAGTGAGAACAGCTATGAGCCAAGCAGTGTCAGCCATGAATAGTGTAGCAGGTCAAGCGAGAAGTGCGGGTTATAATATGGGTGCTGGGTTTTATTCAGGTTTAGCTAGCATGTCAGGTTCTATTATTGGTTTAGCGCAAAGTATCGCCAGTCAAGCAGCTGCTGTTATGCGTTCTGCATTGCGTATTCATTCTCCTTCTCGTGTGACAATGGGAATTGGACAGTACACAGGTGAAGGGTTTGCATTAGGTATTGAAAAATGGATACCTAAAGTTGCAAGAGCGTCCAATGCATTAGCTGAAGCTGGAGTGCCTGATATTGATTCTTTTGCTATCGATGATGCCTTGATGAAAGCAAATAACACTTCACATTTAACAGAGTATACGTTTAAAGATAGTGTAGACCATCGTGTTCAACCTTTAGAAGTAAAATTTGAATTAGGTGGGCGTAATTATCGTGGTTTTGTGAGTGACATTAATAGAGCGCAGAGTCAAATGATAGAAATCCAAGAATATTAGGAGGTGTGTAATGTATCAATTTACTGATACTAATAAAAATGCAGAAGGGGCATCTGCACCTTCTGATAATATGCGATTCAACGGCGTTTATCTTAATGAGTTTATTGACGGCTACCGACAGTTACATGTTAGTGGTCGTCATTTAATTAGTCGTGAAGTGGATATGACAGCTATTTCGATGCGTAATGGTAAATGGTTCAATACGGTTCGAGATGAGCCACGAGAGTTGGTTATTGCTTATCGGCTTGAAGCAAGTTCTAGCGAGGAAATGCGGGACAAAATGGCTAAATTTAATCAGTTATTAAATACATCGGAGCCTGTTCCAGTTGTTTTTGATGATGAGAAGGGATATACCTATTATGCTATTTATGCAGATGCGCCTAGTGACCCTGAACAACATTTAACTGTTATTGGTTCTTTTCGACTAATTTGTCCCAGTCCTTTTAAATATGCTCAGCAAAAAGAAAGCCATTCAGGGCAAATAGGCGTTTTAGAGAACGAAAATATATTGCCAGATGAAATTACGGCGGTTGTATCTCAGAATACACAAAAGGTTGAGATTGTTAATGGTACAAAGCGTATGGTTTTCGAGGGAAATTATGCATCAGGTGACCGCATCGTTATTAAATGGGGGGATGAAGTAGAAATAAGACATAATTCCCGTAATGCCTTGTTAGACCTGTTACAGTTTTCGTTTCCGACTACTTTCACAATAAAATCGAATGATACGATAACGGGTGTAAACTGTTCAGTTTCAATTAAATGGAGGGATATGCGACGATGATTTATTTGTTTAATAATCAAGAACAACTGATTAAAATTTTGACGGATAAAATTGTTAAATCTGCATATCATACTCAAGAATTAACGGATGAAAATTATATTTCTGATAAATTAATCGTTGAAGTGAAAGCGATGGATGATGTCGAACTAGCAGAAGTGGAGTATATCGGTATTTCGAGTTTAAATAAGGACCACGCTTATGATTTGTTTTATGTGTTGTCGCACAAAACAGTGGGGACAATTACTGAATTTATTGGCGTACAGTCTGGAATTGAAGAATTGCGAAAAATTCCGGTGTATGATATTCGACCAAATGGGAGTGTAAGGCAGCATGCTGAACGGATTATTCAAGGTTCTAATTGGACAGTAGGATATACACCGGACATCGGTAATGCGGGTGTGAATTATTATTATATGAGTGCATTCGATGCGTTGAAAAAGATGTGTAATTCATTTGGTGTTGAGATGCAATTCCATGTTGAAATAAATGGCAATAAGATTGGTAATCGCTACATTGAGTTTAAAAAACGCATTGGAACAGTTACGCATAGGCGAGTGACGTATGGGCATAATGCGTTAGAAATTATTAAAGAAGTTCAAAAGGCTAATTTAGTAACTGCTTTAATTGGTCGAGGACGCGGCGAAGAAGTGTCTAGTGCTGGAGAAAACGAAAGCGGACAAGCTGGTTATGGACGTAAAATTACATTTGAAGATATTGTCTGGGAAAAATCTCAAGGCAAGCCAGTAGATAAGCCTGCTGGATTAAAGTATGTAGAGAATAAAGAAGCGACAGCGATGTTTGGGATAAAAACACCGAATGGGAATATTCCAAAGATTGGATTTATTGAGTTTGATACAGATGACCGTGAATTGTTGCTTCAGAGAACGTATGAAAGCTTGAATGAACAATGTAGACCTCAAGTATTGTTTCGTACTACATCAGCTTATTTGACTGCTGAAATTGGTGATACAGTGCGTGTGGAGCGTCCTGACTTGAATATTGATTATGCGGTGCGTGTGGTCAAAATTGAGTGGAATAGAATCAGTAATCGAGCAATCAGCCTAGAGTTGGGCGATAAGTTAAATGATTCTTTAGGTTCTCAAATGAAATCTTTGTCGAAAGATATAGAGAATCGTTTAGCAGACGAAATTATGAATCAAAAATCTGACATTGTAGACCATATTCTTTCAGCTAACGGCTTTAATACAAATTGGTATAGCGAAACCGAGCCAACTAACCCTCGTATTAACGATATTTGGTACCAGCCTGACCCTGAATTTGAAGGGCATTATATTATGCGTATTTGGAACGGTGAAATTTGGGAGGAACTTGTACGAACAAAGAATTTTAATCGTGTGATAGAAAAAATTAAACAAGTCGAAGACCACCTAAAAACCACCGAAGCCGAGATAGAGAAAATCCACGCACGTAACGAAGAAGAGTTAGAGAAGTTCCGTGAAGAATTGAAATCATTGGACTTATCAGAAGAAAAAATTGAAGCAATCACTAAGAAAATCAATTTGGAGTTACCAGATTTTGATGCGTTGAAATCACAAATCGAATCGGTGAGAGAGTCCAGTCGTGTCAATGCTGAAATGATTGGTAATGACGGAAAGACTCGTTACAGTAAGAATATTCTTATCGGAGAGGTTGACCGTAAATTATTGTTTACAGATGACCATATTACGATAGAAGCTAATGACGGTGGATTTAAGAAGGGACAGACTTATACAATATCGTTTGAAGCGTTGTGTGAATTGTTAGCGAAAGCGAAAGTGTCGTTCAACTTTGGTCGAGAAGCAGTGCGTGGTGTGACGATGACGTTAACGCCAAGTTCAAGCAAGCTGACGACTGTTCAAACAGGCAGTAAGACGGTTGATGTATTGCCTGGCGACTACACTGTTTTGATGACGTCAGGCTGGTATAAACGATATTCGCAAGAGGTGCGAATTGAAAAAGATACTACGATTGATATTTTAACAGAGTATCGTGAAATAGCCGAAGGGAATCGAACTATGGCGTATCAAGGCGAGTGGTCAGAAAATCCAGAATTAATTTTAGACGGAGGTGTAAGTTAATGGTAGAAACAGTACCAATGCGGGTACAGCATAAGCGAATGACGAAAGCGCAATGGCAAGCAAGTGATGTGATTTTACTTGAGGGCGAGATTGGTGTTGAAAGTGATACAGGATTTGTTAAAGTCGGTGACGGTACGAAGCGGTTTAGTGCGTTGAAGTATTTAACGGGACCCCAAGGTGAACGTGGTGAACGCGGCTTGACGGGTGCGACGGGTGCAACAGGTTCAATTGGTCCGCAAGGGGCGACAGGTGAACGTGGCGTATCTGGTCCGAAGGGTGATAAAGGAGATAGTCAATACGTTCATATTGCTTATGCGACTATTACCTATCTAGCTCAAGAAAATTCGAGTGTAACATTACAGGCTAAAACGCTCGTGCGCTTCGGCAAAGGTGATAAGTGGTTATACAAAGAGCTTGCAGCTGGGACACATCAATTGAATTTACGATTGTTTGGAGAAGACCCAGCAGTCACTATTACTAAAGAAATTCAAAGTATTCAAAACTTTTCGGTAACGGACAGTACGAATAGAACGCATATTGGTATCTATAACGATAATGTTGAGTCGGGCAGTACGGACGCTTCACGCTATACTTGGATTCGTGTTCAGGGTGCTCAAGGAGCAAGAGGTGAGCGCGGGGAACGAGGGGAGCGTGGTCAAAAAGGCGACCCATTAAGATTTGAGGATTTAACACCAGAACAAATCAATCAAATTAGAGCACAAAATATTGATTTATCGGGGTATGTGACGAAGAGAGAGTTAGATAATGTGCCGGTTGTGTATACGAGTGCATTAGCTGAAAAAGTTGGATACGACAAGATACGTCCGAATATTGATTATTTTTTAGATGATAATGGTAAGTTTGGTACGGTCACAAGCGTTGGTGTTATGCGAAAAGAAGTAGGAATTACTGAATTGATTGACCCAGTTGCGTACGCTAATAGAGAGCATACACATGTAATTAATCAGATAACAGGTCTAACACAAGCTTTAGCAGGTAAACAACCTACTGGTGATTATGTCACAAATGCTGCATTAAACAATAAAGGCTACGTCACAGAGACAGCCTTAAACAACAAGGGCTACGTCACCAATACTACTTTGAACAATAAAGGCTATGTCACGGAGACGGCATTAAACGGAAAAGGCTATGTCACTCAAACTATTCTTAACAGTAAAAATTACCTCACTCAGTCCACTGCTAACACTACTTATGCCACGAAACAAGAATTGCGTAATGTTCAAAGTACACCTGGACCCAAAGGGGCAGACGGGACATCGATTAATGTGCAAGTAGTGACGGCTCCTCCTACGACACAAGCGGAGAACACATTGTATTTAGTGAGGGCGTAAGCAATGACGATGGCAGATTTTAGAAATACGAAGCAAGTGTTTTATGGTGGGAATGAAATTGGAGCTGTTTGGTATCGTGGTGAAAAGATTTGGGAGAAGCCAGAAGAAGATAATGGAGCGTGGGAAGAACTATTTAACGGCACGTTGTCGTTTGCAGGTTCGTTAGTAACGCGTTTACCACAAAATTATTCTCGCTTTATGATTATCGGCTCGAACGGTGAACGAAAAGAGTTTGATATGCAAGGAACAGATGATAAAACTATTGAAGTTGGAGATTCTCGTTACTATGTTTCACATACGTCAAGTGGTTTGGTCGTAGATGGCGGTTCTGGCACAACAATTGTCAAAGGTTTACCGAAATGAAGAGGTGATTAAATGCAAATAAAAATTAATCAACGAGATGCGCCTGCTTTAGAATTTAAAGACGGGCGCTATTATTATACGTTCACAGCGACGGAAGACACAAATAGTGTTGATATTTATTCTGACTGCTTGGGAGATACTCAATTCAAGAAGATTCAAATTGAGAAGAGTTCAGAGATGACGAGCTTTGCGCCACCTGAAGTTTATGAGGGGAACTTGTCGGGTATCTTTAAGGATTACACAGAGATTAATCTGGCAATGAAAGACACCGAGAGTGATTTTTGGGGCAAGATTAAACTGAATGCACGTGGGATGTTAGAAGAATATCACAACGGGACGTTATCAGCTGAATTTATGAAAACGGCGAGTGGTATTGAACAACGGCTGCGTAATGCGTTATCGCAGTCGGAAAATCGTTTTACTTCCACAGCGGACGGAATACGTAGAGATTTAACAAACGTTGACGGGCGGATTAATTCGGTGACTTCGACCGTAGATGGGTACAAGCAAACATTAATCAGCACGCAAGCGAAAGTTGATAATTTGAAAGTTGGTGGACGGAATTATATTTTAGATTCCCAGCGTGAAAGAAAAACGCAACGCTTCTTATCAATACCAGTCTATGAGGTTTTAAAAAATAGTGTCGGTGAAACTTGGACAATTAGTTTTGATATTGTCATAAACGAAAATGGTATTGAAAGACCTATGAGGTTTTATCGCTATCAAGGCCACGGCATCGCGTTGGATATTGATGAAATGTTTCAACCAGCCAAAACAAAGCAACGGTTTTCTTTTACAGGAGTGGTTGTTGAGAAAATTCATAATGCTAATTACTCAAAAGGTGAAATGGCAATTTATGATACGGCAGGCAATAACAGTTACATCGTAAGCAATATCAAACTTGAGCGTGGCAGTATTGCGACTGATTGGACACCAGCACCAGAAGACTTAGTGAGCGGTAGTGATTTCACTACATACAAAAACGAAGTCACAGAAACAGCTGAGGGGCTCACAAGACGTATTGAAGCGACAGACGGTCGTGTGAATCAATTTACTGAAACTGTAGACGGCTTTAAACGTGAGATTACGAATTCGGTAACTGGTAGAATTAATGCTGTGATTGAAACTGTGAATGGCGTTAAACGTGAAATTAAAAGTTCTGTGGACGATAGTCTTAGTGAGATGACCCAGAATATCAATGGGTTTAAACGACTTGTTCAAGATGCGGAAAAGAATCATTCTCAGTTAGCGCAAACGGTTAGTGGTTTGGAATCTACCGTTAATAATAATCAAAAGAACATGACCAGTCGTATCACGCAATTGGCAGGTTTGATTGACCAGAAAGTTGCACGTGGTGATTTAGAAGGAATTATCCAAAATAGCGGGGATTCAATTTGGCTGGCAGTTCGTGATAGAGTAACCACTGCAGCAGGTAACTCAAAAATGAGCGGGCGTGAGATTATCAACGAGATTAATTTGACGACAGGTGGCACGTTGATTCGTTCTGGCGATAATAAACTCATGGTAACGCCAACGACAACCTTTATTCAAAATGGGACAATTAAGTCCGCAATGATTGATACGTTGGACGCTAGTAAGATTACGACAGGTACGTTGAATGCAGCAAATGTCCGTGTGATTAATTTAGATGCTGCGAATATCACAACAGGTAATTTAAATACAAGAATTGTGAATGCGATTCGTTTAAATGCCAATCAAATAACGTCTGGAAGTTTAAGTTCGGAAATTGTGAAAGCAATTCGGTTGAATGCCAATCAGATAACGACGGGTTCGTTAAGTGCAGAGGTTGTGAATGCGATTCGATTGAATGCGAATCAAATAACGGGTAACCGAGCAGAGTTGATTTCAGCCGGTTTCAATGCAGTGAACGCTAGCCTTCAGTTGGACGGTTCAGGAATCTATGCCAAAGATAATGCAGGAAATTACGCACGTATGACGGGATTACCGGAGTTTAAAACTTACGGAATTGACAATACGTCTTTGACGATGACAAAAGGGCAACTTCAATTCGAATGGGGCAATAAGCCAGTGTTCGCTATCGGAAATAATGTTGTTAAAGACGGTTCAGGTATTCTCTTAGAAAAAAACGCATGGTTTAACGTTATGCAGAAGTCGGATTTAACCGTTGCGACAGACGAATATTACACCGTGCAGAGTGGTGATAGTCCGATTGGAATATTGGAACGGCGTTTCAAAAACTTTAATGCGTCACGATGGAACGAATCCGCAGCTGAATTTAAGCGAATTAACGGTTGGGGTTATGCATGGCCAACGTTACATCCTGGCGACAAAGTGAAGATTAAAGAAGGTTCAAAGACGGTTCTTGGTAAAGAACATATCAGATATGTGTTTAGGACAGAGACGACCGATAATGGTGTTGTGGTGTTTAATTACCGTATTGACGCAGTTGGAGGTTTACATCAAGCATCGGATAGACGGATTAAGCACGATATTTACGATACGCAAGTACATGCGATATCAGAAATTGAAGCATTAAAGTTCAAAGAGTTCAAAATGAATCAAGATAATCGTTATGTGGATATTGGACTTATTGCTCAAGAATCAGGAAAATTGCGGCATAAAGGCGAAACAGAATCCATTGATTTACATAGGGCAGTGATGTTGGCGCTGAAAGGCATTCAAGAATTAAATGAAAAGGTGGAACAATTAAATGGAAGAACAAAAAATTAGTTTGGTAGAAGTAGCGTATTTACAAACGATTGAAGACTTGACGCAAGAAAATAAACAATTAAGAAATAACTTGAATTATACACGATTGGTCAATCAAGAATTATCAAAACAGATAGACGAACTAACAGCACCAACGAAAGAGGAGGAAAAAGAAGATGTTCAAGAAGAGTTATAATTATTTTAATTCCGAACAAGGTAGACGTGTGGTACAGATTGAAGCCAAAAGTGGGAACTTGCAGATTATCACAGCAGATTTTGATGAATCGCTTTGTGATTGGGATTCACTATCCGAAAAAGAACTCATTGATAAAGCTTTAGAATGGCAATATCGAACTTACATGCAAGGCAAATTCGTCAACGAAGCAGTGGAAATCACCGAAGCGAAAGCGAAAGAAGTAACGGCAATGGCAGAGAAATTGAAAGATACAGTGAAAGAATCTGAAGCGGAATTAGCGAAAATCAAAGAGCGTGCTGAAATTTCGCAAGGTTCGATTTTGGAAATGACGGAAATGATGTATGACCACGAAGCACGGATTGCAGCTTTAGAGAGTGGTGATGAAAAAGTTGATGAACCGATTGAAGAGGATAAAGAACACATTGACACAGAAGTTACAATTGAAGGGGGTGAGTGAGATGATAGCAATGTTAATGGCAGTACGAATTGTTGACGGTACGTACACGTTTAAACGTGTACCAAAACTATTGAAAGCACAAGTTGAATCTTGTTTGGCAGACTTGGGATTCAAAGTAGTGGACAATAAGTTAGTTGAAATCGTGGCAGAAGCTTAGTCGAAAGGCTAGGCTTTTTATTTTAGATTGGAGTGATGTGATGGATTTTATTTCAGCGTTTCATGCGTTTTTTATCAAGCATTTGATTGAAGTATTAGTGCTAGGTTCGTTTTCGTTCATGGGTTGGGCGATTCGTAGATTGACGAAGATTTATGAAAAGCATTTAAATGAAAAACGTGAACAAGTTGTGAAAGAATCGGAAGAACAAGAATTGTTGAAGCAAGGAGTGCTTGCGATATTACGCTGTGAGATTAATAAGTTATGCTACGAAGTCCGAGACCGAGGGTATATCACCGTGGAAGAAAAACGGGATTTAGATGATATGATGAAAGCCTATACGGCACTTGGCGGTAATGGGCGAACGCATATCATGTATGAGCAAATTGAGAAGTTACCGATAAATTAGAGGAGGTATTTAAATGGAGTTTAGCAGTTTACCAATGCAGCCAATTATTACGTTATTTTGTTTGATGATTGGTTATGTCATCAAGCACACACCACGCACAGATAGACTAAATGGCTATATTCCTGTATTTGTTTTAATTATAGGATGTGTTATGGGTGGTATTATTGAGCCGTCCTTGACAGGTGTAGTTTACGGTGGGTTTAGTGGTTTAGCGTCTACTGGGTTGCATCAGGCGTTTAAACAGCGTATTGGGGTGGAATAATTATTAGCTCAATATCTTGAAAAAGAAAGAGTTTAATGATATGATGGACATAGATAAGAGTTCGAACCTTATCGTTAGTCCAACTAGCAATGAGGGGGCGGAGGGACGCGCTCGTTAACATAAGTATCCCATTGGAATGTAAGCCCATCGACTGAATGGGCTTTTTATTTTTCTAGGAGGACTAAAAATGGCAAAAAGTAAATTATTAGAATTATGTATTGTAAACCCTCAAATGTGTAAAGATTTTGATTTAAAACAAGCAATGGATTATAATTATACAACAAAGCAAATTATGAATAAAAATCGTGGATTTGTTAATGTGTTGGTAGCGATTGACGGTGTGCATTTTGTGATTCCTTTGCGTTCAAATATGCCCAAAAATTATCAATTGAAATATAAATTGAGAGATAGTAAAAATAAAGGTTATGTTGAGGGATTAGATTTTGGCAAAGCGCTAATATTGGAAAACGACAGTTACATTGTCTCCAATCATTTTAAAATGCGTCAAATAGAAGATTATTTCAATTTAATGGATAATGCTCAATATATTATTTCTAAGTTTAGAAAGCATATTGTTGATTTTAATCAAGCTGTTGAAAACAGTGATGTAAATAAATTGACCGACCCGATGAGATTTAAATTTTGTACTTTTGTAAATTATATTGAAAGAATTAAACATATTATTTAGTCATCCTATTACTAGGGTGTCTTTTTTGTATGCAGAAAGGAGAATAAAAATGTCCAATACTTTTATCGAAAAAATGGCGGCACTGTATCAAACGGTGCCGTCTGTTTTATTGGTGTCTGTTCGTATTGCACAAGCGTGTATAGAATCAAGCTACGGCAATTCCGAATTGGCACGTAACGCCAATAATTATGCTGGTATCAAAGCGAGTGAGCCTTGGACAGGCGAAGTGTATGCGAAGACGACGAAAGAAGAAATCAACGGTGTACTTGTGGATGTGGAAGGTGAAAAATTTAGAAAGTATCCCACGATACAGGCGTTTGTAAAAGACCATAGCAATTTCATTACATCAACTGAATGGCGAAAGTCGTTATATGCTGATGTGATTAATGCGACAACGTATCAAGGACAATGTGCAGCTTTGACCAAGACATATGCTACTAATAGCAGTTACGGACGTGAATTAATACGTGTAATTGAAGAAAATGACTTGACGAAATATGATGAAAAGGTGATAGTGAATATGAATAAACCTAAAATTATTGATAGAACAAAACAAGCGTTAGGCTATCCGTCCACAGGATATTATCCTAAACGAGCCTTAAGTGCGATTAAGCAAATTGTGTGGCATTATACGTGGAGCGACCACAATGGTGTAGCTATGCAAAATATTAAGTTACATGAAGCGTTTTGGCAATCGCAGCATGGCTGGGATATTGGTGGGTATCATTATTATATTGATAAATATGGAACAATTGTACAGAATTATCCACTGACAACTGTATCTTATGGAGCTGGTAAGCTTAATCCACAACTCGTTCATATCTGTTGCGAGGGTAAAGGCAATTATACTCCTGAACAAATTAAAGCACGGGAGGAATTGACGTTGTGGTTAATGCAAGAATTGAAAATCAGTGCTGATAATGTGAAAGGGCATAAAGAGATTCCGTATAATTCTACGACTTGCCCGGGATATTCAGTAGCACAGTTGGATGCTTTCCGTAAGGATTTAAAAGCTAAAGCAGATAAAGGTGGCTCACGTTTTGTTGATTTACCAGAATATAAAGCACCAGCTAAAGCATACGATGAATTAACAATCGGTCAGACGGTTACAATTCGTGAGGGTATGAAAGCGTGGTATAATCCACAGGATAAAGAGGGGGTAAAACCGTCTAAAGATTTTACAGGCGATAAAGATACCATTGAAAATGTGATGTCGGTTGATGTCAGCTATTCTAAACGTGCGTATTTATTGAAGAATAAGCGTTCGTGGATTTTAGAACAGGACTTGGTAGAGGCACGCAAATCATGGGTGCCTGTTGAAGTGCAAGAAGACGGTACAGATAAAGGAAAAGTGGAATTAGATAAGAACAAGGATTATGCGTATATTAATGGTGCGTATTATGATGTAGTGAAACGGAAATAACAGTAGAAGCCTGCCTTTCGGGGTAGGCTTTTTTTCGTGTGAAAAATCGTGCGAAAATCACGCGAAAAATTCAAAAAAAGTTGTAAAAACGCTTTACATTATGAACAAAATTGTATATAATAATAAATGTAAGGCAGATACCTTACTAGAACGCAGGGCAAGATGCAGAAAGGAGAAGTAATGGAAGAGTTAATGACTAACGAACAATTCAATAAAGTACTACAGATGATTATCATGATAATCGAAAGTAGTAAAACAAAAGAAGAAGCAATCGAAAAAATAAAAGAGTTGCTAAATAAATAGCAACTCACACACAAAATGTATCTGAGGGGAGCTTGCCACCCCTTAGATTACAATTTAAGTATATCATGGCAAGAGGAAGTAGGCAATGAGAAAAGAAATCGAAAAATTATTAAGCAGTGGGTTAACTGCTTATCAAATAGCGAAATATATCGGAGTTCAGCCAGTACAAATACAACGTTATATGAATGGCGAAACATCTATTGGAAATATGACGTTAGACAGAGCAGAACAATTATATAAATTATACTTAGAGTTAAAAGAAAAAGGAGAAATTGAAAATGATTAACAAAATGGAAAAACAATTAAAACAGACAATTGTAGAGAAAAAAATAGAAGAAAAAATATCAGAATGGTCATGGAAAATTGACCCTACATTTCTAATGCGAGTTATTACAAGCATAGGTTATGAATCACCTGAGGAAAGATACGCTCAAGCAAAACAGGTAATTGGGTTATTGGCTAAAGCCAATACTAAAGAGGAATTTCTAAACGAAGTTCTAAAAATAGAATTATTAAATCGCCAACTATATTTTATGTTGTCTAAAGAATCAGGACGACATAAATATACAGTGATGAGAACTTTAGACAAGATAAGTAAGCCAATCAACACGCTGTCGGAAGCCGGCAGCGTATTGGTGGGCAATGACAGTTTCAGCGTCTCCATAAAAAATGGTTATGGCGACGGGGAGAGTACAGTTTACGTTTTGAACGAAACCGATAACTTCGAAGATGACCTCATGGAATTCAGCGGAGTTGTTGCAGGTACGGAATTTTATATTTCGTCTTACGATTGCGATAACAGTTGGATAACAAAATTACCGTTATCTGGAAAATACATGACATACTATTATGATTCAATCGTATGTCTGAGAAAAATTTAAAAGGAGAAAAAAGGGGCGAAATGACCGCCCCTTTTTGATAAATGTATGTGGAAAAAAATTAATTTTAATAAACAAAATATCAAAGCGGAAACAGCAAATTCTGTTTTGATACAAATACCCAATAATTCAGATTCGGAATTTGCTGGTTGGATGTTTTGGCATCCAGCAAAATTAGTAAGGGTAGCTGGTGGCCAGGGATACTGGGTATCTTTTAGCTACACTAACGAATGGGAATTTAAAATTTTTAAAGGGAAAGGTCAATATCATATAGAAGAGACTTTGACGGCAGAAAATATAGAAGAAATATTCGGAACTGGGAATGATTCAATAGAAACTTATGTTGTAAAAGATAACGAAAGTTTCTTAGAAATTTCAGAACCGGAAGAAATAAGAACAGAGGTGATAATTCATGATGACCTTAAACGATAGTCAAACATTGGCTATTGAAAAGCTACACAAGTTAAAAGTAGGAGCCTTGTTTATGGAGCAAGGCACTGGAAAAACGAGAGTAGCAATAGAATTAATTGAATCCACTAATGCTACGCTAGCTGTTTTCTTTTGTCCGTTTTCAACAAAAAATAATTTGGAAAACGAACTTAAAAAATGGAGTTTTTCAAAAGAGTATTTAATTGTTGGTTACGAGACTCTGTCCGCATCCAATCAAAAGTATTTGGAGTTACTCGCTCAATTGCAGAGTGAAAAAGAAGTATTTTTGGTTGCGGATGAATCTATTTTTATTAAGAATGAGCAGTCTAAGCGATTTAATCGATTAATAGAATTAGCAAAATATTCCGAATATCGATTGATATTAAACGGCACTCCCGTAACAAAAGATGAATGGGACTTATACAATCAGATGAATTTTCTGAGTCCAAAAATAATCGGAATGAATCGCAATGAATTTTTGCGAACATTTTTTAAAAAAATAAGATTTAAAAGGAGAGGTCAACCAGAACAAGAATTCTATAAATTATCAGATGTGAATATCGGATATTTGCATCAATTACTGGAACCGTATATTTTCCAAGCCGATTTGCGTTTCGATAAGCGAGAGACAGTCAAAGAAGTGCAAATAGCTGCTGGAGACGAAACGTATTTTAACTATCAATCTGCTAAAGATACACTTCTGAAATCTTTAGAGCTTGGTGAATGCAAAGTGGAGATGTTTACCAATTTAGCAAATATATGTTTTTCTGATGAAGAGAGACATAAAAGCATAGCAAAACAATTAAATGGACAAATCATTGTGTTTTGCACATTACTGTCTGAAGTTCGTAATATAGCTAGCGTGATTGATTGTTATGTTATTACTGGAGAAACAAAAAATAGAGATAACATAATCGAAAAATTTAAAAATAACAATAAACCATTGTTAATTACATTTGGTACGGGAGCGTTTGGTTTAAATTTGCAATTCTGTAATCGAATTGCTTTTGCTAGTTTGACATTTGATTATGGGAAAATTGACCAAGCGAAAGCAAGAATTAGAAGATTAGGTCAAAATAAAAATATCGAATATACTTACTTTATAAGTGATTTAGGAATATTCAATATGATTCAAGAAAATGTTGAACGAAAAATGACGCTTGAAGAATTAGTCATTAAAAAAATCGAGGAGGGGAAAGTGCATGAATGTGTATGAGGCAAGCATTGAACGATTGAAATTTATTTTTAATGAATTCGACCATGTGTATATCTCTTTTTCAGGTGGTAAAGACAGTGGTGTCATGCTTCATCTTGCACTGAAGTACTTGCGGGAAAATCAGTTGAAGCGTAAAGTGACGCTGCTGCACCTGGATTACGAGGCGCAATACGAAATGACAACGGATTTTGTGAAATATATCGAAGAAGAATATAGAGATTATTTGACTGTTTATCATGTTTGCGTCCCGTTTAAAGTTCATACTTGTACGAGCATGTTTCAGAATTATTGGCGTCCTTGGGAAGAAGATAAAAAAGACATCTGGGTACGAGAATTGCCTGAAAATGCAATGACAAGAGAGGATTTTCCTTTCTATACTGAAAGCATGTGGGATTACGAATTTCAAGAAAAATTATCTGTTTGGGTTCACGAGAAGCAAAAAGCGAAAAGGACTGCTGTTTTGGTTGGTATTAGAACGCAGGAAAGCTTGAATCGATGGAGGGCCTTGCATAAGGAGCGAAACTCTTATTTCGAAGAGAAAATTTATAGCAAGAAAATAGCTGATTGTGTTTATAATTTTTATCCAATTTATGATTGGAAGACAGAGGATGTGTGGATAGCGAATGCGAGGTTTGGCTTTGCTTATAACAAGTTATATGATTTGTACTATCAAGCTGGTGTCCCTGTTAATGCTATGCGTGTAGCTAGTCCTTTTATTTCGGAGGGGCAAGAGTCGCTTGCCTTGTATAAGGCTATTGAACCTCACACTTGGGGGAAATTAGTCAGCCGAGTGAACGGTGTGAATTTCACGGGTATTTATGGCGGGACGACTGCTGTTGGATGGAAGTCTATCACGAAGCCTGGCAACATGACTTGGAAAGAGTATATGGAGTTTTTACTTGATACACTTCCGAAAGAAGCGAAAGCTAATTACTTGCAAAAATTGCAGACTTCTATCAAATTTTGGAAGGAGAGGGGCGGTGTATTGTCTGATGAAGTGATACAAGAATTGGATGAACTTGAGATTAAATACGAGTTTTCCAGTCATAACTATAATACAAGTAAAAAAGCGGTCAAGATGGATTATCTTGATGATTTAGAGATAAAAGATTTTAAGGTGATTCCAACTTACAAGAGAATGTGCATTTGCATTTTGAAAAATGACCATACGTGTAAATACATGGGATTTAGTCAAACGAAGTCAGAACTTATGAAGCGAAAGGAGGCTGTTGAAAAATATGCACGAATACTCTAGTCCTGTTTACAATGTGAAACGAATTCCGATTGAAAAAATAAAAGCGAACGCTTATAATCCTAATAGCGTAGCGAGTCCGGAAATGAGACTGTTGTATCAATCTATTAAGCAAGATGGTTATACGATGCCAATTGTTTGTTATTATCTTGAAAACGAAGATAAATATGAGATTGTAGACGGATTTCACCGGTATACAACAATGTTAAATCATAAAGATATTTATGAACGTGAAGAAGGATGTCTTCCTGTATCGGTAATTGATAAACCTTTATCTGATAGAATGGCATCAACTATACGTCATAATAGAGCGAGAGGTTCTCACAGTATTGAATTAATGACTAATATTGTTGCAGAATTGGTCGATTCAGGTATGTCAGATGCATGGATTCTAAAAAATATTGGTATGGATGCGGATGAGCTACTGCGATTAAAACAAATTAGTGGTTTGGCTTCGCTGTTTAAAGATAAAGAGTTTAGTAAGTCGCTGGAAGAAAATTAACGTATATAATAGGAAGAGAAAATTTCACATCGATGAAAAAATCAGTTGAGTAGAAAAATTATAAAAAATATTAAAAAAGTGTAGACAATAGATTTTGAATCGTTTATAATGAAAAACGTTGAAGATGAGTTTGAATTTTTTTTGCAACGGGATGCCTTAACTGTTGCGATAGCAATAAGTTTTAGACCCTCCTTCTCCGTAAAACACGGTCCGTTGGTCAAGTGGTTAAGACACCGCCCTTTCACGGCGGTAACACGGGTTCGAATCCCGTACGGATCATTAAAGCAAAAGGTGGAGGATTACCCAAGTCCGGCTGAAGGGAACGGTCTTGAAAACCGTCAGGCGTGTAAAAGCGTGCGTGGGTTCGAATCCCACATCCTCCTTAAGGGTTCCGTGGTGTAGGGGTTAACATGCCTGCCTGTCACGCAGGAGATCGCGGGTTCAAATCCCGTCGGGACCGTAGAAGCATGCGGGTGTAGTTTAGTGGTAAAACTACAGCCTTCCAAGCTGTTGTCGCGAGTTCGATTCTCGTCACCCGCTTGTTTAACTCACTTCGGTGAGTTTTTTTATTTTGTATTAGGAGGGTTGTTATGTTAGATAGTATCAAGATTACACGTTTAAATGAATTAGCTAGAAAGAAAAAAGCTGAGGGTTTATCGCAAGAAGAATTAGCTGAACAGGCTGAGTTAAGAAAAGAATATTTAGAAAATTTACGTTCTGGGTTTAGAAATCATATTGAGGGGTTGAAAATTGTTGATGAGAATGGTAATGATGTTACCCCTGATAAAATAAAAGATATTCAAAAGGAAAAAGGATTGCATAATCGATAATTTGATTAAATTGTTCTTTTTAATTTACTTAAACTCTAGTATAATGTAAGTATGTTAATTAATGAAAGTGAGGTAATTTAATGCCAACTTGGATCTGGTTGTTAATTGTATTAATTGCACTAATTGCAGGTTTTGTGGCTGGTTTTTTCATGGCTCGTCGTTATATGATGAATTATTTTAAAGAAAATCCACCGATTGATGAACGCATGATTACAATGATGATGGCTCAAATGGGTCAAAAACCGTCTAGAAAAAAAGTTCAACAAATTATGCAATCAATGAAGGTTCGCCAATAATTAATGATAGCTTTTCTCAAATTTGGGAAAAGCTTTTTTTAATTCATATTACTTGAAATTATTGGCAGTTGGGTATAGACTGAAACTAATATTTTAAAGGGGGATATTGACATGATTTATCAAAATATTGCTGATACAATTGGGAATACACCATTAGTGAAACTAAACTTTAATGAAGAGAATATTGCAGATGTTTTTGTAAAAGTAGAGAGTTTTAACCCAAGTGGTAGTGTGAAGGATAGAGCTACTTATTATATTTTACAAGATTTACTTTCTAAAGGGACTTTAAAAAATGGTGGTACGATTATTGAAGCTACGAGTGGAAATACTGGTGTAGCATTGTCAATGATGGGTGCTGCATTAGGTATTAAGGTAATATTAGTGATGCCAGAAACGATGACGGTTGAACGTCGTAATTTAATGGCTGCGTATGGAGCTGAAATTGTATTGACACCTGGAACTGAGGGTATGGCTGGTGCTACGAAAAAAGCTGAGAGTTTATCAGCTGAACTGAATGCACCTATTTTTGGACAATTTTCAAATCCTGCGAATATTCAAGCTCACTTTGAAACTACTGCAAAAGAAATTTTATCAGATTTAGGTCATGTCGATGGGTTTGTTGCTGGTGTGGGAACTGGTGGAACGGTATCGGGTACGGCTAAAGGCTTAAAAGAAAGTAATGCTGAAACGGTTGTTTGGGCTGTTGAACCAGAAGAATCTGCACTTATCTCTAAAGGAGTAGCTGGGCCACATAAAATTCAAGGGATTGGGGCTAACTTTATCCCAGATAATTTTGATGCTGCGATTATTGATACGGTTGTAACGGTATCAAGTGAAGATGCAATGGCGATGACTCGTAAATTAGCTAAAGAATTTGGTATTTTAGCTGGGGTTTCTGCTGGAGCGAATGTAACGGCAGCATTGCGTTTAGCTAAGACTCTAGGTGCTGGAAAACAAGTTGTAACAGTGTTACCAGATACAGGCGAACGTTATTTATCGACAGGAATTTTTAATGCTTAAGATTATTAAATTTTGGTGGAATGAGGCAAAGTGGGCGTATGAGAATGATCCGTCATGTAAAAGTGTATGGCAAGCATTTTTCTTGTTTCCAGGCTTAAAGGCAAGACGTTATCATATGCTCTCGCATTGGTTTTATCAACGGAATTTTTATTTTATTTCACGCTATATTTCTGAGAGAGCAAGTAGAAAAACGGGTATTGAGATTCATCCTGGTGCGAAGTTAGGGAAACATTTGTTTATCGATCATGGTACAGGTGTTGTGATTGGTGAAACGGTTGTGATCGGTGATCGTGTAACAATTTTTCATGGTGTAACATTAGGGGGTACTGGAAAAACGAAAGGTGTAAAACGGCATCCGACGGTGGAAGATGATGTCATTATCGGTGCTGGTGCAACGATTTTAGGTGATGTCACGCTGCATCGTAAGTCGAAAATAGGTGCAGGGGCGGTTGTTTTAAAATCTGTACCGGAAAATGTAACGGCAGTAGGGATTCCAGCTGTTTTCTATTCGCAAAAGGAAATACCGAATGAAGTTGTCCCAATTGAGTGGACAATCTAATCTATTGAGTTTGTTAAAAAGGATAAGTGGAGTTGTGCTTGAGTAGAAAATACCTTGATAGTTCAAGAAAAAGGCTTGATTGATGCAGGTGGGCACTTATCTAAAATACTATATTTAGTATTGGTATTGATAAAAAACACAATATCTTGTTGCGAAAGTCTGTTCGAGCAAGTAGAATAGATTTTATGATAAAGATGTGGAAAGAGTGATGAAATGAAAAATATAACTGTTTATTCAAAACCAAATTGCATGCAATGTAATTTTACAAAGAAATTTTTAGATGATAATGCAATTGATTATACAATGATTGATGTATATGAAGACGAAGTAGCGTTAGCCAAAGTAAAAGAACTTGGGTTTCAATCGCTACCAGTAGTGGTCATTGAAGGGGAAGAACCGTTCTTTGGTTTTAGACCAGATCGCTTAGAAAGTTTAACTGCATAATTTGTAATGTTGAAAGAGATGACTCCATTGGGGTGTATCTCTTTTTTTAGGAGTACGCGATGAATTTATTTTTTGGATATTTACTAGTGATTAATGGTTTGGTATTCATTTTAATGGGAATTGATAAATATAAGGCCGTCAAACAACGATTTCGGATTCCAGAGAGTTGGTTGTTAGCACTCGGAATTTTAGGTGGTGGTTGTGGTGGCTGGATTGGCATGGTCTTGTTTCGTCATAAAATTCGCAAACCGTATTTCAAAGTGGTATTTACTGCTGGAATCATTGGTATGGCATATATTTATTGGCGATTTTTTTGAAAAAAAGCGGATTCTTTGTTATACTCAAAAAACAGAGATTACTAAATTTTTAATACATGAGGAGAACAAAATATGACGGATTGTATTTTTTGTAAAATAATTAATGGTGAGATTCCATCATCAAAAGTTTATGAGGATGAGGAAGTTTACGCATTTTTAGATATTTCCCAAACGACAGCTGGACATACATTAGTAGTGCCTAAAGTGCATGTAGCGGATATTTTTGAGTATTCAGATGAATTAGCTGCACGAGTAATGGCTCGTTTACCTAAGGTTGCTCGGGCGTTAGATGCTGCTTTTCCGGAAATGAAAGGATTAAATGTATTGAGTAATAATCGTGAAATGGCTTATCAAACGGTATTTCATTCGCACTGGCATTTAATTCCACGATATAGTCAAGAAGATGGTTTTAAATTAATGTTTACGCAAAGAACAGGCGAAATGAGTGGCGAAGAATTAAATCAAATGGCTGCTAATATTGCATCGCATATTGAATAAATTGAAGTGTGAAATAGAGTGTGGCACTGAGCGTTTTGAGTTCAGCTCGTTGGAATCAGAATAGAACATAGTGTGACACCGAGCGTTTTGAAATGAACCACGGGAGAAAGTTACTGACGTGCGAGTAGCGTACAGAGGAGACTTCCGAAGTGGACGTCATTTCAACTCGTTGGAACCAGAATAGGAGGGATTCGATGTCAGGGTTTAAATCAGGTTTATTTTGGGGTGCAGTATTTGGGGGAGTAGCAGGTTTAATGCACGCACCACAAAAGGGGAGTCAGACACGCAAAGAATTAAGTGAGTTTGTGGCACAAGTAAAAGAAGATGCGACTGATTTAAAGTTTAAGTCGGATCATTTACAAGTATTAACGAATCGTATTGTCAATATTGAGATGAAACAAACATTGGAAATAGTTGATGAAGTATCTAGACAGGCTAAGCAATTTTTAGAGTCCAATCAGCCAAGAATTAATCGTATTCAGAAGAAGTTAGCACGTTTGCAAGAAAATCTTGAACATAATGTGAAAGAATTGCGAACAAATGAAGAAAAGTAATAAAATTTCATGAATAATCAACTATTTGCCTTAAAATTATGGTATAGTATCAATGGTTATAAAATTTGAAGAAATTGAAGGAGTCAACATCATAATGAAAAAAAGTTTAGTAAAAATTGCAAGTGCATCAGCTGTTTTATTGTTGGCAGGATGCTCAACAATGGGTGCTCAAAATAGTACATCATCTGCTAATAAAGGTGAAGCAATTGCAACAATTGGTAATGAAACCATTTCGTTTGATGATTTTTATGCAGAATTAAAAACTCAAGCTGGAGCTGCGACATTGCGTAGCATGATTATTCAACGTGTATTAGAACAAAAAGTTGAAGATAAAGATGCGTTGAAAAAAGCAGCTGATGAAGAAGTTGCACAACAAATTTCAAGTGCAGGTGGCGAAGCTGTATTTGCAAAATTATTAGCTTATAAAAAATTAGGTTCAATTGAAGATTTTAAACAATCTGTGTATGTGCGTAATTTATTCCAAGAAGTAATCGAGAAAAATGTAGATACTTCCGAAGAAGCAATTAAAGCATACTATGAAACTTCATACGCACCACTTATGGAAGCTCAACATATCTTAGTGGAGAAAGAAGAAGATGCTCAAAATATTATTAAACGTTTAAATGACGGAGAAGATTTTGATGCTTTAGCGAAAGAATTATCAAAAGATAGTTCAGCAGCAAATGGTGGTAAATTAGGCGAATTTAAGTCTGGTACAATGGTAGCTGAATTTGAAGAGGCAGTTAAATCAGTGGGCAATGGTGAGTTAGTACCAAATCCAGTTCAATCTAAATTTGGTTGGCATGTTATTCGTACAATTAAAAATGGTGAAAAACAACCTTATGATGAAGTGAAAGACGCTGTTAAAAAACAATACTTAGAAAGTAAATTCAATGACTCATCAGTTGCTTACAGCATTGTAGGTAAATTAATTAAAGAAATTGGCGTTGAAGTAAAAGATGAATCGTTAAAACCAGTAATGGACGATTTAATGGCTGCAATTCAAAATGCTGAAGCGAATGTGAATAAGTCTTCTGAAGAGGCAACAACTACTGAAGCAAAAGAAGAAACATCAGCTGAGGCAGAAGCTGAAGAGACAACTGAAGCGAGCGACGAATCAACAGAAGAAACAACTGTTGAAGAAACGACTGCTGAATAAAGCGAATAATTATGATGATGCACTCTGCGAATTGGTTCGTAGGGTGTCTTTTTTAAGTCCTATTTCTAAAGACTTATATAGATAAGTGTGATATAATGAATGTCATGTTAGAATGCTTTTGGGAATGTCTTAGCATGCTAGGATAGCATATACAAAATATGTATTGAAATGAAAAAAATTCCTAAAGTGAATGAATTAAAGGAGTACATTATGACAAGTATTAAACAATTGTCGATTCAGCCTTTTATTAAAGAGGCATTGGCTGAACTTCATTTTGAAAACTTGACAGCTGTTCAAGATGAAGTGATTCCACCTGCGATAGAAGGTAAAAATTTAATCGTACAATCGCAGACAGGTTCTGGGAAATCTCATAGTTTTCTTATTCCTGTCTTCAATCAAATTAAACCAGAAAAGCAGCAAGTACAAGCTGTTATTACAGCTCCCAGTCGTGAGTTAGCGACTCAATTATACGAGGCTGCTATTCAAATAGCCAAATTTTCACCAGAAGAAATTATTGTGACGAATTATATCGGTGGGACGGATAAAGAGCGTCAAATTGAAAAATTAGCGAATCGTCAACCACATATTGTGATTGGGACACCGGGACGTATTTTTGATTTAATGTCAGAAAATGCCTTATGGGTGCAAACGGCTGAAATAATGGTAGTCGATGAGGGCGATATGACTATGGATTTAGGCTTTTTATCATTGATTGATGAAATTGCGTCACGTTTAGCTAAAAATCTACAATTAATGGTTTTCTCTGCCACAATTCCACAACAATTGAGTGTGTTTTTAAATAAATATGTGACCAGTCCTGTTCAAATTAAAATTGAGCCGAAACAAGTATTGGCTGAGCAGATTAATAATTATTTAATCAATACGAAAGGTCAAGACCGTCGTGAATTAGTTTATCAATTATTAACAATGGGACATCCCTATTTAGCATTGGTGTTTTGTAATACTAAAAATTATGCTGAAGAAGTCAGTCAATTTTTAAAAGAAAAAGGTTTAAAAGTGGCGACGATTCATGGAGATGTTCCCCCACGAGAGCGTAAACGGATTATGCGTCAAATTAAAGATTTGGAGTACCAATATGTTGTAGCGAGCGATTTAGCTGCTAGAGGAATTGATATTCCGGGTGTATCAATGGTGATTAATACAGAGATTCCGAAAGAATTAGAATTTTTCATTCATCGTGTCGGTCGAACTGGGCGTAATAAAGTGGCGGGAAATGCTTATACATTCTATACACCAGATGACGATGATGCGATTCGTTTATTAGAGAAAAAAGGGATTGCTTTTGAACAGGTAGAATTAGTCAAAGGTGAAATTCGTCCGGCAAAATCAAGACTGCGTCGTGCTACTCGTAAAGATACGAAACAAGATACAGATGATGTAGTCGTAAAAGCAATGATTGCTCGGAATAAGAAGAAAAAAGTGAAACCGGGTTATAAGCGTAAATTGAATTATGCGATTAAAGAGCATCGCCGTCAAGAAGCGAAAAAGAATGCTCGTATGGAACGTCGTCAAAGCAGAAAGAAATAAAGAAATTAGGTGAGTAAATGATCAAAACAATTCTTGTCTTTTTAATTATTTTCTCCATTATGGTTGTTTATCATGAGTTTGGACATTTTTATTTTGCCAAAAAAGCTGGTATTCGAGTGCGAGAATTTGCAATCGGAATGGGGCCTAAACTTTTCGCTAAACAAGATAAATCTGGGACAACTTATACGATTCGTATGCTGCCATTAGGTGGTTATGTTCGTTTAGCTGGTTTAAATGAAGAAGACGGTATTCAGCCTGGTATGCAGGTAGGATTAGCCTTTAATGAGCAAAATGTCGTGACAGGTATCAATTTGTCAGAGAAATACTCAGTCGATGAAATGCCGGCACAAGTTGATGCAGTCGAGCTTATTGATGAGATGACGATTCGTGTACAGCCGATTGGGCAAAATGAAATGGTTACTTATCATGTTGATGAAAATGCTGTTATTACAGAGCAAGACGGAACACGTATTTTAGTTGCTCCACGTCATACACGTTATGAATCTGCGACGCCTTGGAATAAAATTAAAACGAATATTGCAGGGCCGATAAATAACTTTATTTTAGCGATTGTAACCTTTATGATAATTGGTTTATTATCTGGTGGTGTGGCAACGAATCAAGCAAAAATTGGTTCGTTTGTAGGTGAAAATTCACCGGCACAAGCAGCAGGTTTAAAAGAGGGCGATGTTATTACAGTCGTAGACGGTACAAAAGTGACCAATTGGGACGAGTTAGCTCAAGCGATTCAAGCACACCCTGGTAAGACAGTGCCATTTGAAGTAAATCGTGAAAATCAAGTGATAAAAGTGGAAGTAGCTGTCGAATCTGCTAAAGCAGAAAATAGTGATAAAACTTATGGTCGTATCGGTATTGCACGTTACTATGATACGAGTATTCAAGCACGTTTATTATCTGGATTTACACAAACATGGGCAGTGATTGCAGCGGTGATTACGACACTTTTAAGTATGTTTAAATCTGGATTTGATATTAATCAATTTGGTGGCCCAGTAGCCATGGCACAGATGACGAATACAGTGGTCGAATATGGCTTTATTCCAGTCTTGAGTTTAATGGCGATGTTAAGTGCTAACTTGGGCATTATAAACTTATTGCCAATTCCAGCTTTAGACGGTGGAAAAATTGTTTTAAATCTATATGAGGCAGTGCGTGGTAAACCATTAGCTCAAGAAAAAGAGGGGATTATTACTTTAATCGGTGTTGGCTTACTCGTTATTTTAATGATTGCTGTTACATGGAACGATATTATCCGTGCTTTCTTTTAGTCAATAATTGAATTATACGCACAGTGGAATGTATAGTGTCTTTCCAATGTGCGTTTCTTTTTATGGGAGAGATATTCTACTGTGGTAAGTGATAGAATTAAAAATGTACGACGTCAAGCCAAGCTGAACGAACCAGAATAAACATAGTGTGAGAGAAGCTGTTCTGGCTTGAAACACTGGAAGAAGTCATCGGCGTGCGAGTATCGCACAGAGGAGACTTCTGAAGTGGATGTCAAGCCAAGCTGAACGAACCAGAATAAACATAGTGTGAGAGAAGCTGTTCTGGCTTGAAACACTGGAAGAAGTCGTCGGCGTGCGAGTATCGCACAGAGGAGACTTCTGAAGTGGACGTCAAGCCAAGCTGAACGAACCAGAATAGGAGGTAAGTGAGTGGAAGAAAAACAATTATTTCAGCATTTATTAGAACAACTGAAAATTAAAGATGATGATATACTGACGAGTTTAGAAAAAACAACTATTGATAAAGTCGAAATATTGGCTACATCAAAACAATGGCGTTTTTTCTTAAAGAGTGAGGCTTTGATACACCCAGATGTTTATAAACTATTCATGCATTTATTAAAAGAAACTTTTGAGCCGATTGCCCATGTTGATGTGTGGTGGCGATTTGAACAGGCGAATTGGTCAGATGAAGTAGTGCGAGATTACTGGCTAGCAGCCTTATCCGTTCTTGCAAAGGATAAACCTTTTGTTAAAGCGATATTGAATCAAGCACATCATGAAGTTGTTGGTGGTGTGATTAAAGTTGGTGTACCAATGGAACATCAATTGGAAACTATTCAACAAGTTTTTCATGAAGGATTTGTATTAGCATTGCAAAAAGTTGGTATGGATTTGCCAACAATTGAGTATTATTTTGATGTTGAACGTCATGAAATTGAAAAACAAAATGTGCAACAACGTCAATCTGATGAAGATAAAAAGTATTTGGTCGAAGCACTTGAAGCCGTTGAAAAGAAACAAATGCAACAAGTGAAAGCTGAAACAGTAGTCAAAGATAAGGATATTCCACAAATTGGTAAGGATATTACGAGTACGATTATTACACCGATTCGTGATTTGCAAGATAACCAATTTAGACAAGTGATTGAGGGTTATGTATTCGATGTTGAAATTCGTGAGTTTCGTTCAGGTACGCAATTATTAACATTAAAAATTACCGACTATACTAGTTCAGTTGCTGTCAAATTAATGAGTGGCCGTTCGATTAAGAAAGAATCTTTTGGATTATTTAAAAAAGGGGATTGGATTCGTTTAGAGGGCGATATGGTACCGGATAATTATACGGCAGAATTAGATTTTCGCCCACGTAGCATTCGTCATATTACTAAAGCACAGCGTGAAGATTTAGCTCCAGCTGGTGAAAAGCGAGTGGAATTACACTTACATTCCAATATGAGCCAAATGGACGCAACAAATGCTGTAGGAGATTTCATTTCACAAGCTGCTAAATGGGGGCATTCAGCCATTGCGATTACTGACCATGCAGGAGCACAAGCATTTCCAGAGGCTTATGCAGCAGGTAAAAAACATGGTATCAAAGTGTTATACGGAATTGAAGCCTATGTTGTCAATGACGGCGAACCGATTGCGTATAATCCTAAGCCATTGTCTTTAGAAGAGGCAACGTATGTCGTCTTTGACGTGGAAACCACTGGTTTATCAGCCGTTTATGACCGTATTATTGAATTGGCTGCTGTTAAAATGCAAAATGGACAAGTCATTGATACGTTTGAAGCCTTTATTAATCCAGGACACCCTTTATCAGCGTTTACTACTGAATTAACAGGGATTACTGATGCGATGTTGGCTGATGCACCGAGTGAAGAAAAGGTTATGAAAGATTTTCAAACATTTAGTGACGGGTCTATTTTAGTAGCACACAATGCAAGTTTTGATATTGGTTTTTTAAATAAGACGTATTTGCGAATCGGTGAGCCAGAATCTACTTTGCCTGTTATTGATACGTTAGAATTGTCACGTTTAGTGAACCCACATTTGAAAGGACATCGTTTAAATAACTTAGCCAAACATTACGGAATTACCTTAGAGCAACATCACCGAGCAGTTTACGATTCAGAAACCACTGGTCATATTTTGATGAAACTATTAGAGCAAGCTAAAGAGCAATATCAGATGACAGTACATGCTGATTTGAATGCTCAAATGGGGAAAGGTGATAGCTATAAAAATGCTCGGCCATTCCATGCCACTCTGCTAGCGAAGAATCAAGCTGGATTAAAAGATTTGTTTAAATTAATTAGTGAGTCTAATGTTCGCTATTTTTATCGTACTCCACGTATTCCGAGAAGTTTGTTAACGCAGTATCGACAAAATCTATTAATCGGAACGGCATGTAGCGAGGGTGAGATTTTCACGACGATGATGCAAAAAGGGTACGATGAAACGGCTGCCTTAATTGATTATTACGATTATATCGAGTTGCAGCCACCAGTTGTCTATGAAACATTGATTGAGCAAGAACAAATCGGCTCAATGCGTGATATTGAGCATATTATGCGTGAATTAGTTCGATTAGGGGAAGAAAAAAATATTCCTGTTGTCGCAACAGGTAATGTGCATTATTTGGACGAAAAAGATGCGATTTATCGTGAAATATTGATTAAATCAATGAAAATTAACCAAAATCGTCTATTGCATTTGCCGAAAGTGCATTTTAGAACGACTGATGAAATGTTAGCTCAATTTCAATTTTTAGGTGAAGAATTGGCGAAGAAATTAGTTGTGACGAATACGCAAGCGATTGCCGATTTAATCGAACCGATCGAAGTGATTAAGAAAGAATTGTACACACCGAATATTCCAGGTAGTAATGAAGAAATCCGTCAATTAAGTTATGACCGAGCATATGAATTATACGGAAATCCATTGCCAGAAATTGTTGAGGCTCGAATCGAAAAAGAATTAAAATCAATTATTGATAATGGATTTGCCGTCATTTACTTGATTTCGCAAAAACTTGTGCATAAGAGTATGGAAGACGGCTATTTAGTTGGTTCAAGGGGTTCGGTCGGTTCGTCCTTAGTCGCAACAATGACTGGGATTACGGAAGTAAACCCATTAGCACCACATTATTATTGTCCGAAATGTCAATATAGTGAATTTTTCACACAAGGGGAAGTCGGCTCTGGCTTTGATTTACCACCGAAACAATGTCCACACTGCCAAGCTGACTTAGCACGTGAGGGACAAGATATTCCGTTTGAAACGTTCTTAGGATTTTATGGAGATAAAGTACCTGATATTGATTTGAACTTTTCCGGTGAATATCAACCACGAGCACATGCTTATACTAAAGTGTTGTTTGGTGAAGATTATGTGTATCGTGCCGGAACGATTAGTACGGTCGCTGAAAAAACGGCTTTTGGCTATGTTAAAGGTTATTTAGAGGCGATAGGCGAGCAAATTCCCCAAGCAGAAAAAGAACGTCTGGCAAAAGGTATTGAAGGGGTGAAACGTACAACAGGACAGCATCCAGGGGGAATTATTGTTATTCCAGATTATATGGACGTTTTTGATTTTACACCGGTGCAATATCCAGCCGATGACCAGTCTGCTGAATGGCGTACAACTCACTTTGACTTCCACTCCATTCATGATAATGTATTGAAACTCGATATTTTAGGACACGATGATCCAACGATGATCCGTAAATTACAAGATTTAAGTGGTATTGATCCGAAAACTATTCCGATGAATGATCCAGGTGTAATGTCGCTCTTTAGTAGCCCAGAAGTATTAGGTGTCACATCTGAACAAATCTTTTCTGAAACAGGTACTTTAGGAGTTCCAGAATTTGGAACGAACTTTGTACGGGGTATGTTAACCGAAACGAAACCGAGCACCTTTGCTGAGTTATTACAAATTTCAGGTCTTTCTCATGGTACGGACGTTTGGCTGGGAAATGCACAGGAATTGATTAAAAATAAAGTGACTACGCTTGCTAAAGTAATTGGTTGTCGTGACGATATTATGGTGACTTTAATGCAATATGGTATTGAAGACGGAATTGCGTTCAATATTATGGAGGGAGTTCGTAAGGGTAAGGGGATTCCAGATGATTGGCAAGCAATTATGCGAGAAAATAAAGTGCCGGAATGGTATATTGAATCGTGCTTGAAGATTAAATATATGTTCCCGAAAGCCCATGCCGCTGCCTATATTATGATGGCATTACGTGTTGCATACTTTAAAGTTCATTATCCGATGTATTATTATGCAGCATATTTTTCAGTTCGTGCAGAAGATTTTGATTTAGTGGCGATGCACCAAGGTAAAGAAATGGTGAAACGTCGTCTGCGTGAAATTCAAGGAAAAGGGTTTGATGCATCGGTTAAAGAACGTAATTTACAAACTGTATTAGAAATTGCAAATGAAATGTTAGAGCGTGGCTTTAAATTTAGCATGGTTGATTTGGATAAATCAGATGCTGATAGTTTTCTTATTGAGGGGGATACTTTAATTCCACCATTTAGAGCCATTCCTGGTTTGGGTGCTAACGTTGCCCAACAAATTATTAAAGCGAGAGAAACAGCTCCATTTTTATCAAAAGAAGATTTACAAAAACGTGGGAAAGTTTCTAAAACAATTATCGAATATTTAACGGAACAAGGTGTACTCAATCATTTACCAGATCAAGATCAACTCAGCTTGTTCTAGTTAGAATGGGGATAGCGAGCTAGTATGGGAGCAATCCCCATTTAATCTATTATTGTGAATGAAAGCAGGGGAAATGAATGAATTTTGATGCAACAGCTTTTGCAGTATTTGAACAGGACACATTAGCGACACGAATGGAAGCTATCCAGTCACGAATTCAACCGGTGTTTTATCATTATGGCGATATGATTGCCCATTTGATTGAAAAAGAATTAGGAGTTGAACAAGTTCCGGTTCATGTAGCTAAACATTTACGACGCACGACCAATCCACCAGAGAGTACCTGGGTTGGAATTGGTGGGAATCAACGTGGTTATAAACGATTTCCACATTTCCAAATTGGGATTAATCCAGAGTATGTTTTTATTATGCTAGCATTGATTGATAATCCTGATTACGAAAAAGAAATTGCACAAGCGTGGCAAAAGAAAGTTGACCAATGGCAGCAATTGCCAGCTGATTATGCAGTTATCGCTGACCATACTCAATTAGCTTATCAACCAGTCTCAGCAGTCGATTGGACGAATGTGTTTGAACGTATGGAACATGTTAAAAAGGCTGAATTTATGGTTGGTCGTATTGTTAAAAAAGGAGATACTGTACTATCAGATGAACGTCAGTTAGAACAATGGCTTGTGGAAACGGTCAATCAATTGTTGCCTTGGTATCAGGAAGCGTGTGCATTTCATTAATTGAGCAAAAATTTATGATTTAGTGATATTTCTCTTTTCAATTGTAGATAAAATAAGGTATAGTATAAAACGAACGAAAAATATTGCAAAAACAATTGGTATTGCATATTTATCAGTTTAAATGTCACTTGGATAAAAAATATAGTGTGAACGAGCAAGAATAGGGGGGAGCTATGCAAAATTATGCTTATCCCATTGATTCAGACTGGACAATGGAAGAAACAATAAAAGTTGTCGATTTTTTTGCAGCAGTTGAAGAAGTGTATGAAACAGGGCTAGATGCTGGAGTGTTTGAAAAAAAATATAAAGAGTTTAAATCGGTTGTGACTAGCATTAGTGAAGAAAAGCGATTAGACAAATCATTTGAATCACTCAGTGGCTATTCTATCTATCAAGCTGTTAAAGCACTTAAAATGTTAGATAATAAAATTGGGAAAAAATTGAAAGTCAGTCGATAGTGATTAGCGTTTCAAGAGCTATGCGAAGTGGACGTCAAGACAGCTCGAGCAAACCGGGATAATATAGTGTGAGTGAGAGCGTTTTGGCTTGAAACACTGGAGTAAAAGTATAGGAGTGCAGCAAGCACTCCGAGCATTTTGCAAAGTGGACGTCAAGCCGGCTTGAGTAAACCGGAGGAATAAGGAGGAAACAATGGATTATCAATTACATCATCGTGTGCTAGTTTGGCTTGAACAAGCAGCACATGAGTTGCGACAATCGCATCAAAGAGAACTCAAAGTCGATGAGAAGAAAGATGCGAGTGATTTGGTTACGGAAATGGATAAGGCGACCGAACAATTTTTTGTTGAAAAGATAAAAACGTATTATCCTACGCATCGAATCATTGGTGAAGAGGGGATTAGCGATCGTGTAGAAGATACCAATGGATTTGTATGGGTAATCGACCCAATTGACGGTACGCTTAATTTTGTTAAGCAAAAAAATAACTTTGGTATTATGGTTGGGGTGTTTAAAGACGGTCAACCGGTTGCCGGTTATATCTATGATGTAATGAAACATGATTTATATTATGGGATTGTTGGCGAGGGTGCGTACTTGAATAATCGTCCATTAGAATCTATTCCAGTTCCAAAATTAAACGATAGTATTGCAATGGGAAATGTAGGGATGTTCGCTCTTAATTTGAAACATAGCCAACGTTTACTAAAAGCGGTACTTGGTGTTCGTGCACATGGTTCTGCTGCTTTAGAAATTATTGAAGTATTACGTGGGCAAGCATCGGTATATTTATCTTTTGGCTTGAGCCCATGGGATTTTGCAGCTGGTTATGCAATTTGTGAAGCAGCTGGATTAAAAGCTACAAAACCTGACGGAACGCCACTTTCGATTTTAGAGCGTTCAGCAGTAATCTTTGCTCACCCAAGTGTGCACCAAGAAGTTATCACAGTACTTAATACAACAGAAGAATTAGGAGAAATAAATGAATACGCGTAACGATATTAGAAATATTGCCATTATTGCCCATGTCGACCATGGTAAAACAACCTTAGTTGACGAATTATTAAAACAATCCAATACATTAGATGAGCGTGCAAAATTAGATGAACGTGCAATGGATTCGAATGATATTGAAAAAGAACGTGGTATTACTATTTTAGCAAAAAATACAGCTGTCGATTATAAAGGCACTCGTATTAATATTTTGGATACACCAGGACATGCTGACTTCGGTGGTGAGGTTGAGCGTATCTTGAAAATGGTAGACGGTGTTGTACTCGTGGTTGATGCTTACGAGGGAACAATGCCACAGACACGTTTTGTATTGAAAAAAGCATTAGAACAAGGGTTAACACCAGTTGTCGTTGTGAATAAGATTGACAAACCGTCTGCACGTCCAGCTGAAGTTATCGATGAAGTGTTAGAATTATTTATCGAATTAGGTGCAGATGATGACCAATTAGAATTCCCAGTTGTATATGCGTCTGCCTTAAATGGTACTTCTAGCTTGTCTGATAAATTAGAAGACCAAGAAGAATCAATGGACGCAATTTTTGATGCGGTTATTGAACATGTACCTGCACCGATTGATAATAGCGACGAATCGTTACAATTCCAAGTATCGTTATTAGATTACAATGAATATGTAGGTCGTATCGGAATTGGTCGTGTTTTCCGCGGAAAAATCAAAGTTGGGGATAATGTTGCTTTAATTAAAGCTGACGGCTCTAAAAAGAATTTCCGTGTCACTAAAATCTTAGGTTTCTTCGGTTTAAATCGTGTGGAAATTCAAGAGGCAAAAGCTGGTGACTTAATTGCCTTATCAGGTATGGACGACATTTTCGTTGGGGAAACAGTAGCTGATGCAAGTAACCCAGAAGCCTTACCAGTTTTACATATTGATGAACCAACGTTAGAGATGACTTTCTTAACGAATAATTCACCATTTGCTGGTCGTGAGGGTAAATTTGTAACGTCTCGTAATTTACAAGACCGTTTAATGCAAGAATTACAAACTGATGTGTCATTGCGTGTTGAGTCAACAGATTCGCCAGATGCCTTTAAAGTAATGGGTCGTGGTGAGTTACATTTATCTATTTTAATCGAGACAATGCGTCGTGAGGGGTATGAGTTCCAAGTATCACGTCCAAAAGTAATTATGAAAGAAATTGACGGACAGTTATGTGAGCCGTTTGAACGTGTGCAAATTGATACACCAGAAGAATATATGGGTTCAATTATTGAGGCAATGGGTCAACGTAAAGCTGAAATGGCAGACATGGCACATACTGGTAATGGTCAAATTCGTTTAGTATTTTTAATTCCTGCACGTGGTTTAATTGGTTTCTCAACTGAATTTATGTCAATGACACGTGGTTATGGAATTATTAACCACACATTTGATGATTATTTACCAGTGGTAGACGGAAATATTGGACGTCGTCGTAATGGTACTTTAGTTGCTCAAGAAAATGGTCAAGCGACAACTTATGGTATTATGGGCTTAGAAGACCGTGGAACAATTTTCGTTGAGCCAGGTACAGAAGTGTATGGTGGTATGATTGTCGGCGAACATAATCGTGAAAATGACTTAACGGTTAATATTACTCGTGCAAAACAATTAACGAATATTCGTTCGGCTACTAAAGACCAAACAAGTGTTATTAAACGTCCACGTATTTTGACATTAGAAGAATCCATTCAATTTATGGACGATGATGAGTACTGTGAAGTAACACCTGAAAGCATTCGTTTGCGTAAACAAATTTTAGATAAAGCAGCACGTGAACGTGCAACTAAAAAAGATAAAAAATAGTGTGAATGATGATGCGTCTGAACGGTTAATGATACTAACCGTTCAGATTTTTTTTACAATTATTTTCATCCGAAAGTTTATTTATCGCTATTTTGTTTAATGTCATAGATGACAAATGGGTGAAGAATGATAAAAATATAAGTCAAAAAGTATTTTAGAGTGTTTTTCAAAATTAATTTGTGCTATGATAATAAGTAAATGAAAGGTAGGTAAAGTTAATGACACTTGCATATGGTATGGCAGTACTGTTAGTGCGAATCTTTTTTGTGTTACTAACTTATATTGTGCTTGAAAAATTAGATTGGCGAAAATTATTTTCAGCTAAAAATTATGTTTATGCGCAATATGTTTGTGTGTTACTAAGTATCGCATTTGGACATCTTATCGGTTCATTTTTTATTACGATCATGGAATTGCTGCGTGATTTATTATACAGTGCATTCCTATAATTTTTTGTTTCTTATCGTTAGCTCCAAAACGATAAGCTTGGTATAAAGGAGAATTATTGAATATGGAAGAAATTTTAGTGCAAGGTGGCAATCGCTTAGAGGGAACCGTTAAAATTGAGGGAGCAAAAAATGCTGTGTTACCAATTTTAGCAGCCACAATTTTAGCAGAGAGCGGACAGAGTCACCTGTCAAATGTTCCAGTTCTATCAGATGTATTTACAATTAATGAATTATTAACAAATATTCAAGTCACCAATTCATTTAATATACAAGATAATACAATGATATTAGATGCATCGGGTGATGTGCTAACGAAAGCAGATTATGATTTTGTTAGCAAAATGCGTGCGTCAATTGTAGTAATGGGACCACTTTTAGCTCGTTATGGTCATGCAAAGGTGGCATTACCAGGTGGTTGTGCGATTGGCTCTCGACCGATTGATTTGCATTTGAAAGGCTTTGAAGCCTTAGGTGCTACGATTACACGTGCAGCAGGCTATGTTGAGGCAAAAGCTGACAAATTAGTTGGAACTCGTATTTATTTAGATTTCCCTAGTGTGGGGGCAACTGAAAATATTATGATGGCTGCCGTTTATGCTGAGGGAGTTACTATACTAGAAAACGTCGCACGTGAACCGGAAATTGTTGATTTAGCAAACTTTTTAAATAAAATGGGTGCTCATATTGTGGGTGCGGGAACGGAAACGATTCGTATTCATGGTGTGTCAGAACGCTTAAAAGGAACAGAACATGCGGTTGTATCAGATCGTATTGAGGCAGGAACTTTTATGGTGGCTGCTGCTGTGACACAAGGAGATGTATTTGTTGAGGGAGCAATCTATGAACACAATCGTCCATTGATTAGTAAACTCATTGAAATGGGTGTTGAAGTCATTGAGTATGCTCAAGGATTACGTGTTATTGGACCAAAACAATTAAAACCAGTTGATGTCAAAACATTACCACACCCTGGATTCCCAACGGATATGCAAGCACAAATGACGATTGCACAATTAATGGCTGACGGTACAACGGCTTTGACGGAAACAGTTTTTGAAAATCGTTTTATGCATTTTGAAGAATTGCGTCGTATGGGTGCATCATTTAAACTTGACCGTCAAACAGCGATTATGTATGGCCCAAGCAAATTGACTGGTGCGAGTGTTAAAGCGACTGATTTGCGTGCAGCAGCTGCATTGATTATTGCCGGTTTGACAGCAAAAGGCTTAACTCGTGTATCGGAATTAAAATATTTAGACCGAGGATATTACAAGTTCCATGAAAAATTACAGGCACTTGGGGCAAATATCGAACGTGTTAACTTGAGTGAGCAAGTGGTAGCCAAATCATTAGTTCATCAATAGTTGTGAAAATGAGGCGAACATATGAGCAGAGATATTGGAATTGATTTAGGGACTGCAAATGTGTTAATTCACTTAAAAGGTAGAGGGATTGTTGTCAATGAGCCGTCTGTTGTAGCGATTGATTCTCATACACAAGAGATTATTGCAGCTGGAAAAAATGCTTACGATATGATTGGTCGTACATCTCAATCCATTGAAATTGTCAAACCTTTAAAAGGTGGAGTGATTGCAGATTTTGAAGTGGCAGAAGCGATGTTAACCTTGTTTTTAGAAAAAATTTATTTGAAACGCTGGTTTTCAAAACCAAATGTCTTATTATGTTGCCCGTCGAATATCAGTGATATTGAAACGACATCATTGATTGAAGCAGCAGAACGTGCGACTGGTGGGAATATTTATTTAGAAGAAGAGGCAAAAGTTGCAGCGATTGGCTCTGGAATTGATATTTTTAGTCCACATGCGAATATGCTGATTGATATTGGTGGTGGCACGACGGACATTGCTGTTGTAGCCGGTGGCAAAATTATTCGGAGTGAATCATTGCGTATTGCCGGTGATGATTTTGATGAAGCGATTATTCAATATGTAAAAGAAAAATTTAACTTATTGATTGGTGAACGGACAGCAGAAGACGTTAAAAAATTATTGGCGACTGCCTTGCCTTTAGCAGAATCTGAGTTGAAAATGTTTGATTTAAAAGGGCGAGATTTGTTGACTGGATTGCCTAAGTCGATAAATGTTCATGCGAATCATATTTGCGAAGCGATGCAGCCACAAATACAAATGATTGCTCGTGCAGCTAAACGTCTTTTGGAAGAAACGACACCGGAAATGCTTTCGGATATTATTGACCAAGGAATTGTATTAACTGGTGGTGGAGCGATGATTAGTCAAATTGATACATTTTTAATGGAACATTTAAAGGTATCAGTGATTAAATCGGATCATGCCATGGGTTGTGTAGCCATTGGAACAGGCTTAATGTTAGAATCAATCTTAAATGGTAAAGTTGAACGAGTGAATTTGACTAAGATGCAACGCTTGAAACGTTGGTTAAAATCATTGAAAAAGCGATTGATAGGATAAAAAGTATAAAGGCTTTGAAATAGAGGTGACGCTTGATGAGTGAATACTTTAAAAGTGAATTAATGATTATTAGAGTACTAAAAATTCTATTGAAAACAATTTTGTTTTTATTGCTGATATTAGTATTTTTAGTCATTGGATTATTTATTGGCTATTGTATCATTGGTGACGGACATTTTTGGGAAGTGTTAAATCGTAATACTTGGCAGCATATTATTGACTTTATACAGTAAATGGTGCAAATGTCAGCGAGACTAATTTAAGATTGAAATGAAAGAGGAAGGATTTATGCGGGAGTTTACTTTGATTGAACTATTGTTATATATTGTCCCGTGTATTACGATTTATGGGGTACAGCGTTATTTGAAACCACATTTAAAATATTTTAAGCAATGGCCGATTACAATGGCGATGGTACTTATCCCTTTATGGCTGACGCTTATTTATTTGTTTGGTTGGCTCATCTTTGATTATAATTTGATTCCTTTCGTCTTATTTTTCTCTTGTTTTGTTTTAGGATTGCAACTATACGATTATGTCAAGCGAATTTCAGTGTTTACCTATCGCCAGTATTACTTACCGGCAACCAAATTATTGTTTCAGCATTTAAGCTCATTTCTCATCGGTTTAGTGCTTTTACGCATTATGACGTATTTTTGGGGATAATTCCCCAACTATACAATAGAAAAGTTACGCCTTATGAAATGTAGTAAAAGAGTCAAGTTAAGACTGAAAGTGGTAAAAATCTAGTTTGGTCTAAATTTGCTATACAAAGTAAAAATATTAATGAATTAGTGTTCCTTATACTTAGGATTGGTACTAGGAGGTTTTGGATACTATGAAGTTTGGCATTAGAAAGCCTAGTTTAAAACGTAGTTTTAAGGCAAGAACTACTGGAAAATTAAAAAGGAAAATTAAGCGTTCTATTAATCCGACTTATGGAAGAAAAGGAGTAGGTTGGATTAAGAATCCAAAAAAAGCAGCATATAATAAGGTTTATAATAAAACATCTTTTAGTGTCTCTCCTAGCAAAAGTAAACGTTCAGGTAAAAAGAATGCTAGTTCCAGAAGTAATAGTTCAGTTAAAGCTGTTCGTAACAAACAAAAGAAAGTACAGTCAAGGACTACTAGGAGTTTAGAGAATTTCTATTCTATAAGAAAAGAAAAAATAATTAGAAAAAAATGGAGTTATTGGTGGATTTTAGGTGCTCTTCTTTTTGCGAGCGTAGGATTAGTTTGTATGTTATTCGTAGCTGTAATATCAGTTATCTTTATTTATAATCATAATCAGAAACCCGAAGAAGAGATTAGGGAAGTAAGGGACTATTTGTCTGATAGTAAGCGTAAAGAAATAGTAAGTAAAGTAGAATCTTTGTCAACTGCAATGAATCGTTTGTTGAAGAATATTAATAATACTTTAAACATTGAGTTATACTTTTCATCATTCTCTGAATTTGAAAATGTAGTAAGTGAACTTCAGTACTTAATTCATGAGTATCATTTGCCTGTAAACCTTGAATTAGGTGCGAATAGTAATGGAAAATCAGAGAGTGGAGAAGACATGCACATTGACGATATTTTTGATAAATCTATTATTGCGTTTATTCAAAGATATTATGAAGATACTGAAAGTAAAGCATCTAAATTGAAGACAGAAAAAGGATATTTAAATAAAATGTCACGAAACAAGGAAGAACTTTTACAGTACAGTGAACTGTTGTCAGTAGAACATATAAGACTGATTGATGAGTTATGGAAATCATATAGTTTAACTACAACGATATAATATCAAAATGATTTTATTGAATTATAAAAGAATTAGCTGAAAGAGATTTTATTTAATCTCATTTTTCATCGGTTTAGTACTTTTACGCATTATGACGTATTTTTTGGGATAATTCCCCACTTTTATGAATAAGCAAAACCTTGATTTAATAAGGTTCTTCACTACCATTTTATGTGGTAGTGATTTTTTTTACACTATTTTTGGAAAAATGTGGTGAAAAGTGGGGAGATGTGGTAAACTATAAACGTGGAATAATATTCGCTTGTATTCGTTCTATCGAGTTAAGGAGGTGACGTGTCGTGCTTATTGGGGAATTTCAACATAATATTGATGCCAAAGGCCGACTAACGATGCCTGTTAAATTTCGTTCGGACTTAGGAGAACGTTTTATTGTCACTCGTGGATTAGATGGGTGCTTATTTGGTTTTCCAATGTCAAGTTGGGATATTATTCAAGATAAGCTAAAAGAATTACCGATAGCGAAGAAAGATGCACGTTCTTTTACACGATTTTTCTATTCAGCTGCCACTGAAGTAGAATTTGACAAACAAGGACGTATTAATTTACCGAAAACTCTAATTGAATTCGCCAAGATTGATAAGGAATGCCGTGTGATCGGCGTCGCAGACCGTATCGAGATTTGGAGTGGCGAACAATGGGAGAATTTTGCTGCAGTAGCACAGGAAAGTTTTGAAGATATTGCAGAAGAGATGATTGATTTTGGATTTTAAGAAGATGATTGAGGAGCGTGTACAATGACTTTTGAGCATTTGACCGTATTATTACATGAAACAGTCGATGGCTTAGTCGTTGACCCCAACGGCATTTATGTGGATTGCACATTAGGTGGTGCAGGGCATGCGAAATATATTTTGTCTAAATTAGATAAAGGGCATTTATTTGCTTTTGACCAAGATATTGAAGCGATTGAAAATGCTAAAATAACACTAAAAGACGAAGTAGCCGCTGGGAAAGTAACCTTTATTCATCAAAATTTTAGACAGATTACGAGTGCCTTACAGGAGCGTGGTATTTCAGCGGTTGACGGCATTTATTATGACTTAGGGGTGTCATCACCACAATTAGACCATGCCGAACGTGGCTTTAGTTATCATCAAGAAGCATTATTAGATATGCGTATGAATCAAGCGTCAGAGTTGACTGCTTTAACAGTGGTCAATGAATGGTCGTATGAGCAATTGGTTAAAATTATTTTCCGTTATGGCGAAGATAAATTTGCGAAACGTATTGCTCGTGCCATTGAAAAGCAACGAGCTGTCGTTAAAATTATGACGACAACAGAATTGGCTGAAATTGTTAAGCAGGCGATTCCAGCTGCAACGAGAAGAACGGGTGGTCACCCAGCTAAACGAACGTTTCAAGCGATTCGCATAGCAGTAAATGATGAATTAGGTGCACTAGAAGATTCAATGCAACAAGCAGTGCGTTTATTAAAGCCTAAGGGACGGATTAGTGCGATTACGTTCCATTCATTAGAAGACCGATTTGTGAAACAATATTTTAAAGAGTTGAGCACTCCACCGGAAGTGCCACATAATTTACCGATATTACCAGAACAAAGTCAAGCAGACTATCGATTGGTAACACGCAAACCGATTTTGCCAACGGAAGAAGAGTTGGCAGTGAACAATCGTGCACGCAGTGCGAAACTACGAATAATTGAGAAAAATTAGCTTTAATTTAGTTTAGTAAGGGAAGTGAGAAAATGGCAACGAGAATAGTTGATTCAACTGTCTATAATGATAGTGTTAGTAGTGCCATTTCAAAAGTTCGTGTGAAACGACTCTCACTTTCGCTTGCTGATAAAGTAGTGCTAACGGTGTCATGTGCGATAGCGATTGTCTTAATTGTGGCAAATATGCTCGTCCAAATGGATACCAAAATAACTAAGACAGCTATTGCTAATACAGAGATGAATACGGCTCAATTACAGGCACATACAGACTTGTTGCTTAATAATTTAAGCAGTCAATACAATTATGAAGTAATCAAAGAAGCAGCGAAACAAAATCAGATGACAATTGATTCGTCGAGAGTGAGGTCAGTTGATTAATGGAACAAAAGAATCAAAATATAAAATTAGTTGGATTATTGGCAGTGCTTGTATTTAGTCTTTTTACTTTGCGTATCGCACAATTAAGTATTTATAAAACAAGTAATGGTCAAGATTTAACGAGTTATTCTGAAACTATCCAAGAGAGAAGTAGTATTACGCAAGCAAGACGTGGGACGATTTTTGATAAAAATGGTCAACCGATTGCCATGGATACTACTTCTTATTCATTGTTTGCGATTTTGCGTAATGCAGACGAAAAGATGATAGTAAAAGATTATGACTATACGGCAAAAGAGTTGTCAAAATATATTGATTTATCTCGTGATGAATTATTGCATTTATTACTCAATCCAGATGTTGACCAAATAGAGTTTGGTTTAGCTGGAAAAAATTTATCAAGAGAAGTAAAAGAACAAATTGAGGCAGCCAACTTACCGGGGATTTTCTTATACAGTGAAACCATTCGCCAATATATTAATGATGTATATTCATCTCATTTAATCGGTTTTGCGACACCATTATTATCGGATACAGAGTTTGGTGAAGCAGAAATTTTAAGTGGGCAAATTGGAATTGAAGCTGCCTTTAATGAACAATTAAGTGGTGCCAAAAATTATCAAGGGCAGCAAAAACAAGACTACTTATTAGGTGAAGATATTTATTTAACATTGGATTCTCGTCTGCAAAATCATTTAGAAGACTTATTGACTGATGCACAAACGATTTATCAACCAAAGGAAATGGGTGCGTATTTAGTTGAGCTGCCAACTGGAAAATTATTGGCAGCAAGTCAGCGTCCAACATTTAATTTGAATACTCGTGACGGAATTGATAAAGAATGGCGAAATTTGTTAGTAGAAGAGGCATTTGAACCAGGTTCAACAGTTAAAATTTTGACGATGAGTTTGGCATATGATAATAAAATCTTCAATGACAAAGAAAAATTCCATTCCGGTTCGATTGAAGTATATGATAAAATCATTAAAGACCATAATGTTGTTGGTTGGGGGGATATTCCTTTTGCAGAGGCATTGCCACGTTCGAGTAATACCGGTATGGTGACTCTAGCCAAACGACTTGGAGATGAAAAGTGGGTTGAATTATTAGGGAAGTTTCGTTTTGGAACTTCGACAGCATCTCAATTAAATAATGAAAATGAGGGCAAGTTCACATTTGACGGGGCAGTATCTCGTTATATGTCAAGTTTTGGACAAGCATTTTTAGCTACACCAATGCAGTTACTTCAGGCTTATTCTTCGGTAGGAAATAATGGTACAATGGTGAAAGTTCAGTATATTGAAGGTGCAGGTAATCAAAAAGAACAGTACAAAACCATTAATTTAGGTTCACCGATTTCTAAAGCAGCAGCTAATTATGTCTTGGGTTTAATGGTGGATACTGTCGAAAAAGATTATGGGACAGCCAAAGCGTTTAAGACACCTTTAGTGGAAGTGGCAGCCAAAACAGGTACGGCAGAGATTGCTAATGAGGCTGGTACAGGTTATTTGACGGGCGAAAATGATTACTTACATTCGGTTGTAGCGTTCTTCCCGGCAGAAAAGCCACAATATATGATGTATTTATTTATGAAACAGCCGACTAATACGAATGGGTTGATTGGTTCGCAAATATTAGCGAAGATTTTTCATCCGTTTTTAGAGAAAATTTTAGTGAATCAATAATTGATTGCAAATGGAAAGAAGGAATTGCATGAATGCAGTGAATTTAATCAATAAAATACAGACAGCGATTGTTTATGGAGAGCCATTAGAAAATAAACAAATTGAGTCATTAGTGCATGATACACGTCAAGTATCGGCTAATAGTTGCTTTATTGCAATTCGTGGAGAGCGTTTTGACGGACATCAAGCAATCGAAGCAGTAGTGGCTGCTGGAGCAACGGTAGTCATTGTAGAAGAATTACAAGAATCATGGTTACAATTACCAGTGTCCATAGTGGTAGTAAGGTCAACATTTCGTGCACAAGCAATGTTAGCGAATGCTTTTTATGGAGAACCGTCCACTAAGTTGAATGTGGTCGCAATTACTGGTACGAATGGTAAGACGACAACAAGCTCGATGATTAGTGAGTGGTTGATGACTCTCAATCGCAAAACAGGCTTACTGGGCACTTTGCATTACAAAGTAGACCAAACTTACTATCCGGCAGTTAATACGACTCCTAATGCTTTGGAGTTGCAGCGATTATTCAATGAAATGGTGGAAGTCGGTTGTGATGATGCGATTATTGAGGCATCATCACATGCGTTGCAATTGGGTAGATTATGGTACACCGATGTTGATTGTGCGATTTTTACAAATTTAACACGAGAACATCTTGATTTTCATCATACAATGCAAGAATATGCGTTTGCTAAAAGTTTATTGTTTGCACAATTAGGGCAACAATTTCATAATGGCAAGCCTAAAGTAGCGATTGTCAATGCAGATGACCCATACAGTCATATTATGACTCAAGCAACTGCTGCTGAAATTGTGACATATAGTACGCAGCATACGAATGCAACAGTTTATGCAACGGACATTCAGATGAAACAACATCACATGACATTTATCCTACATGATCGAGATAAAGAATATGACATTAGTTTAAAGATGATTGGTGAGTACAATGTCTTAAATTACTTAGCAGCCTATTGTTGCTTAGCTTATTACTATCAAATTGAACCACTACAAATTATCGCAGCAGCTGATAAATTTAATGGGGTTATGGGGCGAACGCAGATAGTTGATTGTCAACAACCGTTTCAAGTGGTAGTCGATTTTGCTCATACTCCTGATGCGATTGAAAATGTCTTATCGACAGTATCTAGCAATAAAAAAGGTAAGCTTATTACGTTAATCGGACATAGTGGGGGCAATCGTGATAGTGGTGCTCGACCAGAGATTGGTGATATTGTATTTCAATATTCGGATTACATCGTGTTTACGGCTGATAATCCACGTCATGAACCGGTGCAAAAGATTTGCAAAGAATTAATCGGTGAGCATACTGAAAAAGACTATGTGATTATTGAAGATAGAATCAAGGCAATTCACTATGCTTTAAGTATTGCACAACCTAACGATAGTGTTGTTTTTGCTGGAAAAGGTGGCGAGTCTTATCAAGTAATTGGTGATGAGTATGTGCCTTTCAATGAAGTAGAAATAATTGAACATTATTTACAAAAAGAAAAACAATAATGGAGGAATTAGATTGGAATTAGTATTACCATTATCCGTCAGTTTTGCGATTACGGTATCCTTGATGCCATTTTTCATCGGATACTTTAATTACAAAAAGATTGGACAAACGACAAGAGAAGAAGGGCCAAGTTGGCACGAAGTGAAAACTGGTACACCAACAATGGGGGGAACGGTATTCGTCTTTGCGATATTGGTGACTTTATTGATTACGGCTTGGTTGATGAAATTATTAAATGGCACAACTTGGATGATTTTATTAACCTTTTTATTATTCGGAGGCATTGGCTTTGTCGATGATTTTATTAGTATTTTTAAAAAGCAAAATGAAGGATTGACAGCAAAACAGAAATTTATTTTGCAATTAATTTTTTCCGGTTGCATTATATTAATTGGAGTGTTCAATAATGTGGTGATTACGATTCCGGTTTTTATTGCACAAATTAACAATCCGATTATCTTAATTGCATTCTCGTTCTTTTGGATTACTGGATTTTCAAATGCTGTGAATTTAACTGACGGTTTAGACGGTTTGGCTACTGGGCTTAGTATTATCGCTTATAGTGCTTATGCTGCTATCGCTTTTCATGAAAATAATACGACAATTGCTTTAGTTTGTTTAACGGTTGTCGGTGCTTTATTAGGTTTCCTTATTTATAATAAAAAGCCAGCTAAAATCTTTATGGGTGATGTTGGTTCGCTTGCTTTAGGTGCTGGATTGGCAGTCATTTCAATTTTGCTCAACAATCCTTGGAGTTTACTGATTATCGGTATTGTATTCGTTATCGAAACAGCGAGTGTTATTTTACAAGTATGGTCATTTAAAACGACTGGCAAGCGACTGTTCAAAATGAGTCCAATTCATCATCATTTTGAAATGAGTGGTTGGTCTGAAACGAAAGTTGTAAATGTATTTTGGCTAGTTGGTTTGATTGCAGCAGTATTATATAGTGCAATCTTTTAGGTGGAGGCATTGATAAAATGGAATATAGTGCATTAAAAGATAAAAATGTTTTGGTACTTGGTTATGCAATGACTGGAAAGAGCGTGGCAGAATATTTATTAAAAGCCGGTGCGAAAGTGACGATTAATGATCGTAGTAATCTTATGGAAGATGCGAGTATTCAAGCATTTATCGAGCAAGGTGCAACGGTTATTGGTGGCGAGCACCCATTATCATTAGTCGATGAAACGGTTGATTTTATTGTCAAGAATCCAGGGATTCCTTATTCCAATCCGCTTTTAGAAAAGGCACAATTATTAACAATTCCGATTTATACGGACGTTGAATTGTTTGCGTGGGCGAATCCAGGTGTATTAGTGGGGATTACTGGAAGTAATGGTAAGACCACAACTACCAGTTTGGTTCATTATATTATTCAATCAAGCCCAGTTACTGTTCATTTAGCTGGAAATATTGGGATTCCGACTTTATCGGTGTTACCAGAAGTGAAAGCAGATGATGTGGTCGTCATGGAATTATCGAGTTTTCAATTAATGGGAACAGAGCAATTCAAACCCCATATTGCAGCGATGACAAATATCTTTTCAGCTCATTTAGACTATCATGGTACTAAAGAAGACTATGTTGACGCTAAGTTGAATTTAGTACGCAATCAAACGGAAGAAGACTTTTTAGTCTATAATGCTCATTCAGCTGAAATTGTTAAAGGGATTGCAGTAAGTAAAGCTCAAAAAATACCGTTTGCGATAAATAATTTGAATGATACGATTCGTGAGAATGGTGCGTATTTTGAAAATGGAATTATCTTTTTTAAAAAAGAAGTCGTATTAAATCAATCGGATATTCAAATTCCAGGCGAACATAATATTGAAAATGTACTGGTTGCTGTTGCGATTGCGAAGTTATTGAATTTATCGAATGACACGATTAAAGCAGCGGTGCGTACTTATTATGGAGTTCCCTACCGTATTCAACCATTGGGTACGTTCAATGGAGTGAGTTATTTTAATGATTCAAAAGCCACGAATACACAAGCAACCATTACGGCACTAAAAAGTTTTGAACAACCACTCATTTATATCGGTGGTGGTTTAGATCGTGGTAATGAATTTGATGAATTAATCCCTTACTTAAAATATGTTCAAGCAGCCTATTTATACGGTGAATCGAAAGAAAAAATGAAACGTGCTTTTGATACTGCAAATGTTCAAACAGTTGTACTTTGTGATGATTTAGTAATGGCGACCGAGCAAGCAGTGGAAAAAGCACAAGCAGGTCAAGTGGTTTTATTTTCACCTAGTTGTGCGAGTTGGGACCAATTTAAAAATTATGAAGAACGTGGTGCACTCTTTACGGAGCATGTGTTAAAATTGAATAAGTAAACTGTTTAATTTTACGATTTTTTAGAAAGGAGCATGGCGATGCCGAATATATTTGAAGATGATTTGATTGTCGAACAAAAGAAAGTGAATAATATACAGAATCATCGTCAAGGTTCTCCGTCTAATCGTAGGCCACGACCGAGAAATCTTACGCATTTGCAACCTGTTCAAAGGCAAAAAATCAATTGGACAAAAGGCTTACCTAAAGGGCGAGCTGAATTATTTTCGGTGACGGCGATACTGTTTATGGTCATGTGGCTATGTGGCTGGCAATTACTGCCATTCAATAAGGTCAATCATCTAGTGGTAGGAAATACACGTTTCGCTCATGCGAATGAAGTAGTAGCGGCATCAGGTATTCGTTCATTGGATTCCGTCAAAGAAGTGATAGCGAATCGAGAGAGTATCGAAGAACAAATCGTTCAAGCTAATCCGATTGTATCGAACATCGTTTTTCAGCGAAATAGTTGGAAACAATTGGATATGGTGGTGAACGAACATCAAATAGTAGCCATTGTACAAGACGGCACACGCTATTTTCCTTTACTTGAAAATGGGGATTTATTAGATGTTGAGTTAAATGCTACTCAAGTTAAAAGTGATTGGCAAAAAGTTCCATTAATCGACCAAGTATCACAACAAGGGAAATTAGTGGCAACGGCACGTGCACTTAAAAATATTAATGCCGAAGTATTGGAAAATATCGCAGTTGTGCGTATGTCAACAGATTTGAATAAACCGAATGGGTTAACCTTAATGATGAAAGACGGAATGTTGGTTAAAGCCATTAATTCTACCTTGGCAGAAAAAATTAATAAATATCCTAAGATGCGTCAGTTAGTTGGAAATCAAGCTGGTTTAATCAATTTAGAAGTAGGAGCTTACTTCACACCAGAAGTAGCGAATGCTAATAGTATTAAGTTAGATAATAATTTAGATAATTAAAAATATTTTACTAGGTCATTTGATGATTTTTCTTCAAATGATTTCTTTTTTGTGTTAAAATTGTGGAGAACTTATAGTAGAAAACTCCTATTATAACAGCGAAAAATAAAAGAGGGGGTTACTTTTGAATGAGAAATCATGAAAGGTTTGTGAGTTTGGATATTGGTACCACATCGATTAAGGTAGTTGTGGCTGAATATATTAATGGACAAATTAATATTATTGGAGTAGGAAACGAAAAATCGAGAGGTCTAAGCCGTGGTGTCATTGTCGATATTGATGAAACGGTTTATTCAATTCAACAAGCTGTTGCACAAGCACAACAAAAGGCGAATGTTCAAATTAAAGAAGTTTCAGTGGGCATTCCAAGTAATAAACTAGGATTAGAATCATGCCATGGAATGATTGCTGTTTCAAGTGAAAACCGTGAAATTACTAATCGTGATGTGGATAATGTGATTACAGCAGCTAAGGTACGTTCAGTTGCACCAGAGCGTGAAATTATTTCCGTTATTCCGGAAGAATTTATTGTAGACGGCTTTACTGGTATTCGTGATCCACGTGGAATGATTGGTGTGCGTTTAGAATTATATGCGACACTTTTAACAGGGCCACGTACGATTATTCATAATATTAAGCGTTGTGTTGAAAAAGCGGGTCTTGAAATTAAAGAATTAGTCTTGCAACCACAGGCAATCGCAGAAGTGGCACTTTCTCAAGATGAACGTGAATTTGGTACGGTGATTATTGATATGGGTGGTGGACAAACATCTGCATCAATTATTTATGATAATCAATTAAAATATTCTTTCGTCGACCAAGAGGGTGGCGATTTTGTAACGAAGGATATTTCGATTATTTTGAATACATCGCTTGAAAGTGCTGAACGCATTAAACGTGAGTATGGTTTTGCTATCGCAAGCCAAACTTCAGATGAAGAATATTTCCCAGTAGAAACGGTTGGTAAAAAAGAACCTGTCCGTGTAGATGAGCGTTATTTAGCAGAAATTATTGAAGCACGTCTATCACAAATTTTTGAGACAATTCAAGAAGATTTAGGTGCTGTTGATGCACTGGATTTACCAGGTGGTTTTGTTTTAACTGGTGGTGCAGCGTCCTTACCAGGTGTCTTAGATTTAGCACAAAAATATTTTGGTAGCAAGGTACGCATTTATATCCCTGAACAAATGGGAATGCGTAATCCAGTGTTTACGACGAGCATGGGAATGATTGAGTATGTAGCTGGCTTGGACGATGTACATCGTATCGCTCAAGGTACATATCGAGCAGGACAAGCACGTACACCACAAGCATCGATGCCAAACCATGATGCAAGTGCTGATTACTATCCAACAAGTACCGGTGGTGCACGTAAAATGGATCGTCAACGAGCACAACAGCCGATACGGCAAGAAACTAGTCGTCCAAATGAAGCTGATTATCATCAATATGATGAATCATATAGCAATTATGAGTACGATGATAATCAGGACAATGATTATTACGAAGAAGTACAAGACGGCTCACTAGGCTCTAAAATAAAATCATTCTTCAATACATTTTTTGATTAAACATAGTGTGACAATGAGCGTTATGAAATGAATCACTGGAGAAAGTCGTTGGCGTGCGAGGAACGCACAGAGAAGACTTTTGAAGTGGATGTCATTTCAGCTCATTGGAACCGGAATAAACATAGTGTGAGAGAGGGTGTTCTGGCTTGAATCACTGGAGAAAAATACCGGAGTGCGATGAACGCACAGAGGGATTTTTTGAAGTGGACGTCAAGCCAACCCGAACGAGCCGGAATAAACATAGTGTGACAAGGAGGAAACATTAATGGAATTATCATTTGACTCAACAATGAACCAAACAGGTGCAGTAATTAAAGTAATTGGTGTTGGTGGTGCTGGTGGGAACGCAGTCAACCGAATGATTGTAGAAAAAGTTCAAGGCGTTGAATTTATTGTAGCTAACACTGATACACAAGCATTGGCTGGTTCAAGTGCAGAACATAAAATCCAATTGGGACCAAAAGTTACTAAAGGATTAGGTGCAGGTTCATTACCAGAAATTGGTCAGAAAGCTGCAGAAGAAAGTGAAGAGCAAATTCGTCAAGCATTACAGGGTGCAGACTTAGTCTTTGTTACTGCTGGTATGGGTGGTGGTACTGGAACAGGTGCAGCACCAATCGTAGCGAAAATTGCTAAAGATTTAGGAGCTTTAACAGTAGGGGTAGTTACACGTCCATTTACATTTGAAGGTCCTAAACGTGGACGCTTTGCTGCTGAAGGTTTGAAAAATTTAAAAGAAAATGTAGATACATTGGTTATTATTTCAAATAATCGCTTAATGGAAGTGGTTGACCGTAAAACACCGATGTTGGAAGCATTTAGCGAAGCAGATAATGTATTACGTCAAGGGGTACAAGGTATCTCTGATTTAATTACAGCACCTGGCTATGTTAACTTGGACTTTGCAGATGTTAAGACTGTTATGAAAGACCAAGGTACAGCTTTAATGGGTATCGGGGTAGCAAGTGGTGAAAATCGTACAGCTGAAGCAACGAAAAAAGCTATTTCTTCACCATTATTGGAAGTATCAATTGACGGTGCAGAACAAATTTTATTAAATATTACAGGTGGTTCAGACTTGAGCTTATTTGAAGCACAAGATGCGAGTGAAATTGTGGCGAATGCATCCTCTGGTGATGTTAACATTATCTTCGGTACATCAATCAATGATAATCTAGGTGATGAAGTTATCGTTACTGTTATCGCAACTGGAATTGACCAAGAAAAAAATGAACGTAACAAAATGAATAATCGTCAACCACGTTCACCATTTGCGTCTAACCCGCATACTTCATCAAATGATGCACCGATGAGTGCTCCAGCACCGTCTTATGAAAGTGCACCACGTCGTCAAGAAGAACGTGACTTATTCAGCAACTGGGATATTAAACGTGAACAAAATACTCGTGATGTATCCAGTGAAGTACCGGCAAGAACATTTCAACGCAATGACCAAGATACAAAACGAAAGGCAGAAGTTGTAGAAGAAGATGAGTTGGATACACCACCATTCTTCCGTAAAAGACATCGTTAATAAATTAGGCTTAAAAAACCACTGGTAAGACTGGTGGTTTTTGCTATAAAAATTTTTTCAATAAAAAATTGAGATAGGAGAGAGCAATGCAAAATAACTTTAGTGTGGTTTTAGAAGGGGTTACAAAGTCTTACGATGAAAATCAAGTGTTAAAAACAATTGATATGGAATTAGAAAAAGGGAAATTTTATACTTTATTAGGCCCTTCTGGTTGTGGTAAAACAACTATTTTACGGATTATCGCAGGATTTAGCAAAGTATCAAGTGGTAAAGTATTTCTTGACGGAAAAGAAGTTACGAATGTACCAGCGAATCAACGTAAAGTCAATACTGTCTTTCAAGATTATGCTTTATTCCCGCATATGAATGTATTTGATAATATTGCGTTTGGCTTATCCATTAAAAAAATGGATAAATCGACTATTGAAGCAAAGGTAAAAGAAGTGCTAAAAATGGTTCGTTTAGAAGGATATGAAAAACGTGATATTAGTGAAATGTCGGGTGGGCAACGACAAAGGGTTGCCATTGCTCGTGCTTTAGTGAATGAACCAGACGTGTTATTGCTTGATGAGCCTTTATCAGCATTGGATTTAAAATTAAGAACAGATATGCAATATGAATTGCGTGAGTTACAACGTCGATTGAATATCACTTTCGTGTTTGTAACGCATGACCAAGAAGAAGCATTGGCGATGAGTGATTGGATTTTTGTAATGGACAAGGGTGAAATTGTGCAATCAGGTTCACCAGTCGATATTTATGATGAGCCAATCAATCGCTATGTTGCTGATTTCATCGGTGAAAGTAATATCATTAGTGCTCGTATGATTGAAGATTACAAAGTATCATTTGTTGGAAAAGAGTTTGAATGTGAGGACGCTGGTATTCCGAGTGGTGAAGCTGTTGAAGTTGTAATACGTCCAGAAGATATTGACGTGACGACACCGGACAAAGGTAAATTAGTAGCCCACGTTGATACGATGCTATTCAGAGGGGTTTTCAATGAAATTATCGCTTATGATGAAGCAGGAAATGAATGGATGATTCATACAACGGATAAAGTGGAAACAGGTGCTACAATTGGTTTGAATTTTGAGCCACATGATATTCACGTTATGCGTTTCAATGAATCTGAAGAAGAATTTGATGCACGTTTAGAGCAATACGAAGATTAGGGGGTAGACAGTTGAACCAACGAAAAAATCATTTATTGGCGATTCCATATTACTTGTGGATTGCGTTATTTGTTATTACACCAATTCTATTGTTGTTTTTTCGCTCGTTTTTCAATATTAATAATCAGTTTACCTTTGATAATTATATTAATTTCTTTACATCAGGTAACTATATTCGTATGGCAGTATCTTCAGTGTTCTATGCTTTTTTAGTGACACTGGTAACATTTTTGCTAGCCTATCCAATGGCGTACTTTTTATCAAGTACAAAAAATAAACAATTATGGCTAATGTTAATTATTTTGCCAACATGGATTAACTTATTATTGAAAACTTATGCATTTATCGGATTGCTAAGTAAAACAGGGCCGATTAATCAATGGCTAATCAATTTTGGTTTTGGTCGACATCAATTACTTTTTACCAATGTTGCGTTTTTAATTGTAGCAGCTTATATTGAATTACCATTTATGTTATTACCAATCTTCAACTCGATTGAAGAAATTCCAAACAGTTTAATTGAAGCGAGTAATGACTTAGGGGCAACACCATGGGTAACGGTTAAAAATATTGTGTTTCCTTTATCATTACGTGGTGTACGCAGTGGTGTGCAGGCAGTCTTTATTCCGTCTCTATCACTCTTTATGTTGACACGTTTAATTGGTGGAAATCGAGTGATTACACTCGGTACTGCCGTAGAGCAACATTTTCTTGTCACACGAAATCAAGGAATGGGTTCAGCTATTGGGGTAATATTATTGATTGCGATGCTCATTGTCATGTATATGACACGTGAAAGACATGATAAAGGGGGAGCGCTTGGTGAATAAAAAAACAATTAAATGGCAAAATATTTATTTAGTATTGATGTTTGTTGTCTTATATGCACCGATTTTTTACTTGATGTTTTATTCATTTAATGCCGGTGGTAATATGAGTGGTTTTTCTGGATTTACATTAGAACATTACCAAACTTTATTTGCTGATACACGATTAATGACTTTTATTATCAATACCTTTATTGTGGCGATTTTATCAGCATTATTTGCAACGATTATTGGGACATTTGGTGCTATCGCAATCTACTATGCAAGACAAAAACGTCATCGTCAATTATTATTGAATTTGAATAATGTGTTAATGGTAACACCAGACGTTATGATGGGAGCTAGCTTTTTAATTTTGTTTACATTGTTTATTAAAATTAAAATGGGCTTTATGACAGTTTTATTAGCTCATATTGCTTTCAATATCCCAATTGTTGTATTAATGGTTTTACCACGATTATATGAGATGAATCCAACAATGATTACAGCAGCACAAGATTTAGGTGCGACACATGGTCAAACGATTCGTAACATTATTTTACCAAGCATTACGAGTGGTATTTTTGCTGGTTTCTTTATGGCATTCACTTACTCATTGGATGATTTCGCTGTAACGTTCTTCTTAGCAGGGAATGGGTTTAGTACCCTTGCAGTAGAAGTTTACTCACGTGCTCGTAGAGGGATTAGTTTAGAAATTAATGCATTGAGCACCCTAATGTTCTTACTGGCACTCATTTTAGTAGTGGGATATTATTTCATTCAAGTAAATGAGCAACGACGTAAAGAGAAAGGGGCAGTGTAGATGAAACGATTAATCAATTCGATAGTAGCTTTATTAGCTACGGTGGCTTTACTGTTCTTTGTGCGTTTTCAACTTGAATCGAATGCAGGCTTAAACAATGATAAAACGGTTGTTTTCTATAATTTTGGTGATTATATTGATCCTGACTTATTGAAACAATTTGAAGAGGAAACAGGCTATCGTGTCATCTATGAAACGTATGATTCAAATGAGGCCATGGTAACGAAAGTAGAGCAAGGTGGAACGACCTATGATTTATTAGTGCCGAGTGAATATATGGTGCAAAGCATGATTAAGTCGGATTTATTACGACCACTTGATTATAGTTTATTACCAAACTTCGAACATATTGATTCTCGCTTTAAAGATTTAGCGTTCGATCCAAAAAATCGCTACTCTATTCCTTACTTTTGGGGTACTTTAGGGATTCTCTACAATCCGGAAATGATTGACGGAAAAATTGAGCATTGGGATGATTTGTGGAATGAAGAATATCGCAATAAAATTTTACTGATTGATAGTGCTAGGGAAGTAATGGGAATTGGCTTGCAATCTTTAGGGTTCTCATTAAATGAAACAGATGATACGGCATTAATGGTTGCGACAGCTAAAATGAAAGCATTGATGCCAAATGTCATGGCACTGGCAGTTGATGAAATTAAAATGTATATCGCTCAAGGTGAAGCACCAATCGCAATTACATATACTGGTGAAGCAGCAATGGCAATGGAGCATAATGAAAATCTAGTTTATGTTGTTCCGTCAGAGGGCTCCAATATGTGGTTTGATAATTTGGTAATTCCAAAAATTGCACGTAATATTGAGGGGGCACATGCTTTAATTAACTTTTTAATGCGACCTGATGTTGCAGCTAAAAATGCAGAATATATTGGGTACACGACACCAAATAAATCTGCAATTCCATTATTAGACCCTGAAATTACAGAAGATGAGGCTTTTTATCCGAGTGATGAAACGATTGAACACCTTGAAGTGTATCAAGACTTGGGACAAGAAAAGTTAATTCAATTTAATGATTTATACTTAGAAATTAAAATGGAACCACGTTAATAATATAAATAAAAAGAGAGCGACGACGCTCTCTTTTATTTATATTGTTCTTCTAATTTTGCCATATAGAGTCCTAATAAGGTTCCAGCTATACAGCTAATAACACACCATACATATTGAATAATTCCAAAATTTGTATAATTTGTTGGGATGATTACGACAGTTGATGCAATGACAATCCCAAAAATAAAGTGGAAAAATAAGCTATAATAATGTTTGAAGATATAGGCAATTAATTTAGATAATAAGATAACCGTTGTCAATCCACCTAAACCAATTGGAATTAGGACACTTAAATCTAATGTTTTAAAACCGTCTGACATTTGTTGATAGAGTCCCATGTATAAAATAAAGTTGGACGGACTTAGTCCTGGAATTAAAATACCTAAAGCAATCAAAGCTCCCGAAATGAACCAAGTGATGAAATTGCCTTGTAATTGACCTTGAAATAATTGTTGTCCAAATAATAATAGAATTAAACCAGCAATAATGGAGATAACGAGTACAATCCAATCGAGTGTTTGACGACCTTTTTTACCAGTTTCTTGCCATAGTGACGGAGCAGTTCCGATGATACAACCGACAAAGAACCAACGAACAATAGTTTCATAGTTTTCGAGCACAAAGCTGACACCAAATGATAATAAGACAATACCAGCTAATGCACCAAAGCCAACTGGAATAAAGAATAAGACATTTTCTTTAAAGTTTTTAGTGATATTGGATAAAAATAAGATGATACGCTCGTACATTCCAAAGATAGCAGCAAAAGCACCACCACTAACACCAGGAATAATAAATCCTGAACCAATAAACATTCCTTTAATGAAACGAATGAACCAACTTTGTTTTTGTGTTTCTTGCATAATAATCAATAATCTCCTATTCTAGTTCCAACTCGCTGAAATGACGTCCACTTCAGAAGTCCCTTCTGTGCGATACTCGCACGCCAGAGTGATTCATTTCAAGACACTCGTTGTCACACTATGGGGTCATATGTTGACTACCCAATCTAAATTTATATTACTTGTACTAGTTTAACGATTGTTAAAATGATTATCAAGTAGAATCTAATCGGATTGACAAAAATTACCACAAAGACGCTATCTATGCTATAATTGGTACGGATATTAACTTTAGTTGAATGAATGGAATAAAAAATAAAGGAGGCATCTGACAAATGACAGAAAAAAATATGATGCCAAAACAATCGATATGGAAATTGCTAAAACAAAAATTACAAGCGACAGATTTATTAATTTTTATTTTTATGTATTTATTAATTATTATCGGTATGATTTTTGTCTTTAGTGCGACAATGTATGCTGGTGGTGGAACAGGTGGTCGAGCAGTTCCGTTTTCTTATGTTAGCCGACAATTGCAAGGGGTTTCGATTGGTTCAGCTCTGATGTTGGCGATGATGTTAGTACCGCATAAATGGTATCACAATCTAACATTGATTCAAGTAGTAGTGCTAGCTCTTGACGGATTATTACTATATACGGCTTTGTTTGGGGAAGTTGTCGGTGGTGCGAGTAACTGGTTCAATCATTTTGGGATTAATTTCCAGCCTGCCGAGTTGTATAAGGCAGCAGTAGCAGTATTAGTCGCTTGGCATTTGAGCTTTCAAAAAGAAGAATTGAGTGTCAAAACTACCAAAGAAAAATGGAATGTCAAAACTAAAATTAAAAATCCTAAACAGTTGTTAAGCCAAAATCAAGGGATTATTTCGATTGGTTTAATTTTAGCTGGTTTTTTGTTTATGAGAATGATGCCGGATTATGGAATGATTTTGTTAATTGCGATTGCATTAGCTGCGAATTGGACGATTAATAAATTGACTTTAAAGCAAAATATCACACTTTATTCTATAGGTGCCGGTGCATATGCTGTTTTTTTATGGATTGCGAGTACCTTTGCACCTAATTGGATAAATCGTGATAGCCACTTTTTAGTGCGACTTGGGATTTTTACCAATCCGTTTATTGACCCATTGAATAAAGGGTTTCAATTGATACAATCGCTTATTGCTATCAGTCGTGGTGGTTGGTTTGGTAAAGGAATTGGACAAGGAATTACAAAACAGTTGAGCTTGCCAGAAGGTCAAAATGACTTTATTTTTGCGATTATGACGGAAGAACTAGGTTTTGTCAAAATTCTGGTATTTTTAATCTTTTTATTGGTAGTATACTTATATTTATTTAAACAAGCGATGGCATGTAAGGATACTTTCCGTAAAAATGTGATTTTTGGTTTGTCGATTATGTTTGTTGTTCAATCAATGGTAAATATCGGTGGGGTACTCAGTGTGATTCCACTTACAGGTGTCACATTGCCATTTATCAGTTCCGGTGGGACGAGTATGATGATTAGTATGGCAACAATTGGTATTATTCAAGCAATGATTATTCAAGAGCGTTTAGCAGACGATGAAATGAATGGAAGTGATAGTAATGGAAAAGACTACGATAGAATTTAATTTAATGGAACGTACGGCATTAGTTGTATGGCTCTATACATTGAAGCAGTTAAAACATATTCGTAAATTTGGGCATGTGCAATTTGTTAGTAAACGCATGCGTTATGTTATTTTATATATCAATCAAGCAGATGAAGAAGAAACAATGAAAAAATTACGTCGCTTGCATTTCGTACAAAAAGTAGAGAAAAGTTATCGTGATGACATTGATATGACTTGGAAAGATGCGATTCCAAATCGTAAGGACAAAGACCATGAAAATCATCATGAAGACGATAAGCAAGAGCTGAACTTCATTCAGTCATTAGTTTCGACATTGCATGAAAAGGATTCAGATAAATGAGAGTAGTAGCAGGAAAGTATGGAAGTCGACCCTTAAAAGCAGTACCGGGTAATAATACACGTCCGACAACCGATAAAATTAAAGAAAGTCTGTTTAGTATGTTAGGTGGCTTTTTTGACGGGGGTAAGGTATTGGATTTATATGGTGGTACAGGTGGCTTAGCGATTGAAGCTGTATCACGAGGTATGGACGAAGCGTATATTTGTGAGCAGTATCGTCCAGCATTAAAAGTAATTGCCGAAAATATTGCGATGACAAAGGAATCCGAGCGTTTTACGGTGTTGGCAGGGAATAATCGACAACAATTAGCCCAATTAAATGCGATTAGCTTTGATTTAGTGCTGATTGACCCACCGTATAAAAAGCAGATGATTGAAGAAGATATTGAGTGGTTGGTACAACATCAACTTATAACAGAAGACACGATTATTTTGTGTGAAACTGATGATACGACAGTATTGCCGGAACAACTACTCAATTGGTATAAGGCAAAATTTAAAACTTATGGTAGTACGCATATACACTTGTATCAGTATGATGATACATTGAATGATTAAGATGTGAGGTGTTAGCAGATGAAAAAACGTATTGGAATCTTTCCAGGTAGTTTTGACCCATTAACTTATGGGCATTTGGATTTAATTGAACGTAGCAGTCAATTATTTGATGAATTGATTGTTTTAGTGGCTGTTAATACGAGTAAAAAGGCATTGTTTGCACCGGAAGAAAAGGTTGCCTTAGTTCAAGCAGTGGTCAAGGATTTACCAAATGTTACGGTTGAATCTTTTTCAGACGGACTGGTCGCAACGTATTATCAAGAAAAAAATGCGTCTGCCTTAATTCGTGGGGTGCGTAATGCCCTTGATTTTGAATATGAAAGCAATATTTCGATTATTAATCGCAAACAATATGAGGACCTAGAAACGATTTTAATGTATGCGAATGAAGAATATCGTTATTTGAGTTCGAGTTTGATTAAAGAAATTGCGTATTTTAAAGGGGATATTAGTGATATGGTACCACCGATTGTGCGTCAAGCGATTGAAGAAAAGTACCAGCAAATGGAGCGTTAGATGATGTATGGTATTGGCAGTAATGGTTTTATGAACGATTACTGCCGATTTTTTATTTTAAAAAAGGCAGACTTGGAAATAAAAATCGGAAACGCTTGTAATGGGGCATTATGTATGTTATGATGATAACATATTTTTGTAACGGAAGAAGAGTCAATAGCAATATAACGTTTTTAACCAATCGCAGAAATAAATATATACGTGCGAAAGCACAAAGGAGTTCATCGTTAATGGAACAAGGTACAGTAAAATGGTTTAATTCAGAAAAAGGTTTCGGATTTATTGAAAGAGAAGGAGCAGCAGATGTGTTCGTTCATTTTTCAGCAATCCAAGGCGACGGTTACAAAACTTTAGAAGAGGGACAAGCAGTTTCTTTCGAAGTTGAAGAAGGCGCTCGTGGACCTCAAGCTGCGAATGTGGTTAAAGCTTAATTCTAGTTTGAATTTATTCCAAGGCATGCTCATGTGAGTGTGTCTTTTTTTGATTTCACCACAAGTTTTTCACAAAATTCTAACACATAGTTAATTAAATTTGATACAATAACTTTATATGTTTGAAATTCACTATGATGTCGGATATTCAAACGACAGAATCCATTAGGAGAAATCAATATGAATTCAGAAAAATTATCGACACGCTTGGCACGTGTTGCCGACTATTTAATCGAGTATGCAAACGAGCCACTGCGTTTAGCAGATATTGGCAGTGACCATGCGTATTTGCCTTGTTATTTAGGATTAAATAATCATTTAGAATTTGCGATTGCAGGCGAAGTAGTTGACGGGCCATTTCAATCAGCTAAGACGGAAGTAGCAATACGTCAATTAACGGATATTATTTCCGTACGCAAAGGGGACGGACTGGCAGTTGTCACATCAGAAGATAAACTCAATGCTATCAGTATTTGTGGCATGGGTGGTTCTTTAATCCGTGATATTTTAGCTAAAAATGAAACATTATTAACACCAGGTATTCTAGTTGTTTTGCAGCCAAATATGGCAAGTTTTCAATTGCGTCAATGGCTCAATCAGCATCAATTTGAATTGTTAACTGAAACAGTCGTCACTGACAATCAGCGTCAATATGAAATTATTGTGGCAAGGAAAGTTGAACAGGCTGTTGCCCCATTATCAAGAGAGGCACTTCAATTTGGGCCATATAATTTGCAACAACCAACGTCTGCTTTCTTTGATAAATGGCAAAGTGAATTAGCAGTGCTGCAAAATGTTCGTCAGCAATTAGAAAAAACAGTAGATGCAACTCACGAGAAAGCACAAGCTATTCGTGAACAAATCGAAGCAATTGAACAAGTGCTAAGTCGTAAGTAAGTTAACTCAACAGGACGTATAAAGAAAGGAAGTAACCATGACAACTATAACATTTCAAATATTGATTGATTATTTGAATGATTTATATCCACCACATTTGGCAGAAGATTGGGATCAAGTCGGATTACATTTTGGAAATCCACAAGCACCAGTCAAACGAATTTTAACGACTTTAGATGTGCGAGATGCTGTGGTAGATGAAGCAATTGAACAAGGCATTGATACCATTATTGTGCATCACCCTATTTTATTTCATGGCATCAAACGCTTTGATTTATCCGACGCTCAAACGCGAGTGTATGCGAAATTAATTAAGCATGATATTAAAGTCTTTGCAATGCACACCAACCATGATATTCAGTGGAATGGTATGAATGATTGGTTATGTGAAGAATTAGGTTTAGAAAATATTCGTCCATTAGAGCGACCAGAAGACCATGACAATCCAGGACTTGGTCGTATTGGAGAGTTGCCACAACCTGTAAGTCGTGATTCCTTGTTAGAATTATTGAAGACAACATACGGACGCACGCAATTTCCAGTTATTGAAACGACACCGAAAGCGATGTATCAACGCATTGCCTTAATCGGTGGTGCTGGCTCTAGTTATGCACATTTAGCAGCTAAATTAGAAGCAGATGTCTATTTAACGGGGGATATTACTTATCATGCAGCCCAAGCATGTGAACAATTGCCATTGATGACGGTAGACGTAGGACATTATACGGAAGTTGTCTTCGCTAAGAAAATGGCAGCCTTATTGAATGCTGCTGCTGAGCAAAATCAATGGAAAATCGAAGCGAAACCGACAACGATTAACATTAACCCATTCAAATACGAATAATTAATATAATAATAAAAAGGAGATAAAATTATGCCAAATTTATTTAACCAAACAAGAGACCGTTTAATTCGCTATGCGAAAATTAACACACGTTCTGACGTCAATAATAAAGCTATTCCGTCAACAGCAATCCAATTTGATTTATTGAATTTATTAGTTGACGAATTAAAGGAATTAGGAATGCAAGATGTTGTCTTAAATCCTGTAAATGCGTTTGTAACGGCGACATTGCCTGCTAATACTGACGCTGATGTACCAAGCATGGGATTTATTGCACATGTTGATACGGCTGATTTTAATTCAGAGAATGTACAACCACAAATCATTGAAAATTATGACGGTGGTGATATTGTGTTGAATGCTGAGCAAAATATTGTGATGACAACAGCTGATTTTCCTAATTTAACTCAATATAAAGGACAAACTTTAATTACAACAGACGGTACAACTTTATTAGGTGCTGATGACAAGTCAGGAATTGCTGAAATTATGACGGCAATGGAATATTTAATTGCACACCCTGAAATTAAGCATGGTGAAGTAAAAGTTGCCTTTGGTCCAGATGAAGAAGTAGGACGTGGAGCTGACCATTTTGATGTTGAAGGTTTTGCGACAGACTTTGCCTATACAATGGACGGTGGACCAGTTGGGGAATTAGAATACGAAAGTTTTAATGCGGCGTGCTTGAATTTGCGTATTACAGGTAAAAATATTCACCCAGGAACTGCAAAAGGGAAAATGATTAATGCGATTACAGTTGCGAATCAATTTATTTCAAAATTACCAGAAAAAGAAGCACCTGAATTTACAGATGGTCGTGAGGGCTTTTACCATGTTAATGAAATCAATGGTTCAGTTGATGAAGCGTATGTATCATTAATTATCCGTGATTTTGACCGTACTGATTTTGAGGCACGTAAAGCATTTGCTATGCAAGCAGTTAAAGAAGTGAATGCTTTGTATCCGTATGAAGTGATTGAACCAGAATTATTTGACCAATATTACAATATGGCAGAAGTCATTGAAAAAGATATGCGTTCAGTTGATTTAGCGAAAGCAGCAATGGAATTATTGGATATTCCAGTCGATATTAAACCAATTCGTGGTGGTACTGACGGATCTAAAATTAGTTTTATGGGTATTCCAACACCAAATATTTTTGCTGGTGGCGAAAATATGCATGGACGTTATGAATTTGTTGCCGTTGAATCAATGGTGAAAGCAACTGAAGTGATTGTGAAAATTGTTGAATTAGCCGCGAAATAAAAGAGTGTAGCACCTTGTCCGTAGTGGATAGGGTGTTTTTTGTAAACACTGGGGGGATAATAGATGAAAATCAATAAAGAAGATAATACTAAAATTATGGCTAAAGCAGATGATTTAAGTGAAGATAATAAAGTAGAGCATGAGAAAATACTAGTGGCTGACCAAGACCAAGTTGATGATAGTGCGGTATCTATTTTATCTTGGCATATAGAAGCATTTAAAGAATTAGCGAAATGACAAGACTAAAATAAAATAGAAATGTACTTTGATTACATCTCAAAATTCATGAACGATAACGAAACAATATGGAAAATCATTCGTTTTTAACCGTTTTCTCAAACTTTATATGCTTGCATTTTAATTTTGAGTAGATTATAATAAGGTTGGGTTGGGGAATTTTGATAAATCAAACTAACCAAATAACTTTTTGGAGGAATACAATGAAAAAGTTTGTAAGTTTAGCGTCAACAGCGTTAGTATTAGGTTCAGTAGCAGTGCCAGTATTGGCTCAAGCAGAAGAGGATTTTTCAGTTGTTATGGTTACCGACACTGGTGGTGTAGATGATAAATCATTTAACCAAGGTGCTTGGGAAGGATTAACAGCTTTCGGTGAAGAAAATGGCTTAGAAAAAGGAAAAGGATACCACTACTTACAATCTGCAAGTGATTCTGATTATGTTACAAACTTAGAATTAGCAGTTGCAGGTAACTTTGATGTGACATTCGGTATTGGTTACAAATTAGCAGAAGCAATTCAACAAGTAGCTGAAGCAAACCCTGAACGTCATTTTGCAATTGTAGACTCTATGGTTGATTTACCAAACGTTGCGTCAATCGGATTTAAAGATCACGAAGCATCATTCTTAGCAGGGGTAGCAGCTGCTAAAACAACTAAAACAAATAAAATTGGTTTCATCGGTGGTATTAAAGGTGAAGTTATCGACCGTTTTGAAGCTGGTTTCGTAGCTGGTGTTAAAGCAGTTAACCCAGATATCAAAGTAGAAGTTCAATATGCAGACAGTTTCTCAGATGCTGCTAAAGGTAAACAATTAGCATCAGCAATGTATGCAAATGATATTGATGTTGTATTCCATGCAGCTGGTGGTGTAGGTGAAGGAGTCTTCACTGAAGCTAAAGACATCGTGAAAAACGATCCAACTCGTGAGATTTGGGTAGTTGGTGTTGACCGTGACCAAGATGCTGAAGGTATTGTTGAAGTAGAAGGCAAAGAACGTCACTTAACATTAACTTCTACATTAAAAGGTGTAGGTGCAGCCGTTAAGAAAGTATCAGAAGATGCTAAAGCAGGTAACTTTAAAGCAGGTGTGACAACATTCGGTTTAGAAGATAACGGTGTTGGTTTATCTGACGGTCAATTAACAGATGATGTAAAAGCAGCAGTTGCTGAATTTAAAGAAAAAATCATCAAGGGCGAAATCGAAGTACCAGAAAAACCATAATTTTTTATAAAATTTAGTAGAGTAGAGCAGAAAATGCACTTCTGCTCTACTTTTTTTAAAAATTTTTAGTATAATATAAATAAGAAAAACGCTTTATTTATCTGATTTTTGCCATTATTTAATTATTCATTCAACAATATGAATAGAGCGTAAAATAAAAAGAAAGTGGGGGATGACCATGACAGTGAATCAAGTTCCTGTGATTGAAATGCGTAATATTTCAAAGCAATTCGGTACTTTTTTTGCCAATAAAAACATTAATTTACAATTGTTAAAAGGTGAAATTCATGCACTGTTAGGGGAAAATGGTGCGGGCAAGTCGACTTTAATGAATATTTTATCGGGGTTGTATCAACCAACTGCTGGTGATATTTATATGAATGGTGAGAAAGTCGAAATTTCATCGCCGACAAAGGCAACGGCATTAGGTATTGGTATGGTACATCAACATTTTATGTTAATTGATGATTTTACCGTTGCTGAAAACATTATGCTCGGTAACGAGATGACGAATGGTCTATTATTAAACCGTTCAGGTGCTCGTGAGTCTATTTTAAAAGTATCGAAACAATATGGTTTGGATATTGACCCAGATGCGAAAGTACGTGATATTACAGTCGGTATGCAGCAACGTGTGGAAATTTTGAAAACCTTGTATCGTGGGGCTGATATTTTAATTTTTGACGAGCCAACTGCCGTATTAACACCACAAGAAATTCAAGAGTTTATTGTGACATTAAAACATTTAGCGTCAGAAGGCAAATCTATTATTATCATTACGCATAAATTAGATGAAATACGAGCAGTGGCTGATCGTTGTACAGTCATTCGTCGTGGCGAGTCGATTGATACAGTGGTAGTGGCTGGTACAAGTTCGAGTGAATTGGCAGATATGATGGTTGGCCGTTCAGTTAATTTTAAAACGGATAAATCACCGGCTCAACCGACAGATGTGGCACTAGAAGTTGCGGATTTAATTGTTGAAGATGAACGAGGCGTTGAAGTTGTCAAACAATTAAGTTTCCAAGTGCGTCATGGGGAAATTTTAGGAATTGCTGGGATTGACGGAAATGGGCAATCGGAATTAATTTTAGCGATAACAGGATTAGCTAATGCAAAATCAGGTTCAGTCAAACTCAATGGCGAAGAAATACTTGGCTTAACTCCACGTGAAATCAATGAAAAATTTGTAGGACATATTCCAGAAGATAGACATAAGTATGGTTTAGTACTAGATATGAAACTAGAAGACAATATGGTCTTAAAAGAATATTATCGTGAGCCATATTCAAAAGGATTGTTCTTAGATTTCAATGCAATTGGTACTCATGCAAAAACGTTGATTGAGCGTTACGATGTGCGTACAACATCTGAAAAATCACCGGCGAGTGCTTTATCCGGTGGTAACCAACAAAAAGCGATTATCGCACGTGAATTAAGTTTAAATCCGGACTTTTTAATTGCTGCAAACCCAACACGTGGATTAGATGTTGGAGCGATTGAATACATTCACAAAGCCTTGATTGCTGAGCGTGATAAAAACAAATCGGTTCTATTGATGAGTTTTGAATTGGAAGAAATTTTAAATGTATCAGACCGAATTATAGTCATGTATGACGGAAAGATTATGGCAGATGTACTGGCGTCTGAAACGAATGAACAAGAAATTGGTTTGATGATGGCAGGAACATCTTATGAAGAAGTATTACGACAACGACAAGAGAGAGGAGTGAACTCATGAAAAAATTACAAACGATTCTTATTCCTGTCTTATCAGTAATTTTAGGGCTTTTAATCGGTGCGATTGTAATGATAATTTTTGGTTATGATCCAATTAACGCTTATAGTTCACTTTACAAAGGGTCGCTGGGCGATATTAAATCTTTTGGTACTGCTATTAAGACGGCTACACCCCTTATTTTTACTGGGCTAGGTTTTTCAGTTGCATCAACAGCTGGCTTTTTCAATGTCGGATTAGCCGGTCAAGCCTTAATCGGTTGGTTATGTGGCGTATTAGTAGCGAGTTGGTTGCCAAATGCACCGAGTATTGTAATCATTCCAGTTGCTCTGATTGCAGCTGCAGTAGGTGGGGCACTTTGGGCTGCCGTTGCCGGTGTATTGCGTGCTTATTTTAATGCGAGTGAAGTAATCGTGACGATTATGTTAAACTATATCGCAGTGAAAGTCAGTGATGATTTCTTATATTCAGTATTGGATACAAGTCGTTTAATGGCACCAGAACAAGCGAGTTTAAAAGCAGAATGGTTGAAAAACTTAACGAATGGCTCTCAAATTCATACTGGTATCTTCTATGCGATTGTTGCTGTTATCATTATTCATTTCTTGATGACACGCACAACTGTCGGTTTTGAATTGAAATCAGTTGGTATGAACCGTTTTGCGTCACAATATGCTGGAATGAATGCGAAACGTAATATTATTTTAGCAATGGTTATTTCAGGAGCATTGGCTGGATTAGGTGGTGCAATGAATGGATTGGGTGAATTTGGTTACTTATTCAAAATGGACGGTGTTGCTCCAGCCATCGGATTTGACGGTATGGCAGTGGCATTATTGGGTATGAATAGCCCAATTGGTATTTTAGTTGCCTCTGTATTATTTGGTAGCTTAAAAACAGGTGGTAACTTCATGCAGTTAGCAGGTACGCCACCAGAATTAATTAACATTGTCATTGGTTTAATTATCTTCTTTGTAGGAATTAAATACATTGTCACTTATTTCTTTGAAATGAAAGAACGTAGACAAGCAGCTGCCTTAATGGTAAAAGTGGAACAAGCCAAAGGAGGCAATGAATAATGGAAAAATTATTAGCATTAATTGTTTACCAAACACTATTTTATTCAGCGCCACTGATTTTTACTGCATTGGGTGGCATTTTCTCAGAACGTAGTGGGGTTGTCAATGTTGGACTAGAGGGTATTATGGTCATGGGAGCTTTCGGTTCCATTGTGAGTAACTTAGTATTAGGCGATACATTTGGTTCAATGACACCATGGATTTGTTTAATGTTAGGAGGACTATTTGGTCTAGTCTTTTCAATCTTGCACGCAGTTGCAACGGTTCATTTACGTGCCGACCACATTGTATCCGGAACGGTATTGAACTTAATTGCACCGGCCTTAGCGATTTTCTTGACGAAAGCATTTTACAATGCCGGACAAACACCAAGTGTTAAATATACATTTGGTAAATTTAATTTTCCTGTGTTGGCGAATATTCCAGTGATTGGTACGATTTTCTTTAAAGCAACATCAGCACCGGCTTATGTTGCCGTCTTAGCAGCTATTTTAGTATGGGTAGTGCTTTATAAGACACGTTTTGGCTTACGCTTACGTTCAGTAGGTGAAAATCCACAAGCAGCTGATACATTAGGATTAGATGTATATCGTTGGAAATATACAGGTGTTTTATTATCAGGTTTCTTCGCCGGTATTGGTGGAGCAGTTTACGCACAGTCAATCGTATCGAACTTTGCAGGTAATACGATTGTTGGACAAGGATTTATCTCGCTAGCAGCGGTTATCTTTGGTCGCTGGCACCCAATCGGTGCTTTATTAGCAGCTATGTTCTTTGGTTTTGCACAAAGTTTAGCTGTTATCGGAGCACAATTACCAGGGATTAAAGAGATTCCAAGTATTTTCTTACAAATCGCACCGTATGTCATTACTATTATTGCTTTAATTGGTTTTGCCGGTAAATACAATGGTCCGAAAGCTAATGGTATCGTATATGTGAAATCGAAATAGGTTGTAATACTTTTTGTTTCGAAAAATCGTGACAAAGGCTCGCATTGTCTTCTGTATTGTGGAAGATGATGCGAGTTTGTTTATAGAATTTGGATTTAGGATGAATGTAATATGAAAATATATCAAAACTCTTTATTTCCTCCTTTTTTTATTTATAATTATAGTGTAAGCTAGAAATTAATGACAAAAAGGAGGGGGAGTATGGAAGCTAGATTAAAACGTCGGATGCGTGATGTTTTTTGGGACGGATTTAAAAGTTTGAATTTTCCTACCTTGAAAATAGCAAGTAGCTATTCTTTAACAGATATTTCGTTAGGGAGTGTTCGTGCGGACTACAGAAATTCAACTAAAGAAATAAAGAAAGAGTTTTCTAAAATTGATAGAAGAGTTACAGCAGAAAAATAAAAGTAATGAAATTTCGAATGTTGAATCAGTTGTTGAAGAAATTGAAAGGTTACCTTTTGAACAACAGGAAGTAGTGTTTCAAAGGTTAGAAGTTTATCATGGGGATTTACCGCATCCTAATATTTTAAAAGAGTATGTTATGCTGTATCCGGATTCTGCTAAGAAAATCATTGATAACGGAATTAAAGAATCTGAACATAGACGTGAAATGGAAAAGGATTATTTAAACAAGAAGCACATTGAGTTTAAACGTGGGCAGACCATGGGGTTTGTGTTAGCTCTGGTAATGACGTTAATCGGTGCTTATCTTATAGCAACAGATAAGACATTGGCAGGTTCTATTTTATCTGGAGTTACAGCTCTGGGAATTGTAGGATTGTTTACTAGAAATGATAACGAAAGAAATAAAAAAGAACATAATGATTGATAAACTATAGCAATTCAATGAGGTCAGAAAAGGCAACTAATGCACCCGTAATGTGTACCTGGGAGCTCCACCATAATAATTAACGGTATAATAAAAGAATAGAAAGTTACTTATAAGGGTAGAATAGTTCCTATCGCACCTGTAACAGGGTACCTGAGATGACGAGGTTACTGAACGTCTATATAACTTATCTAATTTTTTCATTAAGACATTCTAACGATAGGGTGTCTTTTTTTGTATAAATGAGATGAAAATATTGTTTGAAACAATCGTTGAATTAATTATTAAACACATAGGGAATATTTATTTTTATAGTTCATGGATATTAATGGCACCACAACTTCTAGTGGGGGAATTAAGCTGAAATTCATTGAGAGAATATGATATATTATATGTATATCAGGTGGAAATATAAGAGATAAAGTAAGAGATAAAGTAAGAGATAAAGTAAGGGATAAAGTAAGAGATAAAATAAGAAATCACGTTAAAACTGGATTCATTCAATGTTTTAGCGTGATTTTTTGCTGAAATTCATTGAGATAATATGATATATTATATGTATATCAGGTGGAAATATAAGAGATAAAGTAAGAGATAAAGTAAGAGATAAAGTAAGAGATAAAGTAAGAGATAAAGTAAGAGATAAAGTAAGAGATAAAGTAAAGGGAAAATTATGGAGAAGTATCTAAAAATAATTAATGAAATTATCAATAAAAATGTCGAAGAAGAATGGTTTGAATTTAAGATGAATTGGTCTGAACCTAATGGTATTGGTGAGTATATTTCTGCATTATCTAATTCAGCAGCCATGTGTAAAAAAGAATTTGCATATCTTATTTGGGGGATTAATGATGAAACACATGAAGTTGTTGGTACAACATTTGACTTTAGAGGAAATGTAAAAAATGAGCCATTGGAGCATTATCTTGCTAGGCAAACAACTCCAGATATTGCCTTTTCTTTTCATGAAATTTGCTATGAAGAAAAAAGGCTGGTTTTATTAGAAATTCCAAAAGCAAAAAAATATTCCGACTTCATTTGGCGGTATTAGATATATCCGAATAGGTTCGAGTAAAGTGAACCTTGTAAAATATCCAGAAAGAGAAGCGAACTTATTTGAAGTTTTAAGAAATGTTGAACAAACAATTGAAACGATTGAGTCGGAGTATCAAGATTTAACATTTGAAAGATTATTTACTTATTATGCTGGAAGAGGGATTTTGTTAAAGGCAGATACCTTTAAGAAAAATCTGGGATTACTCACTAAAGACGGTAAATACAATTTAATGGCTCAATTATTATCGGATGATAGTCACATATCAGTAAGAGTATCAATTTTTAATGGTGAGACGAAAGCAGCATCTTTATACTCGGTAAAGGAATTTGGTAATACGTGTATTCTTTTGACTTTAGATAAAGTGCTGGAATATGCGGATGTTATCAATATTATTCAAGCTGATGAAAGTAATCGAGTTTTAACAAGAAAAGATGTCTCTCTCTTTGACACAAGCGCATTTAGAGAAGCAATCATTAATGCTTTTGTTCATAATAAATGGGTGGACGGGAATGCACCTATGATTACTGTTTACAATAATCGAATTGAAATACTATCAAGAGGGACGCTGGATTCGAAGCAGACAATAGAAGGATTTTATTTAGGGGAGTCAATACCTGTAAACCAAAAATTATCAGATATATTTTTACAACTTCATATTAGTGAGCGCTCTGGGAGAGGAGTTCCGAAAATTCTTGATGTCTATGGAAAAGATGTATTTGATTTTAGAGAAAATTCAATTGCCGTTAATATTCCTTTTCATTGGATTAATAAAAAGGAAGAAACAGTTGTGAAAAAAGTTAGCAATAAAGCTACCTTAGAGCCAAGACATAAACAAGTTTTGAAAGAACTTAGAAAGAATCCTAAGGTTACTCAACTTCAATTGGCAAATATTTTAGGTGTCTCGAAATCAGCGGTAGAGAAACACATTAAATTTTTAAAAGAGAATGGATATATTGAGAGAGAGGGTTCCAATAAAACAGGCTATTGGAAGTTGAATAGATAGAGCTGATCCAATTAGAAAAACGAGATAAAGCAATTTGAAGCAATTGTTTTAGGTAACTTGCCGAGGCTGCAACTAATCTGATAAAAACTGTTTAATCAGTATTTATCAGATTATTGCAGTTCTGGCTTTTTTTCATTATTAAATAAATTCTCCGCCAAAATGCAGATTATTTCCCAAAATCACGTTATAATAAAATAGAGGAGTAGAGGGGATGAAAAGGAGCATTTAAATGAAAGGAAAATTATTACTCGTTGAAGATGATGACATTACACGTGAAGCGGCGACTGAATTTTTAAAGGTGAAAGGGTACGACGTGATATCGGTGGCTGACGGTGAAACGGCTATTGCGACATTTGAAGCACAACATTTTGATGTCGTGATTTTAGACATTATGTTGCCAAAAGTCGACGGTTTCGGTGTGCTAAAAGCGATAAGAGCTCAAAAACAAACATGTGTACTGATGTTGACAGCAATGACGGATGATAAAACACAGATTATGAGTTTCGACTATCAAGCAGATGACTACATGAGTAAGCCTTTCTCATTAGCTATTTTAGAAAAACGAGTGGAAGCCTTGATGAGAAGAAGTCAGCCCCAATCCAATAAGGAAGAATGGGTATATGGTGATGCAAAAGTGAATCTATCCGGTTTTAGTGCTACTTACCAAGGTGTTGAAGTTGACATTAAACCTAAAGAAATTAAAATATTAAATTTATTGATTGATCATCCAGGGCAAGTATTTTCTCGTGATCAAATACTAGATAAATTATGGTTCGATGAAACACCGTATGATAGAGTAATTGATGTTTATATCAAAAATTTACGTAAAAAATTGCACCTAGACTGCATTAAAACCGTAAAAAATGTAGGTTATAAGTATGAAGGTGACGTATGAGAAAACTAAAGTTATTTCCGAAAATATTCCTATATACAATGGTCATTATGACGCTGATTACAATTACAATTCATGGTTTAATCTATTTCCTATTGCCCAACTTTTATTTTTATCAAAAACAGGAAGACGGAAAGCAACGCTCTGCTCAATTAGTTGAGATTTTAGAAGAGGCGAACCAAGAAGAAATCTTAGAAATCGCTAAAAATTATGCACTGATTTACAATGTGAATATTGTCTTAACGATTGAAGAACAGAATTATCAATTTCATGGCTTTACTCCGTCAGAGATTCAACTGGATCCAGTTAGAGCAAAAGAAGTATTAAATCGTGATACGTCAATTGCTCAATTAAATTCACTGGGTAACCGTGCAATTGTTGTGGATAAGAAGCATTTTAAAAATAAAGACGGTCAAGAAGGTGACCTTTACTTAATTTTAAGTACGGGTCCGATTGATGAAACAAAGCAAGTGACATTGAATTTTCTGCCGTACTCGATTAGTATTAGTGTCATTCTTTCGCTTTTTGCAGCTTATTTATATAGTAAAAAAATGACGAAGCCGATTAAAGCGATTTTGACATCGACTAAAGATATGGAACAATTGAAACAAGGTGTCTACTGCAAGGTCGAAAGCGAAGATGAAATTGGCATGATTGCCGAAAATATTAATGCTCTATATGACACTATTTGGAAGACGATTGAATCACTCGAGCAAAAAATTGCTGATATTAGTCAAGTGGAAAAAGAAAAGGTTGAATTTTTACGTGCTGCGTCCCATGAGCTGAAGACGCCTTTAACTTCATTGCGTGTCTTGTTGGAAAATATGCGTTATAACATTGGTAAATACAAAGACCGAGATTTATATTTAGAAAAAGCACAGGATATTGTGATTGAGTCGACGGAAATGGTGCAAAGCATCTTAGATGTCAGTAAATTGCAAATGGTGACGAAAGGGCATGAAGAAAACTTGGATATTCGTTCGGTGCTACTTGAAGTATTGAAATCCTATAATGTGTTAGCAAAAGCCAAAAATCTTCATATTAAGATGAAACTAGATGACACTATTCATTATGAAATGAATAAAGAGTCCTTAAAGAAAGTACTATCCAATCTTATCTCGAATGCCATTCATTATACTGAGCATGGTAAACGCATTGACATCGTTATTACAAAAGAACATTTAGTGATTGAAAATGAGTGTCAGCCACTTTCGGAATATGAGTTAAATCATATCTTTGACGCATTTTACCGTCCGGATTTTAGCCGCAATAAAAAAGATGGTGGAACAGGACTGGGGTTATATGTAGTGAAAAATATTTTAACTGATGCCAATCTTAACTTTCAATTTACGCCAAGTGAATTGGGAATGCGATTTGTGATTGAATTTTAGACGGGTTATGAAAATAGGGTAGTACAAGCTTGTACGCTGAGACTAATCGTAAGACTTGTTATTAAATATGTGTGCATGTGAAATAGAATTGCATAAACTACACCATTAACGTTTTTTGAATTTTTACAACAGCACTCAGTTTGTACTGTATTCAAGTGGAATAATTAAAATGGCACCTTTGACAAGGTGTCTTTTTTAGTTTATAGACTCCAATATACAAATTATCTTTTGTTTTTACGGAACAAAATCCATAAGCAGTTCAGAGTTAAATTACCCTTATATTGTGTTCTAAAAACACCATTAAAACCGAAGATTTATGGAAACGGTCCTGTTTATTAAAAATAGAGCAGGGGAATAAAAATATGAATAATATTGATATTTAAAGATAGGATGTAAATTTGAATATACATTTTATATAAATATAAGTAAAATGAGAATGAAAAAGTAAATATATTAAATGATAACAAAATAAATCACAAGCGCAATGAAAGAGTTTTCAGGAAACTTTTTGGATAGTTAGCAAATGAAATTGATTTTTGAATGTATATTTATCAATGATTATTATGCTTTTATTGGAAACTGCAATAAAAAACTTTTATAAAATTATTAATTCAATTGCTTGCATTATGAATAATGAACTGATACAATACTTTTTGGAATCTTTCGAAAAAGATGGATGTCCGTCTACTTTGATAAAAAATACAATTTTACAAAGGAAGAAGTATAAGAAAGTGAGGGATGCCGATGTTTTTTAATAAAAAACAACGATTCTCAATACGTAAGTATAAAATCGGTGTGTGCTCAGTCCTATTAGGAACGACAATTGTTATGGGCGCAAACCAAGTATCAGCAGAGGAAGTAGGTTCGTCAGAACCGGTTACTTCAACATCAGAACTAGTAGACGACCAGCCTTTAGAAGAAGAGCCGACTACTGTATCTGAAGAAACAGTAGCACCAGCTCAAGAAACTGAGACAACTACTGAAGAAACAACAGAAGTAGCTGCACCAGCAATTGAAGAAGTAACAGAAGCTCCAGCTCCAACAACAGAAGCAGCGACAGAAGCGACTCCAGTTGTAGAAGTTGCACCGGCAACGGAAGTTGAAGCAACTGAAGAAGTTGCAGCAGATGTAAATATTGAAGCTGTTAAAGCTGAAAAAATTGAATTAATCAATACTTATTCAGCCTTGACACCAGAAGTACGCAATGAATATGTATCACGTCTTCAAGAAGCTGTTGACGCAGCTGCCTTGGAACAAATCGCAAGAGAAGCTCGCCGTGCGCAACGCCGTGCAGAAGCTTTCCCAAATGAAGGACAAGCAATCCCAACAGGAACTGGGTTCCGTGCGGATGTACCAGCAGCTGATGAAATATTAGATACTGCAGGCTGGGAAACACTTGGACGTTTTAGTAACAAACCAGGTATCTTCTACGTTCAAAAATCAGGTACAATCAATGGTGGTAATAGTACTGATAGAATCACAAAAATCTATGAGGTAGATACAACAACTGGTAACGTCGTAGAAGTCTCTAAAGATGACTTTGAAGGTGGCGGTACACTCTTTGATAAGAACTATGAATTGTCAAAACAACAAGGTTTTGGCGATCGTGGTGTAGCTAATACAGGTGAAAACTATCGTGCTATCAATGCTCTAGGACTTTCAAATGACGGACGTTATGCATATGCTCTTGGTTTCACTTCTGATAATGATGTGGTTGACCGCACAACTATCAATGGTATTTACCGCTATGATATGGAAGCTAAGACATGGAGTTTAGTAAGCGATTCTAGCACATGGGCAGATGGCATGGGTGTTCTAAAGACCAATGCTTGGACAGCCGGTGCAGTCAATCCAAAAGATGGTAAATACTACTTTGGTACTGTAACTCTACAAACAGATCCTGCCTTTTCTCGAATAGCACCACGTGATTTGGCTGATTACATTAAAAAACGTGATGCTGGTGAATTTGATATTTATTTCCGTATGTGGTCATTTGATCCAGCGACAGGAACAGTTGCCAATGCAGGTTACATTGATACAACTTTTGTAAAATCAGGCAAGTTTGATAAAAATGAATCTTACTTCGTTTCTACTGGTAAACGTTTTGATGGTGGAGAAAGTTATGTAATTGGTAACGATATTGCCTTTGACACAGAAGGTAACTTCAAATTAATTTTGAACCAGTATAATACATCTAATTACTTTGTTTATGAAGAAACTAAAGCAGCCTTTGATGCAGCAGCATCTCAAAACGATAAATACTCTGCTCATAATGGTACTTTATCACGCAATATTCCAATCTTAACAAATACCAATGACATTGGTTTTGGGGATAATGCAGATGCTGCCAAATCAAATGAAGTAACAACTGGGGGACTTGCGATTGACGCCAATGGTGACCTTTACTTCCATAGCCGTCAAGGTAAAGTTGGACGTATCCTAGCAGACCTTTCTATCGGTGGTATCATGCCAAGCGTTGTAGCACCTGCTGGTACAGTAACTTGGGGTGATGCTGCAAGTATCCGTGGTACTGTTGGTAAAGGTAATGTTTACCGTGAATATTATATCCAAGGTACAGAAGACATTCTTGCTGGTACTGTTGGTTCTGTCGTAGACGGCAAGTTCGTGCCTACTACTGAGACAACGACAGGTAAAGATGATATTGAAAAAGATCAAGCTCTTTATAAGAAATACGATGCAACTGTCGGTCGTCCACAAGCAATCCGTGCAGCGGACGGTACGGTATATGAATACGTGCAGGTGAAAGAAAATTCTGATCCTGAAACTGGTGAGGTAAAAAAAGAAGACCAAACTATTAGATATGAATATGCACCAAAAGCTGTAACTGGTAATGTTATCGTTAAGTACATTGATGTAGAAGGTAATATTATTAAAACTGAAGTTAAGGATGAAACAAATGCAGATGCAAACACTCCTTATAACACAGATGAAGACCGTAAATTAGACCTTATTAAGGGATCTAAAGAGTTCAATAATGAAGGTAAGATTTATGAACTTGTTCCTGCAGGTACATACGGTACTTATAATAATAATCCAATTGAAGTTGACAATAATGGGCATTTAACTTCATCTGATTCTACAACGGGTGACGTAGAAGCTGGAAAAACAAAAGAAGTTGTTTATGTTTACCGTGAAGTAACACAACCAAAAACAGGTGATGTTGTTCTTCACTATGTAGATACAAAAGGAAATGAACTTCAACCAAATCACCACAATTCTGATGATAAACCAGTAGACGAGAACTATACAGTTACACCTACTGAAAAACCAGAAACTCTTGAAAAAGATGGCGTTGTGTATAAGAAAGTTGAAGTCTCTGAAACTGGTGTAGTTGATGGTAAGCCTATTGCAACTGAAAATGTAACGACAGAAGAAACTGGTACGATTATCGATGGTACTAAAAACATCGTTTACGTTTACAAACCAGTAGGATCAGTTGTGATTCATTATGTAAACACTAAAGGTGATGTTATTAAACAAGAAGTAAAAGACATCACTGAAGGCGATATTGATGCACCATACAATGCTGCGGATAATAAAGAAAATGCAAATGAAAAGCCAGCAACAATTGAAAATGGCAATGTAAATTACAAATTTAAAGAAGTTGCTACAACAAATACAGTTGGTGGTAAAGTTGTCGTGAATGAAAATGCTACAAATGTCGTAAAAGGACAAGAAGGCACAATTGTTCCAGGTACAACTCACGTTATCTATGTTTATGATGAAGTAGAAACACCTGTAGAACCAAAAGGTTCAGTAGTTGTACACTATGTAAACGAAGCCGGTGAAGTGATTCAATCTGCATACAAAGATACAACAGATGCAGCAGTAGATGCAGCTTATAACACAAAACAAGATAACTTAGAAAAACCAGAAGAAATTACTCACAATGGTAAGACATATGTATTAACTCGTGTATCAGATACAAACACTGTTGGTGGTAAAGAAATCGTTAAGACTGACGCTACAAACATCGTGACTAACAAAGAAGATGGTTCAGTTGTAGAAGGTACAACAAATGTTATCTATGTTTATAAGTTGAAAGAAGAGCCAAAAGCAGAACCAAAAGGTTCAGTAGTTGTACACTATGTAAACGAAGACGGCGAAGTAATCCAATCTTCATACAAAGATACAACAGACGCTGCAGTAGATTCAGCTTATAACACAAAACAAGATAACTTAGAAAAACCAGAAGAAATCACACACAATGGTAATACTTATGTATTGACACGCGTATCCGATACAAATACTGTTGGTGGTAAGGAAATTGTTAAGACCGATGACAAGAACATCGTGACGAACAAAGAAGATGGTTCAGTTGTAGAAGGTACAACAAATGTTATCTATGTTTACAAGTTGAAAGAAGAAGCACCAAAAGGTTCAGTTATCGTTAACTACGTGGATGTAGACGGAAACTTCTTGAAAGACGAAGACACAATCTTCGATACTAAAGAAGGAAAAGACGGAGAAGCCTATGATACAGTTGTAGATTTACGTCCAGATACAATCACAAAAGACGGTAAGACATACAAATTAGTAGAAAAACCAGGAGTATACCCAGTAGGTACAGTAGATGCTGATAAGCATTTAGAAGGTACTGATTCTATTGCAGGTTCAGTAGAAGCTGGTAAGACTAAGAAAGTAACTTACGTTTACGAAGAAGTGAAACCAGTTGTACCTGGTGGAGAAGTAAGTGCTCAGTACTTTGTAGAAGGTGAAGAAACTCGTCTTTACAAAGACCCAACTGTTGAAGAAGATACAGTAGTTAAAGAGCAAGGTACTCCATTAGAAACAACATATAAAGATGTACCGCCAGCAATTTTAACTGACAAAGATGGTAATATCTATGACTTGGTGAAAAAAGAAGGCAATACTCCAAAACTTAAAGAAGGTTCAGCACCACAAGAAGGTAACGTAACTGAAACTCCACAAGTGATTAAATACGAGTATAAGAAACGTGAAACACCAAAAGCAGAGCCAAAAGGTTCAGTCGTTGTTCACTATGTCAACGAAGCTGGTGAAGTTATCAAGACTGAGTACAACGATACAACTAACGCTGCAGTCGATGCACCATTCAATACAGCTGATAATGAATTGGAAAAACCAAAAGAAATTACATTTGGTGGCAAGACATACGTGTTTAAAGAAGTATCAATGACACCAAAAGTTGGTCAAAATGATGTTGTAAAAGAAGATGCAACAAACAGAGTCTTCTTCTTAGGAAAAGAAACAGGTGAAGTTGTTGAAGGGACAACACACGTAATTTATGTGTACTCTGAAAAACAACCAGAAGAAAATCCAGTAAAACCTGGTGGAGAAGTAACAGCTCAATACTATGTAGAGGGAACAGAAGAGCGTCTATATGAAGACCCAACTGTCGAAAAAGATACAGTAGTTAAAGAGAAAAATACTCCATTAGAAACACCATACGAAGATACACCACCAGTAGTCTTAACAGACAAAGACGGTAATATCTACGACTTAGTGAAAAACGAAGACGGTACTCCAAAACTTAAAGAAGGATCAGCTGAACCAACAGGTGAAGTAACTGAAACTCCACAAGTTATCCAATATGAGTACAAGAAACGTGAAACACCAAAAGAAGAACCAGTAAAACCTGGTGGAGAAGTAACAGCTCAATACTATGTAGAAGGAACAGAAGAGCGTCTTTACGAAGACCCAACTGTCGAAAAAGATACAGTAGTTAAAGAGAAAAACACTCCATTGGAAACACCATACGAAGATACACCACCAGTAGTCTTAACAGACAAAGACGGTAATATCTACGACTTGGTGAAAAAAGAAGGTAATACTCCAAAACTTAAAGAAGGTTCAGCACCACAAGAAGGTAACGTAACTGAAACTCCACAAGTGATTAAATACGAGTATAAGAAACGTGAAACACCAAAAGAAGAACCAGTAAAACCTGGTGGAGAAGTAACAGCTCAATACTATGTAGAAGGAACAGAAGAGCGTCTATATGAAGACCCAACTGTCGAAAAAGATACAGTAGTTAAAGAGAAAAATACTCCATTAGAAACACCATACGAAGATACACCACCAGTAGTCTTAACAGACAAAGATGGTAATATCTATGACTTGGTGAAAAAAGAAGGTAATACTCCAAAACTTAAAGAAGGTTCAGCACCACAAGAAGGTAACGTAACTGAAACTCCACAAGTGATTAAATACGAGTATAAGAAACGTGAAACACCAAAAGAAGAACCAGTAAAACCTGGTGGAGAAGTAACAGCTCAATACTATGTAGAGGGAACAGAAGAGCGTCTATATGAAGACCCAACTGTTGAAGAAGATGAAGTAATCAAAGAAAAAGATACTCCATTAGAAACACCATATAAAGATACACCACCAGCAATCTTAACTGACAAAGATGGTAATATCTATGACTTGGTGAAAAACGAAGACAATACTCCAAAACTTAAAGAAGGTTCAGCACCACAAGAAGGTAACGTAACTGAAACTCCACAAGTTATCCAATACGAGTACAAGAAACGTGAAACACCAAAAGAAGAACCAGTAAAACCTGGTGGAGAAGTAACAGCTCAATACTATGTAGAAGGAACAGAAGAGCGTCTATATGAAGACCCAACTGTTGAAGAAGATGAAGTAATCAAAGAAAAAGATACTCCATTAGAAACACCATATAAAGATACACCACCAGCAATCTTAACAGACAAAGATGGTAATATCTATGACTTGGTGAAAAACGAAGACAATACTCCAAAACTTAAAGAAGGTTCAGCACCACAAGAAGGTAACGTAACTGAAACTCCACAAGTTATTAAATATGAGTACAAGAAACGTGAAACACCAAAAGAAGAGCCAAAACCAGAATCACCAAAAGGTTCTGTAATCGTTAAATACGAAGACGAAGAAGGTAACGAGATTCAAGATCCTAAGGAAGATACGCCATTATCACCAGTTGATACTCCGTACAATACAGTTGATAAACGCGATGAGAAAATCGAAGTTCCAAATCCAAATGATCCAGAAAATCCAACAGTTTACCACTTAACTAAGAATGAACCAAAAGAAGGTGAAGGGGAAGACGACGGTAAAGTTAAAGAAGGCGAAAAAGTTGTAACATACGTGTACAAGAAAGCCGGATCAGTTATCGTTCACTATGTAGACGAAGCTGGAAACGAAATTGCAGCCGATAAAGTTGCGAAGAAAAATGAAAAAGACGGAACTGAGTATGACACGACTACGAAAACGTTACGTCCAGCTACAATTACAGTAGGGGATAAAGTGTATGAACGTGTACCAGCAGGAACATATGGTGCAGGTGAAGTTGATGAAGACGGTCACTTAACATCAACTGATTCAGTTGACGGTGCAGTTGAAGCAGGTAAAACAAAAGAAGTTACTTACGTTTACCGTTTAGTAAAACCAGTGACACCAGAATCAAGTGGTGAAGAACCATTACCACCATTACCACCAACTGAAACACCTAATAAGTACATTCCGTACATTCCGGAAAATCCTGAAGATCCGTCTAATCCGAACGATCCTAAGTATCCAAATGATCCGGAAGATAATCCACCATTAGATCCAAATGGAAATCCAATTCCACCAGTGGATTACGATAATACACCGAACGATCCAAGTGATGATCCACGCTTACCGGATATCGACGGTTTTGTGCCAGTAGATCCAAAAGATCCAAGCAATCCATTGCCAAAAGATCCAAATGGCGGCTATGTGCCACCAGCACCAGAAAATCCTAAGGAAGATACACCAATTCCTTACGTACCAGCAGGTTCAGTTGTGATTCATTATGTTGATGAAGAGGGTAATGTTCTTCTTGACAAACTTGTAGATACAGCGAAAGCTCCAGTTGGTTCTGACTATGACACAACTGAAAATACAAGAACAAGAAAAGAACGTCCGGATGAAATCATTGTTACAGATGAAGAGGGTAACGAGTCTATCTATGAATTGGTTCGTGTTTCTACTTCAAACAAAGTTGGTGATCAAGAAGTTGTTCCAGAAGATGCAATTGTAGGTGGAGAAACTGGTAAAGTTGTTAAGGGCGAAACAAACGTAATCTACGTTTACCGTCAAAAACCAGGTAAATACATTCCATTTATCCCAGTAGATCCAAGCAACCCTAATGACCCAACGGATCCACATGATCCAACAGATCCAAATAACCCAGGTGAAGAAATTCCAACTCGTCCATACGATGAGACACCGGAAGATCCGTCAGATGATCCACGTTTACCGGACGTACCAGGATACATCCCTGTAGATCCAAGCGATCCAAGTGGTAAGACACCATTGAAACCAGTAGATCCAGAAGATCCAACTAAGGGATATGGGCCACCAAAACCAGTTGATCCTAAGGAAGATACACCAATTCCTTACGTACCAGCAGGAACAGTAACGGTTCACTATGTAAACGAAAAAGGTGAAGTTATCAAGGATCCAACTGTGGATACACCGAAATCACCAGTAGGTACTAAGTATGACACTGATGAAGACGGTAAGGAAATTCCAAGAGAAATCACTGGTAAAGACGGCGAAGAGTATGTACTTGTAAAAGTTAAAGACGGTGACAAACCGACTGGTGAAGTAGAACAAGGTAATATTGATGTTACTTACATCTACAAGTTGAAAGAAAAACAAACTCCACCACCAGTAGAAGAAAAACCTAACAAGTATATTCCGTATATCCCTGAAGATCCAACGGATCCTTCTAATCCGAATGATCCGAAGTATCCAACAGATCCAGAGAACAATCCTCCTCTAGATCCAAATGGAAATCCGATTCCACCAGTGGATTACGATAATACACCGGAAGATCCAAGTGATAATCCACCATTACCTGATATTGATGGTTATGTACCAGTAGATCCAGAAGATCCTTCAACACCGTTGAAACCAGTAGATCCAAACGATCCATCTAAAGGATATGTACCACCAAAACCAGTAGATCCTAAAGAAGATACACCAGTACCTTACGTACCAGCAGGAACAGTAACTGTTCACTATGTGGATGAAGAAGGTAATGTGATTAAAGATCCGACTGAGGACACACCGAAATCACCAGTGGGTACAGAGTACAACACTGATGAAGATGGCAAGGAAATTCCAAGAGAAATCACTGGTAAAGACGGCGAAGAATACGTACTTGTAAAAGTTAAAGAAGGCGACAACCCAACTGGTGTAGTAGAAAAAGGTAACATTGACGTTACATACATCTACAAGTTGAAAGAAAAACAAACACCACCACCAGTGGAAGAAAAACCTAACAAGTATATTCCGTATATCCCTGAAGATCCAACGGATCCTTCTAATCCGAATGATCCTAAGTATCCAACAAATCCAGAGAACAATCCTCCTCTAGATCCAAATGGAAATCCGATTCCACCAGTGGATTACGATAATACACCGGAAGATCCAAGTGATAATCCACCATTACCTGATATTGATGGTTATGTACCAGTAGATCCAGAAGATCCTTCAACACCGTTGAAACCAGTAGATCCAAACGATCCATCTAAAGGATATGTACCACCAAAACCAGTAGATCCTAAGAAAGATACACCAGTGCCTTACGTACCAGCAGGAACAGTAACGGTTCATTATGTGGATGAAGAAGGTAATGTGATTAAAGATCCGACTGAGGATACACCGAAATCACCAGTGGGTACAGAGTACAACACTAATGAAAATGGTGAGGAAGTTCCTAAGGAAATCACTGGTAAAGACGGTAAAGTCTATGAACTTGTAAAAGTTAAAGACGGTGATCAAGAACAAGGTAAGGTTGTTAAAGGTAATACTGATGTTACTTATATTTACAAATTGAAAGAAACACCAGAGACACCTGAAACACCTGAATTACCAGAAGTTCCAGAGACACCTGAAACACCTGAATTACCAGAAGTTCCAGAGACACCTGAGAAACCAGAAGCACCTGAAACGCCAGAAACTCCTGAAACATCAGAAACTCCTGAAAAACCAGGAACACCTGAAGCTCCAGTTTATCAAGAAGTTGGAAAATCAGCTGTTCTTCCAAATACAGGTGAATCTGACTCAGCTATGGCATGGAGTGCAGCAGCACTTTCAATCTTAGCAGGTCTAGGATTAGTAGCACCTCGTCGCAAAAAAGATGAAGAAGCTTAAAATTAATTCGTAGCAATACGATTTAATAAACTCTGAGCATATAATGGAAACAGCATTTGAGTATTCGCTCAAATGCTGTTTTTTTGGCTCTATGTCAAATGGTGTTGGTTCCCTAAAATTAAGCGACTTGATTGACAGATAGAAAGGATGATTCGTTTCTATCTGTTTTCTTATTTTTAAACAAACGATTAACCAGTAATATTTTATACAAAATTTTTGTATCAATATGCTTCGCTGATAATTCTAGCGTCATTTGATGACTAAATATTATGATTTATCGTAATTATTACAATTTTATATTTGACCTCAATGGAAACTTAAATAATATTTTAAATTCAGAAAATGTTAAATTTGTTGATATAAAAACATTGTTTGGATAAAATTTGGAAACTTAAAATGTGAATATTTAAAATTTTTAAGATAAACACTTGCAATAAAAAATTATAATTGATACAATTCCCTTGGAATCTTCCAGCAAATGGAAAATAGCCGTAAACTTTGCAAAAAGATACTTTTTACAAGGGAAGAATTATAAGAAAGAGGGGAATGCCTATGTTTTTTAAACGAAAACAACGGTTCTCAATTCGCAAGTATAAAATTGGAGTGTGCTCAGTTCTTTTAGGAACATCAATTGTTATGGGTACAAACCAAGCATCAGCTGAAGAACTAGTTTCAACAGAACCAGTGTTATCAACTGATAATCAAGTAGACGATTCATCGCTAGAAGATACAACGACTGTATCGGAAGAATCAGCAGATCTAGTGCAAGAATCAAATTCTGTTGAGGAAGGGACTAATGTCGTAGTAACACCTGTTATAGATGAAACAACTGAAAGCATTGCAACAGCATTGCACTTAGTAGTACACACAAAAGTGACAGTTGTAAATGCCACAAATCTTAATGCCGGTGAAAAAGCAGCAGTGGAAGCACTTGTTCGTGCAGATAATAACTTGGGTGAATCGTATCAAGTTATTGTCGCTAATGATGGTACTGTGAGGGTATTAGAAAATGGTGTGGAAGTAGCAAGTCTTCCTTGTGAAGAAATTATTGAAGTTGCTGTTTATACTGAAGAAGTGTCTCCAGAAGTAACTGAATTAGAAGAAGAAGCAATGCCAACAACTAATGTTGTAACGGCAGTGACACCAAATACTGTAGTGCCAACTGAAGATGTAGCGTCAACTACTGATTTAGAGGCTGTTAAAGCAGAGAAAATCAGATCAGTGAATACGTTTACATCATTAACACCAACTGTCCGTGGTGAATATGTGTCACGCTTACAACAGGCTGTTGATGTTGCTGCATTAAACATCATTGCTGAAGAGGCACGCCGTTTACAAAGACGTGCAGCTTTTCCAAATCAAGGTGAGCCGTTAACTACTGGTACGGGATTCCGTGTTGGAGAAACGCCTGCAACACCAACTGCAACTGAGGGTAGAAAAGTAACTCCTAAAGTAACAGTTGAGGGAACTAACTCAGCTCTTAACGTTGCACCAACCTTAGTTGCAAATCCATTCAAAGTAAATTTGAGTTTTGAGGGACAAGAGCTACATAAGGATGATTATTTCTATATCGAAGGACAAGATGCACCAGTCGAACTTCCAAGAAAAATAGTCATTACAAATCCTGATACTAAGGAAGAAGTTGTGATTGGTACGGTAGAGCGTGTTGGTTATGAAAGTGATTACTATCGTGCTCAAGATTCACAGGATCCTACACGTTTTGATTTGTCCGCATCTTCAGACTATATGACAAAGAAAATTAAATATAAAGTTACCTTCAATGAAAATGTAGAAGGACTTAAGGACGTAAAAGCGGAAATTAATCGTAATGCCAATATCCAAACTGTAGCTGTTTCAAAACCACATACAGCTAAATTCAAAGTTTTAGTGAATGATGATGTTGTCGTAGAGAAAGAATATACTCAAAATCCTTTTAATAATGGTGTGCAGACTAATGGTGGTACAAGTTATGCTCAAAAAGGACCTGGAGATAGCAAGCCTTATCTTCGCTTTAATACCATGCTGTATGATTTTCGACCACTTGGAGAGCCAGAAGACATCGCTTTTTCAAAAGAGGTTGAAAATGATGCGATTCTAACCTTTAATGGTGAAGTTGGTGGGCTACCAAATGGATTTGTAGCTAAAATCAAAGCTAAGGATACCAATCCAAATCCATATATTTGGGGTGATAATTTAATGCTAGGGACTCGCCTTCCAGTGTATTATGTGCCGTATGATAAGGATGGTAAACCACAAGCAAATTCAACGGATGAAAGTGTCTATGTAACTCCAAAAGACACGTATATGATCATCGAGAAGATCAGTGAGGACAAGAAAGAAGCAACGATTCGTTTCTTTGGAGATTATTCTAAACCTGGTTTTTTCATCAATGGTACTATGCATCCAGATAAAGAAGAAGCAGGGAAAACATCCAAGTTTGGTGTGAAATTGCTTAACAAGGAGTGGAGTACAGCAAATCCAGGGAATAGTGCAGACCTTCATCACAGAAAACAAATTGATGATCCTGACAATCCTGGTAAATCGATAACTGTGGATGATCCGGATAAACCAGGAGATGCACCAGGGTTCCATTTGTTGACGTTTTTTGATCATAATGGGAATCCAATAAATGCTCGTGCTAACCAAACAGGTGGGAACTATCGTTACGCAGATTCTGCTCGCTTTACAGCGTTACCAGTAACGGCAAGTAACCCTGAAATTATCAACAAAGGTACAGTTATCGTAAACTATGTTGATACAGACGGAAATAAAATTGAAGAACCAGTGACAGTTGTCGCAGATCGACCTGTTGAAACAAATGGTGTGAAAGCAATGTATGATACATTGGGTAACATTTCACCAGAAATCAAACATAACGGTGTAACCTACAAACCAGCTCCAGTTAATCCAGAAACACCTTATGCAGTGGGGACTTTAGGTGAAAAAGGGAACTTGGTTACAAGTAACAAAGAGGGTGTTATCGCTGCTAATGATCCAAAAGGTATTGCACCGTCTGGTGATTTGATGCAAGGTACCCACCATGTCACATATGTTTACAAAGCTGTAAAAGGTAATGTTGATGTTTACTTTGTAGATGAAAAAGGGAATACCCTTTCTCCAAAAGAAAATGATACGACTGATGGCAATATTGATGCTGCCTACGATACAGATGATAACCATCATAAACCAGAAATTACTGTTAATGGCAAAGTCTACGCCTTTAAAGAACTGTCTAAGACAAACATTGTTGATGGTAAGAAAATCGAAACAGATGAACTGAACCATATCGGTGGAACTACTGGAAATATAAAAGAAGGTACGACACACGTCATTAAAGTGTACGCATTGAAACCAGGTTCTGTCTTTGTAAACTATGAGGATAAGACAACAGGTCAACCAATTGCAAAAAAAGTTACCGATACTGATAATAAACCAGATGGAACAGAATATGACACTTACGACCGAAAACCTGAAAAATTAGAGGGTACAGACGGCTCAACTTACTATCTTGCACAAAGCAAGCCAAAAGACGGTTCAGCACCTGAAAGTGGCGAAGTAACGGCAGGTGTCAATAAAGAAGTAACTTATTTGTATGAAAAAGCTGGTAACGTCAAAGTCCATTACGTAAATACTCAAGGAGAAGAAATTCAAGCTCCAGTAGATGATGTTGTAAATGGCAAACCAGGTTCAGATTATGAAACAGCTGACCGTAAAGATCAAACGATCACAAAAGGTGATGTAACTTATGTCTTTAAGCAAATTCAAACAGGTCAACCAGGAAATGCATCTGAAAAAGGACAAATCAAGGCTGGTGAAACACTTCATGTAACCTATGTCTATGATGTTCCAGAAAAACCAGTTGAAAAAACAGGTTCTGTCTTTGTTAAATTCGAAGATAAAATGGGTAATCCTATCAAAGACAAAGATTTGCAACCAAATGATGAAAACTTCGTGATAGATACTGATAAAAAACCAGTTGGTGAACATTACGAAACATTTGATAACAAGCCTGAAAAGATCACCACAAAAGACGATAAAGTTTATTATCTTGCTCAAACAGAACCAAAAGAGAACTCAGCACCAGAAAAAGGTGAAGTGACTGAGAACGATCAAACTGTTACTTACGTCTATGAGCAAGCAGGTAGTGTTGTCGTTCGTTATGTAAATGAACAAGGACAACTTCTAAAAGATAAAGATGTTGAAGATGAAACCAATGTCAAACCAGGTACACAATACAATACTTCCGAACAAAAGGACCCAACGATTACAAAAGATAATGTTGAATATGTCTTTAAGGAAATTCAAACAGGTCAGCCTGGAAATGAACCTGAAAATGGGGTTGTACAAGCTGGTAAGACACTCGTTGTAACTTATGTGTATGCTGTGAAACCAGCACCAGAGGCTCCAAAAGATCCTCAACACGCAACGATCACTTACTACGATGTAACAGACAAGAAAGACCCAACTAAGATTAACGAAGACGATAAAGAGCAGTTAGGTGATGTTGATAAAACGAATGGTGTTGAGGGTGAGAACTCTCCTTACACAACAGTGAAACGACTTGAAGATTATCTCAATAAAGGATATGAGCTTGTAAATGACGGCGTACCAAGTCCAATCACATTCGATGGAAAAGCAGATACTTCTGAAGATGACCCAAGTCAAAAATTTGAAGTCACTTTAAAACATAAAACAACACCGATTACACCAGATACGCCACAACCAAAACCAGGAACACCGATTAATCCGAATAATCCAGATGGACCAAAATGGCCTGATTTAGCGAATGAACTTGAGCGTACAGCAACACGTACAATTCGCTACCGTTATGAAAATACACCTGATGATGACACGATGAAAGTCTTCCCAGATGTAGTACAAACGGTTAAATTCAGACGTACAGCAACTGTTGATCATGTGACTGGTAAAGTGACTTATTCTGATTGGAAAGCGATTGTTGATGAAGCACCAGCTGTTATCTCTGGCTCAAAAGAGGGACACACGCACTATAACCAAGCGGATGATACAAAAGTTCAAAAAGATGTATTAGCTCAAACAGCGATGATATCTAAAGATGGTGTGATTTCTGGTCTTGAAGATCAAAAAATCTTGTATGCTCCGGTTACACCAGAAGTGCCGGTACCAATCAAACAACACGCAACAATCACTTACAAAGATGTAACAGATCCAGCAAACCCAACTCAACTTGGTGATGTGGATAAGGAAAGTGGTGTCGCTGGAGATAAATCAGACTACACAACGAATCCAGAGAAAAAACAAAAGAGGGTTCAAGATTATCTTGATAAAGGCTATGAAGTAGTTGATGATAATGTTCCAACACCAATTATCTTTGACAATGAAGTAGATAATTCAGATGAGGATCCTACTCAGAAATACGAAGTAACCTTGAAACATGCGATTGAACCAGTTGATCCAGATAGTCCAAAAGATCCAAATCAACCAATCAATCCAAATAATCCAGAAGGACCAAAATGGCCAGTCATTGACAAGGCAAATGTAGAGAAAACAGCAACTCGTACAATTCGTTACCGTTATAAAGATAAGCCAGGTATAAATGAAGAAGCGGTCTTTGATGATATTGTTCAAACAGTGAAATTCAAACGCACTGCCAATGTCGATAAAGTAACTGGTGAAATCGTAGGCTACGGTGAATGGGTACCAGTTGATCCAACTGCACCAGCAGTGAAATCAAAAGATAAAGTGGGCTATACATTTGATAAAGATGCACCAGCAGAAACAGCAATGATTTCTACAGACGGTGTAATCTCAGGTATCAGCGATCAATTAGTTCTTTATGCACCAGTGACAGCACCTGAGGCAGATAAGCAATACGCAACGATTACTTACTACGATGTAACAGATCCAGAAAACCCAGTTCAAATTGAAGGTGTGGATAAGACAGAAGGCCAAGCAGGTGATACGTCTGATTATACAACTGAAACACGCATTAAGATGTATACTGATAAAGGTTGGGAATTAGTTTCTGACGGTGTACCAAAACCAATCGTGTTGGATAATAAACCAGATGCATCTCAAGAAAAACCGTCACAACAATTCATAGTAACGTTGAAACATAAAGTGACACCTGTAACGCCAGATACGCCGGATACACCGGAAAATCCGAGACCAAAACCAGGTGACCCTGTAAATCCAGAAGATCCACGTACACCGGTTTGGCCAAATGAAGTAGGTGATCTTGTTCGTGAGGCTACTCGTACAATCCGTTACCGTTATGAAGGTAAAGAAGGTAATGATGATGAGGCAGTCTTCAAAGATGATGTTCAAAAAGTTCGCTTTACTCGTACAGTGACAATGGATCATGTGACAGGTACATACACCGTTTCTCCTTGGAAAGCTGAAGTCGCAGAAGCTCCAGCTGTTGTATCACCAGAAAAAGCTGGATATTCACACTATTACAAGGCTAATCCGAATGAAAAAGATGCACCAAAAGAAACAGCAATGATTTCTGAAACAGGTGAGATTACAGGTCTTCACGATCAATTGATTGTATATGTACGAGGACAATATGTACCGTACATTCCACAAGATCCTGCAAATCCTACCGATCCAGAAGATCCACATAATCCAACAATTCCAGGAGAACCGGGAGAAGAACTTGAGAAAGTACCGTATGACGAAACACCAGAAGATCCAAAAGATGATCCACGTTTACCAGATGTACCGGGATACATTCCAGTAGATCCAATGGATCCTACAAATCCATTACCAAAAGATCCGGGAGGATATATTCCACCAACACCAACAAATCCGAAAGAAACACCAGTGCCATATCTTCCAGCAGGAACAGTTGTGGTACGCTATGAGGATACTGAGGGTAACACAATCAAGGATCAAATAACGGATACTGAGAAATCACTTGTTGGAACACCATATGATACAACTGATGATATGAATCCTAAAGGTGAATTAACAAAACCAACTGAAATCACATTCAATGGTGATAAGTATGTTCTTGTTCCGTCTAAGACACGTGGTGAAGAAACAGGTAAGGTTGTTAAAGGTGAAACAGTTGTTACTTACGTTTACCAAAAAGTAGGTAGCTGGATTCCATTAATTCCAGGTGTACCAGGTAAAGATCGTCCAGAAATTCCGTATCCATTCGATCCAGAACATCCAGATTCTCCGATCGATCCGAAGAAACCAAACGATCCAGATAAACCAAATACACCACCAGTGATTCCGTATGTACCAGGATTTGAACCGAAAGATCCAACGGATCCAAGTGGTAATACACCACTCATACCAGTTGATCCTGAAGATCCAAAACAAGGTTATGTACCACCAGTACCAAATGAACCAGGTGAAGATACATTTATTCCTTACGTTCCAGTAGGTGCAAAAGTTGGTTCAGTAATTGTCCACTATGTTAATACAAACGGTGAAACAATTGCCAAAGATCGTATTGATACACCAATTTCACCAGTGGGAACTGACTATGATACGACGGATTCTATGAACCCTGAAAATGAATCCACAAAACCAGAACGCATTGAGTTGGAAGACGGTACAGTTTATGTATTAGTTAAGACTATGGGTGCTGAAACAGGTAAAGTAGTTGAGGGTACAACAGAAGTTACTTATGTTTACCAAAAAGTAGGTAGCTGGATTCCAGAAATCCCAGGTGTACCAAGTAAAGATCGTCCGAAATTACCATATCCGTTTGATCCAGAGAATCCAGATTCTCCAGTTGATCCAACGAAACCGAACGATCCAAATCAACCGAATACACCACCGGTGATTCCGTATGTACCAGGATATATTCCAAATGATCCAGAGGGTAATCCATTGAAACCAGTGGATCCAGAAGATCCAAAACAAGGCTATGTGCCACCAGTGCCAAATAAACCAGGTGAAGACACACATATTCCTTACGTTCCGGAAAATCCAGCAACACCTGAGAAACCAGATCCGATGAAACCAGGAAATTATGTTCCGTATGTACCAAAAGATCCTGAGAATCCAAATCCGAAAGATCCAGATCCGAACTATGATTTACCAAAAGTACCATATGATGAAACACCGGAAAATCCAAAAGATAATCCACCGTTACCATATGTACCAGGTCATACACCAAAAGATCCAGACGGTAATCCATTGAAACCGAAAGATCCGAATGATCCAACGCAAGGATATATTCCACCAACGATCACGAATCCGGAAGATCCGTCTGAGGATACACCAGTACCTTATGTGCCAAACGGAAGTTATGTACCACATATTGAAGATCCAGATCCAAACAGACCAAAAGATCCAGATAAAGTACCGTATGATGAAACACCGGAAGATCCACAAGATAATCCGCCATTACCATATGTACCAGGATATACACCAAAAGATCCAGACGGCAATCCATTGAAACCGAAAGATCCGAATGATCCAACGCAAGGATATATTCCACCAACGATCACGAATCCGGAAGATCCGTCTGAGGATACACCAGTACCTTATGTGCCAAACGGAAGTTATGTACCACATATTGAAGATCCGGATCCAAACAGACCAAAAGATCCAAATAAAGTACCGTATGATGAAACACCGGAAGATCCACAAGATAATCCGCCATTACCATATGTACCAGGATATGAACCAAAAGATCCAAATGATCCAACTGGTAATACACCACTTAAACCAGTAGATCCAAATGATCCAACAAAAGGTTACATTCCACCAACAATTACTGAGCCAAATGATCCAACGAAAGATACACTAGTACCTTACAAACCGGTCGGAACAGTTATTGTTCGATACAAAGATACAGACGGTAATGAAATTGCTGAACCAGTAATTGATACACCGACATCTAATGTGGGAACACCGTATGACACAACTGACCATATCAAACCAGAAATTACACATGATGGTCACAAGTATGTTCTTGTACCAAGTAAGACTGAAGGTATGGAAAATGGTAAAGTTGTTAAAGGTGAAACAGTTGTTACTTATATTTACCAAAAAGTAGGTAACTGGATTCCAGAAATCCCAGGTGTACCAAATGAAGAACGACCAGTAGTGCCTTATCCATTCGATCCAGAGAATCCAGATTCTCCAGTTGATCCGAATAAACCAGGCGTACCGCCGATTCCATTTGTACCAGGATATATTCCAAACGATCCAGACGGTAATCCATTGAAACCAGTGGATCCGAATGATCCAACTAAAGGATATATTCCACCAGTACCAACAAATCCGGGTGAAGATTTACATATTCCTTATGTACCGACTACACCGGAAGTACCTGAACAACCGGAAAAACCAGAAGTACCGAGTGAACCAAGTAAACCGGCTACTCCTGAACAACCAGGTAAAGATGAAGTTAAAAAATCTTCTGTTCTTCCAAATACAGGTGAGACTGATTCAGTATTACCTTGGAGTGCGGCTGCATTATCAATCCTAGCAGGTTTAGGTTTGGTAGCTCGTGGACGCAAAGAAGAAGAATAACATCATTTCGTAGTAATACGAATGCTAATCACTATTAGCACATTTCGAAAACGACATTTGAGTACTCGTTGCTCAAATGTCGTTTTTTTGAATATACAAAAAGGGCTAGGTAAAAGTCATTGACTTTTTACCTAGCCTTTTGTTGTGACTTTAGTCGGTCACGCACCGTAAGGTGAGTGACAAATAAACCACCCGCTATGCGGGTGCGCAACGACGGTTATACCAAAAAACTCCAAACGCGATACAATAGTGGTGTTCAAGCCAACTGTAAAGTGAAAGGAGAAAACGCATGGCACATAGTTTATCGCACACAAAGTGGATGTGTAAATACCACATTGTGTTTACCCCAAAGTATAGACGAAAAATCATCTATAATCAATGTCGCAGTAGTTTAGGAGAAATATTTCGACGATTATGTAGTTATAAAGGAGTCGAAATTATAGAAGGACATCTGATGCCGGACCATGTACATATGTTGGTCAGTATTCCACCAAGAATAAGCGTATCGAGTTTTATGGGATATTTAAAAGGTAAGAGTGCGTTAATGATGTTTGATAAACACGCAAATTTGAAATATAAATTTGGGAATCGACATTTTTGGGCAGAAGGATATTATGTGAGTACGGTGGGATTAAATGAAGCCACGATAAAGAAATATATTCAAGAGCAAGAGAAACATGATATAGCCTTGGATAAATTGAGTGTGAAGGAATATGAAAATCCCTTTAGGGATAGTGGTAAGTAATACAAACGCCTCTTTGAGAGGCGAGTGACGGGTCAAGAGCAATAAGGCTTGAACAAAGTGAAAGCCAGCGTCTTTAGGCGCTGGCTGGCTTTTTGGGCTTATAGCCCCTGTTCAAACCACCCGTTAGACGGGTGGTTATGATTGTTAGTTACAATTGAATCTGTGTCCATTTACCTAATTTAAAGCGATGACGGAGTAACGTAAAGCGAGATAATTGGTCAGCAAGTATTCCAGTCCAAATTCCATTCAATCCAAGATTGAAGAAATTAACTAATAATAGAGTTGCAGCGGTACGGATAATGGTGACTGAGATAATTCCAGACATTAATGTATAACGGACATCGCCACCAGCACGCAAACATCCACCATAAACAAGTTGCGAAATTTGTAAAAGTACAATAATCATAATAAAGTGTGTTGCTTTGGTAGCTTCAGTAATGAGTGTAGGATTGTCAAAGTAAAGTCCCATAATTTGATGACCGAATACGAATAGGAAAATTGAAAGTAAAATGGACATCACTAAACCAATTCTTTGACAAATATGTCCAAAGTTAATGGCTTCTTCATGATCGCCTTTTCCAAGTGCACGTCCTGATAAGGCAACGGCTGCTACTTGCATACCGTCACCAAATGAAAATCCTAAACTAAGTAGATTCATTCCAGCATTATAAATCGCAAACGAGTGAGTACCGAGTTTGGCAGCTGTAATTGCAGTTGTCACAAAACCAATTCGCATTGCTAAATTTTCAATTACCATTGTTGAGCCAATTTTGAAAATAGTTTTGACGGTTTCGAAACGCATTTTAACCCGATGTTCGATGATATATGGTATTTGAATTAAACTTTGCTTTTTAAATAGCGAACGAATACTCATCAGCATTGCTACCATACTACCGATGACGGTTGCTAAAGCAGCTCCTTGTATGCCTAATGATGGAAAACCATATTTGCCACCAATCAGTAAATAGTTAAAAATAATGTTAATGATCGAAGAAGTCAAATTAGTGACAAAGGCAATTTTCGTATTACCACTACCACGTTGGGCTGCATTGATGACCATTGCAATCACATTAAAGATTAGTCCACCCATAATGATTTGGTAGTACTGGACTGATGCCAGATGTGTTTCACTGTTACTACCTGCTAGCGTCATAATTGGATGTGCAAAGTAAAGTGCAATCGTTGTGATGATGACGCAAGCAATGAGTGCGAGTATCATGGCTGTAAAAAATACTTCATTAGCACCACGTTTATCTTCTTGACCACGACGTCTAGCGACAATCGTTGAAACGGAAATTGTAATTCCAAAAAAGAGCGTTAGCCCAATTAATTTCGGTTGAGTGGTTAGACCGACGGATGCTATTGCATAACTACCAAGTGAGCCAACCATCATTGTATCAATCATTCCTGCTAATGAAATAAAAAAACTTTCAAGTACAGAAGGCCAAGCCATTTGTAATGCCGTTTTATAATAATGTTTATCTTTCATAATTACCTACATTCCTTTTTATCTACCTATATGATAATACTATACAATGCAGAAAGCTAGTGATAAGACGAAATAATTAACATAATTAAGTAAATAGTGTGAGATATAGAAAGGTCTTTATAGGTGTCTGTCTACTGAACGTCTATATGCAACAAATTTAGGTAGATAAATGGCTTGACAATATATAGTTTCTTACTTAGTATGTAGGTAGGTGCAAAAGCCTTATTCGTTAAGGCAGCACTTGTATGAGATTAGAGCCTTATTCGTTAAGGAGCTTTGAGGCACATCTACGGGTGTGCCTAATTTAATTTTTGAGGGAAAATGTATGGATATAGAAAAAATGGGAATTTACTTGGTAGATTTCAAGGAGAATGTCGGTGCTGAATTTTCAGGAAAGCACTATGCAATTGTCATTACACCACAAAAAGATAACACTTTAGTTGTTGTTCCAATTACAAGCAAAAAGAGTGGGAAACGTTATCGCTATGGTTTGACATTGGATAATAGCAAATATTTAAAGAGTCCTAAATATCCAAAGGCATTTGCATTAGTCCGAAAAATTAGAGAAATTGATCGCAAACGAATTATTGGGTCAATGCGTTATAAATTAGATAGTGAAGATTCTGAGAAATTAATAAGTAAGATAGAAGAAATTTTATTAGATAAATAATGTAGGGAAGCACTCGTTAACACAAGTCTCTTAATAAATAGTTGGTTGGGTATCTGAGACACCTAACCAACTATTTATTTTACAAAGACAGGAGTTCATAGGGAATTGGTCAAGCGAAAGTGCTAGATGATGATTCCGTCATCTAGTTACAGACACTGGATCAAATTTTATATTGTTTCTAATTAGGTATTCTGTTATAAAAATGATATGATAGTTATAAGAGATTTATGTGCAATTTTCTCAAGTATTAATAAATTAAGGGGGATATTTTAATGGGGATTTTTGATTTGTTTAAACGAAAAAAGAATGTGAAAGTAGAACATGAGAATACACAACCTACACAGGTGACAGAAGATTTCGTAGGATTGAAGTTGTCAACCAATACATTGAATGTGATTGAGCCAACAAATGAGCAAATAAATCAAGCAGCTGAAGTGGCGATTAATGCGTTTGATGAGTTTGTATTATTAGAATGGCGTTCACAAGGGGGACAATTTGCATTTATACAAGGGATTGGTTTTGGGACAAGTTATCGCTTGGAATATGCACCAATCGGTTCTCAAGCAGGTTATGCCTATGTTGTTGAAGGTGTTTCGCTAGAAGACGCACAAAGCTATTTTTTTGAATTTGCTGAACAGCATAAGGTAAATTTTGATGCAAGCTGGCAATGGCAAGCAATCGTTTAGAACTTGAAAGGAGAAAGAGATGATAAAACAATTAGATAGACCACAAAATAGTCAAACGATAAGTACCCAGCAAAAGATAATTTGGACGGTATTATCTATTGGTATTGCTATTTTATGTTGGTGGTTTGCAAATTCTCAATTATTGTTGAATTTGACAACGTATATTGCACAAGAATTAGATAGTATGAAAGAAAATGTCGTCAAGCTAACAGCTATTTCAGCTGCGAGTTCGACTGCTTTGACACTTATTCCAGGTGATGTAGCGACACCATTAGCTGAAAATTTAGCTGATATTTCAGACTACTTAATTATTGTATTTATCGGACTATGGTTTCAAAAATATTTATTCTCGTCTATGGGATTATTAGTATTGAAGTTGATTATTCCAGTAGGATTAGCAGTTAATATTTACGGTTTATGGGTGCCGCAATCAGCTCCAGTATATATTATGGTACAACGTATTAGCCGAAAAATTATTTTATTCGGTGTAGCACTTTTCTGTGTCGTGCCGACGACTATTTTTATTACCAATCAAATTGAATCAACGTATAAAAATACAATTAATCGAACGATTGATGAGGCACAAGTGATTCAGAGTGAGGTCAACAAACAAGAAGAAACAAGTCAAAATGCGACGCAACAAGAAGAGCAGAGTACCGATATTGTAGGGCAACTATCGCACGCATTGAGTGGAGTGGTGGATTTTACGACAGGTTCTATTAGCAATGTCGCAACGGCTGTTACTGATTTGCCAAATAAAATGATTAAGACATTGAATAATTTAATTGATTCATTGGCTATCTTAATTGTGGTTAACTGCATTGCTCCAATTGCTATTTTTGTAATTTTAATGTGGTTAATGAATTTGATATTTGGCATAAATATTAAACCGACTGCTCATTCGATTGGCATTATGGGCAATTACACTCGTCAACGTCTGCAACAAAATGGTGCGTATGATGAGATAGACTAAAATAAAACAGGTAAAATGTCATTCGTATCGGAATGCTCATTTTACCTGTTTTTTTAATTAAATAATGGTAGTGCTTGTTCGATAAAAGTTTTTAAGCCGATACTGTACGCTGCGATTGATAATGGTTTTCCTAGCCAGATGATAAGCGAAAAAGTTTTCCAATTCATCTGAGTGGTTCCGGCTAAATAACATAAGAAATCGTCTGGTGCAATGGGAAAGAATATCGCTAAGGCAAAATACCAAGTGAAACGACTATCCTTACTGACCCAAGCATCGTATTTTTGAATCGTTTGTTGTGAAAAAAGCTGATGCAACGTAGGGCGACCATAATATTTTGCAATAGCAAATGCAATCATTGAGCCTAAACAAATACCGATATAATTCCACCAAAAGCCATCAAAAGCCCCAAATATGACGACACCAGCCACTGTAGAAATGCCACCTGGAATAATGGGAATGACTACTTGAATAATTTGTATAAAGATAAAAAGGAGTATACCAGCAAAGCCATATTGTTGGACGGTTTGATGTAACAATTCCACCGAAGTTAGCATACCTGATTGATAGAGCCAAATAGCAAGAATACCACAGACAAGCAGTCCAAATATGGAAATAATATGAAATACGGGCATTTTTACACTTTTTGAAGTCATCTGTCAAATCTCCCTTTTTGAAAAATTAAATCGTAACAGCAGTTCCGCTGCCAATTATCATCAGCATGCCATTATTCGCACCTAATACTTCATAATCAATACGCATGCCGACAATGGCATTAGCACCGATTTGTAAGGCTCTCTGTTCAAGTTCTTGTAAGGCATCAGCTTGTGCTTGACGTAATTCTTCTTCATACGCTGTCGAGCGTCCCCCAAAGATATTTCGTAAACTCGCACTCATATCTTTCATTGCATTAATCCCTAAGACGACTTCACTGAAAACGACTCCGTTATATTCTTTAATGAGTTGACCGTCAATGTTAGGTGTTGTTGTAATAATCATTTTTAAAACCCCCGAATAATTTACTTGTTGTTATGAGTATACGGGAGTGAAGAAGTAACGTCATCATACTCAAGTTGTATTTGAGTAAATATTGAAATATAATAAATAATAATAACGTTTTATTTATGGTTAGTGATTAGGGGGGACAGAATATGTTGAATCAACAATTTTATCAATTTATGTATGAACGCATGCCACAGTTTCAATTGGATACAGACACTCAACTAGCATTTGCTGCTAAAAAGATGCAGCAAATATTAGAGTTGCTGCCTAAAAAAGTTGATAAGGCACTGGAACTAGGGTCAGGTGTCGGTTATGATGCGATAGCACTCAATCAATTAGGTGTTAAGGTGACGGCAATTGAATTTGAGCAAGGTGCGATTGATATTGCCAATACATTGCAAAAGCAGTTGGATACACAGGTTGAATTTGTGCAAGCTGATTTTTACCAGTACCAACCAGAAAAATTATTTGATTTTATTTATTATATTGACGGTTTTGGAGCATTCAGTGATTCTCAGCAACAAGAATTATTGAATCGCATTGCGTCTTGGCTTAAACCAAATGGTTATGCCTATATTGATGTTTATAATGCAGATTATTGGCGTACGACACATAATGTGACGATGCAATTCACCGATACTTTGTCACGTGTGTATCAGTACGATGAGTCCGAACATCAATTTATTGATAGTTGGTATGATGCACAGACAGATGAACGGCAAGTGCAAGTTTTAAAATGTTATACTTTAGAAGATATTAAGCAGATGATAGAGCAAGCTGGTTTAACTGTGCATTCTGTTACTCCGTCTGGAAAAATGGATTATGAAAAAATGGTATGGATAGACCAAGCGACCTTAACTGACTGTATGTATTTTCAAGTATGTGTGGTAAAATAGAGTTATCAATATATAGGTGAGTGAGAGTGTTCTGCCTTGAATCACTGGAAGAAATCACCGGCGTGCGAATGAACGCACAGAGGAGATTTCTGAAGTGGACGTCAAGGCAACTCGAACGAACCAGAAAACATAGTGTGAGTGAGAGTGTTTTGCCTTGAATCACTGGAGGAAATCACCGGCGTGCGAATGAACGCACAGAGGAGATTTCTGAAGTGGACGTCAAGGCAACTCGAACGAACCAGAATAGGAGTTAATCAATTGAAAAAATTAGAATCAAGTAAAGCACCAGCAGCCGTAGGCCCATACTCTCAAGGTATTCAAACAGGTAATTTATTTTACTTATCTGGGCAATTAGGTTTAAACCCAGAAACAGGAAAATTAGTTGAGGGTGGAGTTCAAGCACAAGCAAAACAAGCATTTGAAAATATTAAACAAGTCCTAGCGTCTGAGGGTTTAACATTGGATAATGTTGTTAAAGTATTAGTATTATTGGCTGATATTCAAGATTTTGCAGCTGTCAATGAAGTCTATGCTACTCAATTTAATGAGCCATATCCTGCTCGTAGTGCCTTTGCAGTAGCAGCTTTACCATTGGGTGGTTTAATTGAAATTGAAGTAATTGCTGAGCGTGAAGCGTAAATAGGTAATGGGATACGATAAGGATTTTTTAGAGTCTTTATCGTGTTTTTGAAATGCTGTATCGGATAAAGAGTTATTATAATTATGAATGAGTAGTCGGCTCATGGTCAATCTGATATTAATCTTGGACATATGGGTCAAGTGGGTGGCAAGCACCAAAATTAAACTTGATATTAATCTTGAACGTAAGGGTCAAGCGGGTGGCAGACACCAAAATTAAACCGACTAGAAAGCGGCTCACGTTGTTGAGTCGTTTTTATTTTGGAGGGAAATATGGTACAAACATCATTATTTAGAAATGCTAATCCAAAAGAGCGTAATCAATTGTTACAACATACACAATTACTCTATAATGCAGTCGATTATTTCAAAGATTATTTTGTGGGAAAAGAAGTTGTTTACTGTACAAAAGATTCCCATATTTCTTTACGCTTTTCAAAGACTAATTTTATGTACTTATGTGGTTTGTATTATCCAAAAGGGTAGCTAGTTGCTACTCCTTTATATTTTTATCCGCATATAAGTATAAAAACGTCTGTATATGTTTATAACTATATTAAACTATATGAATATAGTTTAAAGTGGTATAATATCATTAAGGAGGTGCTACTATGCACGTTTTCGAAAAAAATACGCAAGTTAACTTTAAAACCAATAGTGAATTACTAGAAAAAGCTGAAGCCATTATCGCAGCCCAAAATCTTGATATGACAGCTAGCTTTAATTTATTTTTAGAAAACATTGTAAAAAATAATGCATTACCTTTTGAGACTGATACCGATAAAGAGCGGGCTGAACTACTTGCAGGATTACGGTCTGAAATCGCTAAAAGTTTTAATGATTTAGAGCAAGGGCGGGTATATAACGCTAGTGAAGTGAGGGCTAACCTTGGTATCTGATAATAAAACTTATAGCCTTATTATCCCCGAAACCGTACAGGAACAATTACGGGAGATAAAAAGCTATATTGAAACTACTTACTTTTCAGAGCAGGCAGGGACTAACACCGTTAATAATATTCTTTACGGGTTAGAACGTCTTGAACTTTTTCCAGAAGCAGGATTTAATGCAGACGCAAGAGTAGGGGAAACCATTTATCCGCCTTATAATACCCGTTGCATTGTTTTAGGGAATTACCTAGCATTTTATCATATTTTAGAAGATAAAAAAGTCGTGTTTGTATCTGATATTATCCATAGCAAACAAGACTATATTAGACTGTTTAAGAAAAAATAATCGCTATCTAAAACAATTAGGGGTGTACTAGATGATAACATATGATGTTGTTATTTGGTGCGTCTTTTTGTTGTTCAATAGTCTATAAGTCTTCTGTTCGTGTGAGTGTTAGGTTAGGTAGTGTGGTGTTGAAATTGGTAAGATTTAGATAAGGAGCATACCGTCATTAATGAGAAAAAAATAAATCCTAGCATGGTTGTTTACCCTTTGAAGTGCTTTATAAGTATGAATAGAATTGAACAGCTTTATAGATAAAGGATGTAGAAATATATTCAAAGTAATGAAACTGTTAAATAATATGGTTATTGATAATAGCATCGATGTTCTGTATAATATAAGTAAAAAGAGCCGAGTTGCTGCTCGACTCTTGTGTAGAACCGTTTCAGACGGTGGCTACCGACTTGATATTAATTATAAGCCGTTTAACTCGCCAAAGTCAAGGACGGCTTATTTTTTATGCTTGTCTGTAAATATTTGATAGCACAAAGCAATCAAGTTGATAATAACACTGCTAAACAACAAGATTGTTTGTACCGTTTCAAATGCAGCCAAACTGCTACTCCTTTCTTTAAGATTTCAGTACTTACAATCATAAGCACCAACTCCTTTCGAATGGGGTAGCCACCGTCTTCACTTTTCTACATTTTTAGTATATCAAAAACATGCAGAATTTCAATGTAATCGTTTTACTTTAGGGCAATTTTTAGCCGTATTGCCATTTTAGAACTCACTTATAAACATCATAATCAAATATTCAAAATTATCTTAAAATCACATTGTTAAATAAAGCGGTTTTATGTTATACTAAATAAGGAAAAATTTTATGATAACTTAGTATCAGCGAGAGTGTTCTGCCTTGAATCATTGGAGTAAAGGTCGTAGAAGTACGTCAGTACTTCAAGAGCTATGCGAAGTGGACGTCAAGGCAACTCGAACGAACCAGAATAGGAGAGTATAGAGATGAATTTAACACGTGTCGTAGCAAGTACATTGGTCGCTTTGGTATTATCTTCAACAATAGCAAGTGCACATGAATCACATTTTGCACATCGGATTCAAACGAATTATCAGCAATATGCACAGATTGATGAGTCGGGTTTTGCATATAGTATCTTTAATGACCCAGATGTTTCGAGTGAAATTCAACCACTTAATGCTCAATCAAGCCCAGATGTTTTATTATTTACATTCGATGATACTCCACGTGGAGAAAATTCTAATGCCTTGCAAATTGCACAAACTTTACATGAAAAAGATGCGAATGCTATTTTCTTAGTTAATGGTATGTATTTGCAAACTGAGCAAAGTCGCCAAATTGTCAAACAAATTTATGATTTAGGTTTTGAGATTGGAAATCATACGTCTAATCATCCGAATTTGCGTGAGTTAACGTATGAAGAACAATATAAAGAAATTGCGACAACAAGTCAAATCGTTGAAGAAATTACAGGCGAGAAACCACGTTGGTTTAGACCACCATTTGGTAAATTTAATATGGATACAATCTTAATTTGTAATGAATTAGGTATGCAGTTGATGACTTGGTCATTTGGTTATGATTGGATGGAAGAGTACCAAGACGGAAAAGCATTAGCAGATGTATCATTAGATAATAAATATTTACGTAGTGGTGCTAATATTTTGATGCATGACTTACCTTGGACGGCTCAAGCAGTTGGCACAATGGTGGACGGCTATCGTGCAAAAGGATATCATATTGTCAATCCATATATTATTCAACGTCAAGTTAATAGTACAGCACCTTTACAACAATAATGATACTAAGCAACAGAGAAGATGACTTCTTTGTTGCTTTTCTTTATTAGACATTCCAGTTTGTTTTCTCCTTTTATTAAAAAAAAATTAAAAAACAATTGACAATCTTTCATAATTCGGCTAATATGTTCTTATCAAAAAGATAAAGCTATCGACATGGAGGAAATAATATGAAATTAAGAAAATTAAGTGCAACTTTATTAGCGAGTTTGACATTAGCGAGTGCCGTAGCAACTTCATTACCAGTCTCGGCTCAAGAATCTGTTGTTATCGGTGGGAACTTTGAGTTGACAGGTGGTGCAGCTTCTTACGGAAGTGTGATGGCAAATGCGTTAGAATTAGCAGTAGAATTACGTAATGCTAAAGGTGAAATTTTAGACGGCTTAACCTTAGCAACAGAAATTTTAGATAATAAATCAGATTTAACAGAATCAAGTTCAGTGGCAACACGTTTAGTATCTAATGATAAAATTGTAGGGATTGTTGGACCAGCGACAACTGGTGATTCACAAGCACAAATTCCTGTTATTACTGAAGCAAAAGTACCTGCAATTTTACCTGCAGCAACAGGAGATACTTTAACATTGGCTGAAGATGAGTCGGTATTAGAATATTTATTCCGTGTATGTTTTGCCGATTCTTATCAAGGAACAGCAGGTGCATCTTATGTTTATAATGCTTTAGGAGCTAAAAAGGTTGCAATTTTAACTGACCAAGCAACTGACTACTCACAAGGTTTAGTAGATGCCTTTACGAAAAAATATACTGAGTTAGGTGGCGAAATTGTTGCACAAGAAAGCTACCAATCAGGTGATACAGACTTCTCGGCAACTTTAACAACATTATTAGCACAAGAATTTGATGTATTATATGTACCAGGTTACTATACAGAAGTAGGTTTAATTATTAAACAAGCTCGTGAATTTGGTATTACTGCACCAATCGTTGGTGGTGACGGTTTATCAAGTAATACATTAGTTGAGTTAGCAGGTGCAGCTAATGCTTCTGATGTATATTATACTTCACATTTTTCACCTAAATCTGATAATGAAAATGTACAAGCATTTTTGAAAGCTTATAAAGACAAATTTGGTACTGACGCTGATACATTTGCTGCATTAGGTTTTGATGCTGCTAACTTATTGATTGATGCGATTGAACGTGCAGGTTCAACAGATCGTGAAGCAATTAAACAAGCAATTGCTGAAACAAAAGACTTTGTTGGGGTAACAGGAACATTCTCAATTGATGAGAAACATAACCCGGTTAAATCTGTAACAATGATTAAATTAAATGCTGGTGAAATTGAATCAGCAGAACTTTACTCAGCAGAGTAATTTTAAATAGTAGACACTGTCTAGGGCTAGCTCTGGGCAGTGTTTCTTTGTGCTTAGAGAGATATTTTAATAAAAGATAAAATTGTTATCACAACTGCTAGAACTTATGTTATAATTGGGGGGAGATTGATAAGAAAATGAGGGGAAATAGATGAGTGCATTAGGAAGTAAATTACGAGATGCTCGTATCGAAAAGGGATATACATTAAATACATTGCAACAAATGACAAAAATTCAAAAGAAATATTTGGTTGCGATTGAAGAGGGAAATTTAAAAGAACTACCAGGTAGCTTCTATATTCGTGCATTTGTGAAACAATACGCTGATGTGGTTGGCTTGAATGGGGATAATCTTTTAGAAGAGTATGCAAGTGAGTTAGACGCATTTTCTGATGCTGATGAAACACCGATTATTAATAATATTGAAAGCGAAGAATTGGGTAGTCGAGTAAAAGCAAGACAAGATAATTTTGAAAAAAATAATGTAGAAGTTATCTTATCCTACTTGCCACTATTCTTTTTAATTGCGATTATTTTAATGATTATTATTACATTGATTGTGGCGATTTCTCGTATGAATAATACAAGTAAACCAATTGAGCAAGTGCCGACAACTTCGATTGTATCAACGGTTGCACCGGAGGCTGCGGTAACAGAAGTAACGACACAATCTACGACTACTGAAGTGAAGGAATTAGCTGATAATCAAATCCGTGTAGGGAATAAAATTTTAACGAAAATTTCAGGTGAAGGTGAAGAAACTGTCTATGAAGTTGAAGGCGGTAATTTTGAAGGCTATACTTTTGGTGTTAATGGTTTAGGCTATGTTTGGGTTGGTATGTTAGAAGACGATCTCATGGTAGTAGACACGACTATTACAGATGGCGAGAAATTTGAGTACACAGTTCAAAATAATGTCAAAACTTTCAGAATGCGTGTCGGTTATCCAGACGGTGGTAAGTTTATCGTTAACGGAAAAGAATTAGAGTTGAACAATCCATATTTTGCTGATACGGTTGTGTTTGTTGTAAAAGAGGGTTCAAGTGATGTTGCTACTTCCGAATCAGAAGTGACAACAGAGCAAGCAGCTGAAGAAATGACGGAAGTTGAGTCAGAATCTAGTTCAGAAGAAGAATATGAGGGGCCAGCAGTATATCGTAATCGTAACACTGGAAGTGATAACTAATGAATATCGCCAATAAATTAACATTGGCACGTGTCATCATGATTCCGATTTTTATTGGCTTAATGTTATGGCAAGGTGTTCATCTGATTTCAATTGGTAATGAAGTCATTCCAGTGACGCAATTGATTGCCGGAATCATTTTTATCGTTGCAAGTGTTACCGATTATTTAGACGGTTACTTGGCACGCAAATTAAATTTGGTGACTTCATTCGGTGCTTTCTTTGACCCAATGGCTGATAAATTACTTGTAATCGCTGCTCTGTTGCTTTTTGTAGAAAAAGGTTGGGTGCCAGCGTGGGCAGTCTTTATCATTATTGCTCGTGAGTTAATGGTGACGGGTCTACGTGTTCTATTAGCACAAACAAATGGAAAAGTAATGGCAGCTGCCTTACCAGGTAAAATCAAAACGATGACTCAAATGTTAGCCATTATCTGTTTCTTGTTCCAAAATTTTGGAACAACATTACCGATAGCACAAGGATTGTTTTATATCTGTTTGTTCTTTACGATTTATTCAGGTGCAGATTACTTTTGGAATGCTAGATTTTTATTTAAAGAATTGTAATAACATAATGTGACAGTGGTTCATTTTAGCTCACTGGAGCCGGAATACCATAGTGTTTCAGTGATGAAATAGAATTGAATATACAAAGAAGGTCAGTGATGAGTGGTGAGATGTAGGCACTTGTTACTGACTTTCTTTATACAGAATAGTTAAGTATGTTTTATCAAAAAAACTGCATTTTATCATTTATTTTGATAAAATGCAATTTTTTCGATAATTTGAACCATATAAAGACAAGCTTTACTAAAATTAGTCAAAAAAGGTCAAGGTAATTCTTGACCAATTTTTACTAATGGTTTATAATAAGATTAAGCTCAGTAAAGAGCTAATTTTTAACGAAAATTTTAATTGACTATTTTTGACTAAATGAAAATATGTGAGGTGGAGTTTATGATTGAAAAAATGACCACTGCGATGCAGGAAACGCTAGGAGCAGCACAACAGATTGCGATAACGCGTCAACATCAAGAAATTGATATACCACATGTATGGCGTATTTTTGTGCAGCCAGACCATTTTGCGTATCAATTATATCAAGAACTTGGTGTAGATATGACACAGTTTTTAGCTGTTATCGAACAAGAGATTGATAAAATAAGTCAAGTGACAGGAAGTAACATTCAATATGGGCAACAAATTAGTCAACGCTTGAACCAATTATTCCAACGTGCCAATCAATTAGCAGCAGAAAAGCAAGATGAATACTTGTCAACGGAATTGGTATTAGCAGCTTTATTTGACCAGCAAAATCAGCCATTAACACAATTTTTAACTAAGCAAGGCATTACATTTTCAAAAATAATGGAACGTATTGATACTTTGAGAGGAGGAGAACGTGTGACATCACAAAATCAAGAACAAACGTATGAATCGTTAGCAAAATATGCAACGAATTTAAATGAGGCAGTGAAACAAAACAAATTAGACCCAGTTATCGGTCGTGACGAAGAAATTCGTGATGTTATCCGAATTTTATCGAGAAAAACAAAAAATAATCCTGTCTTAATCGGAGAACCAGGGGTAGGGAAAACAGCGATTATTGAAGGGTTAGCACATCGAATAGTACGTAAAGATGTACCAGAAAACTTGCGTGATAAGGAAGTCTATTCCTTAGATATGGGTTCTTTAATCGCTGGTGCGAAATATCGTGGTGAATTTGAAGAACGTTTAAAAGCAGTATTGAAAGAAGTGGTGAAGTCAGAGGGACGAATTTTACTTTTTATTGATGAAATTCACACAATTGTAGGTGCAGGTAAATCAGAGGGAGCTATGGATGCTGGTAATTTATTAAAACCGATGTTAGCACGTGGTGAATTACATTGTATTGGGGCAACGACATTAGATGAATACCGGGAAAATATTGAAAAAGATAAAGCATTAGAGCGTCGTTTCCAACGTGTATTTGTTCAAGAACCTACGGTGGAAGATACAATTAGTATTTTACGTGGATTGAAAGAACGTTTTGAAATTCATCATGGGGTGAATATTCATGATAATGCTTTAGTAGCTGCCGCAACTTTATCAAATCGCTATATTACTGACCGTTTTTTACCAGATAAAGCGATTGACTTAGTCGATGAAGCGTGTGCGACTATTCGTGTGGAAATCAATTCGATGCCGACTGAAATGGATGTGGTGACACGTCGTTTGATGCAATTGGAAATCGAAGAGGCAGCTTTGAAAAAAGAATCCGATGATGCAAGTAAAAAACGTTTAGAGGCATTGCAAGAGGAATTAGCTGATTTACGTGAGTCAGCGAATCAATTGAAAATGCGTTGGGAAATCGAAAAAGAGGCAATGAATCAGTTGCGTGATAAACGACAAGCGATTGACGACTTGCGTCGTGAGTTAGAAGACGCTGAATCGAACTATGATTTAACACGAGCAGCAGAATTGCGTCATGGTACTATTCCGACATTAGAACGTGAATTAAAACAACTCGAACAAGAGCAAGCTGAACATGCAGAAAATCGCTTGACTCAAGAGAGTGTTACTGATGAAGAAATCGCAAAAGTTGTCGGACGTTTGACGGGTATTCCAGTAACACGTTTAGTTGAGGGTGAACGTGAAAAATTATTGAAACTTGACGAAACGCTACATCAACGTGTCATCGGACAAAATGAGGCAGTTAATAAAGTAGCTGAGGCAGTTTTGCGGTCACGAGCTGGTTTACAAAATCCGAATCGTCCGATAGGTTCATTCCTATTTTTAGGTCCAACAGGTGTCGGTAAAACAGAATTGGCAAAAGCCTTAGCAGAAGTACTATTTGATGATGAACACCATATCGTCCGTATTGATATGTCTGAATATATGGAAAAACATACGGTTTCTCGTTTAGTAGGTGCTCCTCCAGGATATGTTGGTTATGAAGAGGGTGGACAATTGACAGAGGCAGTACGCCGTAGTCCATACTCGATTGTATTATTGGACGAAATCGAAAAAGCACACCCCGATGTATTCAATATTTTATTACAAGTATTAGATGACGGACGTCTAACGGATTCAAAAGGTCGTACGGTTGATTTTAAAAATACTGTATTAATTATGACAAGTAATATCGGAGCACCATTATTATTAGAGGGTATTGATGATGACGGTAATATCGCACCGGAAACGGAACAACAAGTGAAGCAACAATTACGTGCACATTTTAAACCAGAGTTTTTAAATCGTATTGATGATACGGTTCTATTTACGCCATTGTCATTGAATCATATGGGAGCTATTGTCGATAAAATGTTAGGGCAATTACGCAATCGTTTGGCACAACAAGAGATTGCATTGAATATGGAGCCGGAAGCATTGAATTGGTTAGCACAACATGGTTATGACCCAATATATGGTGCAAGACCATTGATGCGTTTAATTACTCGAGAAATTGAAACACCACTCGCTCGATTGATTATTAAAGGTGACATTATGCCACAACAAGTCGTGAATGTTTCGTTAGAAAATGGACAATTAGTGTTTAATGCGAAAGCGTTGAGTGAATAAAAATAACCCCAGCAACTAACACAAATTGCTGGGGCTTTGTGCTATTCTTTTACAACTTTTCAACAACTAATAACATCGGTGGATTGTTACGTTGATTGATAAAGCCGTATTGTAATACTTGGAATTCTTCTTGTGGCCACTGACTAAGTGCGTCAAATAATTTTTCTTTTTCGATTTTGCCTTGTGGGTGACCGGAATAGATGACAAGAATTAGTTGTCCTTGTGGTACTAATCGCTCTTGAATCGCATGGATTGCTTGTAAAGTAGATTCGAATTGTGTTGTAATCGAATGGTCGCCACCAGGCAAATAACCGAGATTGAAAATAGCCCCATGAATCGCTTGGTCGCCAACGTGGTTAGATAGGTGTGCATGGCTATCTAAAAGTAAGTGTGCATGATGAGCCAGTGGGTGTTCTTTGATTTTTTCCATAGACTGTTCAATGGCTGCTTGTTGGATATCAAATCCAAATACTTCTCCGGTAAAATCAGTGTGATTTAAAATTCTTAAGGTATCATTTCCTTTCCCCAATGTACCGTCAATGAAAAGTCCGCCTGGAAATTTTGTAACTAATTCATTAAGTAAGTGATGACTATAATGTAAGGCACGTAACATGATATGCTCCTTTTTCTGAAAGTATTAATTACTGCTTATGTAACAATTATATTACATATTTTAAGCTTTGGCGATAATTTCTCGATTTACTGTATTTCGAGTAGATAATTCGCTACAATGTAAAGTGTATAGTTAGTGACAAAAGACATTTATATATTTTTTGAACAATTTTAGGAGGAGAATAACGTGCCAATACTATCGAGAAAAGTTGCAGTTCAAATGCAAAAAAGAAGACAGAAACTAGATAGAATGAAACGAGTTTACAAAACAGTAAATGCTGGGGTCGTTTTATTTTCAGCAGCAAGCGTTTTGCAGTCGGTGACGACACCAACGACGGTTAAGGCACAAGATGCGATTACTAATACACGCCTATCTAAATCACAATTTTTAGGTTTTATTTCTGAACAAGCACGTAAAATTGCTGCATCGAATGATTTATATGCGTCGGTAATGATTGCACAAGCAGCACTAGAGTCTGGTTGGGGAAATTCAACTTTAGCACGTGCACCTCATTATAATTTATTTGGTATTAAAGGAAAGTACAATAATAATAGTGTAACATTACAAACGTTAGAGGATGACGGTTCTGGCAATTATTATAGTTCAAATGAAGAATTTAGAAGTTATGATGGCTATGCAAGTTCATTATCAGACTATGCCTCATTATTAACAGGGGATAATGACCCAACAAACTGGCGTTATAATTTTTACAAAGGGGCACGTGTGAGTCAAACTTCTAGTTATCAAGATGCGACGGCACATTTAACAGGTAAGTATGCCACAGATACACGTTATGGCTCAAAATTAAATGCTATTATTGAAGAAAATAATTTAACGGCTTATGATACATTACGCCAAAGTACAGCGATTGTGAATCCGACTGAAACGTCAACACCGGTATTGCGTACTGCTGTTAATAATACTGCAGCTACGGTTACTACTCAGCCTTCAACATCAAGCTCAACTTATACAGTTGCGTCAGGTGATACTTATTGGGCATTATCAAAACGCTTTGGTGTATCAGTAGCAGATTTGCAAGCAATGAATGCAGCATCTGGATCAAGTTTATATGTTGGTCAAACAATTAAGGTGCCAGGGCAAGCAACAAGTTCATCAAATACGACGAGTGCGACAACAACCACAACTACACCAACTGTTTCAGCAACAACTAATCGCACTGAAACAGCGAAACCAGCGACTACAACTGGGCAATACACAGTAAATGCTGGAGACACTTATTGGGCATTGTCAAAACGCTTTGGTATATCAGTAGCAGATTTGCAAGCGATGAATGCAGCATCTGGTTCGAGTTTATATGTTGGTCAAACAATTAAAGTGCCTGGTCAAACGGTTAATACGACAGTATCAAATACTGCTACAGTTTCAGCACCAACACCACCAACACCAACTCGTGTGACCAATACAACACCAATGACTTCAGCAGGTAGCTATACTGTTGTAGCAGGCGACACTTATTGGGGTATCGCTCGTCGCTACGGTGTGTCAGTGAATGAATTAATTGCAGCTAATGGTAATAATAGTAATTATTTACCAATAGGACATAAATTGGTAATCCCTGGTGCGTCTTCAGTGACTGCAACTTCAGTTGCATCGGCAGTATCAGCGAGCACATCATCAGTGACAGAAACACAACCGACGACTGTATCCGCACCGGTTTCTTCTAATACTACTGGTAATTATACTGTTGTAGCAGGTGATTCCTTATATGGAATTGCTGCTCGTCATGGTATTTCGATTACTCAGTTGATGCAAGCAAATGGTTTATCGCAATCAAGTATTATTTATCCAGGACAACAATTAGTTGTAAATGGTACGGCTGCGGTAGCAAGTACACCAGTGACAACGTCAGTTGCACCAACATCAACTCCAGTAATAGCGACACCAGCACCAGTGGTAGCACCGGCAGCAGTTGCACCAGCTCCAACAAGTGTTACACCAACTGGTGGTAGCTATACAGTTGTAGCAGGAGATACTTTATATAGTTTAGCAAACCGATTTGGTGTATCAGTTGATACATTAGTGGCGAATAATGGTGGTTCAACTAATATTCGTATCGGTCAAGTAATTAATTATTAGTTTAAGAATAGAATGAAAGTGAGACTAGACAGAACATGACTGTCTAGTCTTTTTATGTGTAAATATTGGATAAATTTTTTAAATAGCTTGACACAAAGTGAATATCATGATAAATTATAAGAGTAATTATTACACTTATTCAAAAATGACCAGTAAGCTACTATCATTTCAAAAGTAAACCATTATATTATGGCAAGTGTAATGAGCAATGTTATAGGAGAAAAGGGGCATTAACGTGGCAGTACCAAAACGAAAAACATCAAAAGCAAGAAAACGTTCAAGAAGAACACATAAAGGATTAAGCGTTCCAAATATTTCATTTGATCGTACGACAGGACAATGGAAAGTTCCACACCGTATCGCAGAAGACGGTACTTACAATGGTAGAACGGTTATTTCAGACGAAGAATAATTTTGTTGATAGATAGAATGCGAGCAAGGATAAATTGATTTGCACTATTGCAAAGGTAGTCCGAGCTTGTTAGGATAGGAGTGTTATAATGGCGATTATTTATCCACCTTTAGTAGAAGAGGGGTATCAACATTGTTTATCAATGGGAATGAATCTTTCTAAAGAAGAAGTATTTCAGCATTTGTATGAAAAAGGGATTATTAATGCCTTTGGTTATCCGACTGAAATGGCACTCTCAAATGGATTTGTTGCAGAATTTACAGAATGGGAAAATTGGTCATTTGATGAATTTTTAACATTGTATCCTGTATTTAAGCAATTTGATGATTATTTCTTTACGTTAGTGGACGGTTTTTGGCAAATAAAATCCGAATTGTTGCCGCAGTTCTTTTTAACATTGGAAGAAAAAGAACTAGACGAACAAAGTTGGATGCAGCTAGAAGCGTTTTTTGAACAACGTGAGATGATTGTTGAATAAGATATAGTTAAGCATTAAGCCGCCTTACTTAATGAACTATTAAAAAATAGTGAAGTCAGTGTGAATAATACTGAACTTCGCTATTTTTTTGCTCAAAATAAAACATCATTTGTTTGCTATTGAAGTTTGAATGCACTAAAATGAATGGAGATTGATTAGCGAATCGAGGTGAAATGTATGATGACATGGAAAGAATTGCTCGCACCTTTTTGGACATCTGAACAAGGCATTGCATTAAATAATGCTATTGAGAATGCGTATCAAACGCAAACAGTTTTTCCACACCGAGAAGATGTCTTTCGTGCGTTTGAATTAACACCTTATGATGACGTGAGAGTGGTTATTTTTGGACAAGACCCCTACCATAATGTAGGGCAAGCACATGGATTAGCATTTTCAGTGCCGAGCAATCTCTCTCTGCCACCGTCTTTGAAAAATATTTATAAAGAATTGGCAGATGATTTATCAATTGAGATGCCGACACAAGGGGATTTATCATCGTGGGCACGACAAGGTGTTTTGCTATTGAACACAACTTTAACGGTTCAAGCACATCAGCCAAATTCGCATCAGCATTTGGGGTGGCAATATTTTACTGACTATGTAATCAATGTGTTAAACCAACATGATGAGTCGCTGATTTTTGTGTTGTGGGGTAAGCCAGCTCAATCGAAAAGGACTAAAATTGATACAGCTAGGCATTTCATTATTCAAGCACCACACCCAAGTCCTTTATCAGCTTATCGTGGCTTTTTTGGTAGTCAACCATTTTCACAAATTAATAAAAGATTAGCTAAACCAATACAATGGGATTCAGTTCTTGAAATGCCCAAATAATAGTAAAGAAAGTAGGAAAATGTATGACATTTGAAGAAATTTTACCACAATTAAAACAAGGTGCTAAAATCATTCGTAAAGGATGGGGTGGTGCTGAAGAGTATGTTGAATTAGTGCCAGAAACGCAGTTGAATGGACAAACAATGACACCCTATTTTGCAATTATGGTGACAGGTGAGGGATTCAGTATGTTTCAACCGACAGTGTGTGATATTTTAGCGACTGATTGGACGATTGTAAATGATTAATGTTTCGGTCAAGCAAGAACATTTTTTACCTGAACGATTAAATGTTATTGTAACTGGTGCGAGTTCGGGTATTGGCTTAGCACAAGTACAAGCCTTTTTAAATAAGGGACATCAAGTAGTAGGGGTGGATTGTCAACCTTTTCCGGCTAGTGTCGAAGTGGATATGCAGTCATTTAACTTTATTCAAGCAGATATTAGCCAATTAGAAGATGCCCAGCTAGTGCTTGAATTTGTTAATTCAGTATGGGACAGTGTACATGTTTTGTGTAATACAGCTGGACAACTCGACCAATTCAAGCGGATTGATACGATTTCATTGGAAGATTGGGAGCATTTCTTAAATGTCAATGTGACAAGTCAATTTTTAATGTGTCAAGCGTTCATTCCTAAATTATTAGAACAATCGGCAAGTCGCATTATTAATATGGCGTCAATTGCTGGCTTAACGGCAGGTGGTGGTGGTGTTGCCTATTCAGCTGCTAAACATGCCGTAGTGGGCTTAACCAAACAATTAGCTTATGATTATGCGAGTACAGGATTGCGAGTTAATGCAATTGCTCCAGGTGCTATCCAAACAGCAATGACACAAGCTGACTTTGACAATGGTGGCGAAATGGCACAATGGGTGGCTGAACAAACGCCAATGAAACGTTGGGCACAACCAGAAGAAGTAGCAAATGTCACTTTATTTTTAGCTAGTGATGCAGCAGATTATATGCAAGGAACAGTTTTGCAGCTTGACGGTGGTTGGTTAATTCGTTAAAATGGGCATTGAGTTTAAAAAGGGACTACTCAATGATTGACCAAAATAGGCAATGATGCATGCTATAAGTTGTAGGATTTTGCGATAGATTGATGTAGAATTTCTTTTTATCGAACTCACGATAACACTTTTGCTCTTTTGAAAGGGAGCTTCCTTTGGTTATCGTTATTACTAGGCGTTGATGAACGGCCTACAAAGGAGAATGAAAAATGAATCATCAAACTTATCGTATGGAAAATCGTACTTTAGACTTAGTAAAGTCTGCCATTGTTATAGCGTTATATATGACGTTAACATTTCTTGTTGCCCCTGTTGCTTTTGGCCCTGTTCAATTTCGAATTTCAGAAATGCTGAACTATATGGGACTGTATAATCGTCGCTATATTTATGCTGTGACATTAGGTGTGTTTCTAGCTAATTTTTATCAATATGGTATAACGGATATGGTTGTCGGCAGCTTGACGACTTTGGTTTCTTTTTATATTAGTATTTGGATTGGTAACCGTTTGGTTGCATTGAATCAACGTGTTAAATTCTTTAAGTATGATGAAATGCTATTAAAATACATTGTAACAGCAGTTGTTTTTGCAGCAGGCTGTATCGTGATTGCGTTAATGCTATACTTAATTGGAGCAGAGGCTGCATTTTGGCCAACTTACCTTTCACTATTCATTAGTGAGTTATTGGTAATGTTATTAGGAATGCCGATTATGTATTTGATTAGTGAACGAATTGATTTTAATGAATAATAATGCAAGCTGGTAAGGAAATTACTCCTTACTGGCTTCTTGTTTTAGAAATAATTTAATTGCAGAAATGATTGCAAAACAGTTAGCCTTAGTATAGAATAAAATTAGAATGAGTGGTCGGCTCATGGTCAATCTGATATTAATCTTGGACACAAGGGCCAAGCGGTGGCGGACACCAGAACTAACTCCGATATTAATCTTGGACGCAAGGGCCAAGCGGTGGCAGACACCAGAATTAAACCGACTTTAGTAGGCGACTCGTGCTGCGAGTCGTCTATTTTTAATATGGGGGAAAATGATGAAGAGAGAATCTCATTACAAGCGAATTAGCAGTAACGAACAAAATAATATAAGGCGTTATTTTAATACATTGCATATAGCAGCTAAATTTTTTGAAAAATATTTTATAAATAAAGTTGTGACTTATTGTACCGTAGATAGCAAAATAGATATTTATTTCTCGTCTTCTAATTTTATGCATTTGTGTGGTATTCGGTATAAAAAAGGGAGTAGCAGTTTTTTTGAAGACTGTTTGAATCAACACATTGTATTAGATGATATTGAAATAAAAAATGATGGAACTACGATTCAAAAACTACAAATATTATCTTCTATAGCGGAATTAATTGGTGAAAATGTTTATTTAACAGGAGCTGGTAAGTTTTTATATCTTGATTTTGATTATGCCCTAAAAACAAGAAAACAAATTCTTGCCTTAACACTAAAAGATACAAAACACCGAACAGTGCCGCAATCATTATTAGATTTAAAGAAACAGAAAACATTTCCGAAAGGAAAGCCTGTGGTAGAAATATTTAGTCGAAATTTAAAAATAGAAGATGAAACAGTTGATTATCTATACAAACGGGAATGCACTTATCATAAATAGTTCTTTACTTGTAAGGATAAAAATATAATTTACGAAATATAATTCCATCTAGTTACCGGTAGTTTTTAATAATGATTTTTGATATAATAGGACGAGTTAAGTTATTATTTAATTTATCAAGTTGATGAGCATATTATTGAGAACGGAGGCATAACATGGCATTGTTTGGAAAAGAACGTATTGGAATTGATTTAGGCACTGCTAACACCTTAATTTATATTGAAAATAAAGGGATTGCCTTGCGTGAACCGTCGATAGTAGCACGAAAAAAGGGAACGAAAGAAGTTGTTGCTTTTGGTCGTGAGGCAGAACAATTAGTCGGAAGAACTTCAGAAAATTTTGAAATTATCCGACCATTGCGTGACGGAGTTATCGCTGATTTTGCTCTAACAAAATTAATGCTAGCTTATTTTATAAAAAAAGCGATTCATCGTACGGTATCGAAACCAGATGTCGTTATTTGTGTTCCAAGTAATATTTCAAAGGTGGAACGGCGAGCCGTTATTGATGCGATTAAAGATTTAGGTATTCGCAAAGCAATGATTGTCGATGAACCTTATGCAGCCGCTATCGGTGTTGGGTTAAATATTTATGAGCCACGTGGTAAAATGATTGTGGACATAGGTAGTGGCACAACTGATATTGCTGTTATCTCTTATGGTGAGATTGTTAAAGGAAAAGCGATTGTCTATGCTGGGCATAAAATGAATGAATTGATTATGGATACCGTTAGGGAAGACTATCAATTAGCGATTGGGTATCAAGTAGCAGATGAAATCAAATGTAAAATTGGTAATGCACTTTATACGACTCATGATGAGCAAGATAAGATGTTGGTAAAAGGTCGTAATATTGTTACGGGTATGCCAGATGAAACAGTGATACGAGCTCAACGGATTTCGCAAGTACTAGATGAAGTGATCTGTCCAATTATTACGGCTATTAAGCAAGTGTTTGAAGAAACTCCACCTGAATTAGCCGTTGATATTCTTGATTTTGGTATTATTTTAACAGGAGGCGGTTCATTATTGAAACGCTTGGACGAACGTCTGTACAAAGAATTGAGCATACCAGTAAATCTTGTGGATAAGCCACTTGATTCGGTTGTAAGCGGAGCTGGAAAATTATTAAAAGAAATGGAACGCCAATCTCAACAAGTGGAACGTCAAGCACGTTAATGTTCCAGTTAGAAAGAGGAATATAATGAATAATAAGAAAATGATTGGTATATTATTAGCGACCATTGCTACTGTATCATTAATTAGTTTTACGATGTTAAATGGGGCTAATAATTTATTAACCAGTGCAATCAATGATACAGCATCTTGGACAGGACGTTTTTTCTCAGAGCCAGTTAATATGGTGGTGCGTTTTGTTAATTCGGTTGATAATGTCATTAATACCTTTGAAGAAAATCAACAATTAAAATCAAAAATTGACCAAGTGTATGAACTTCAAGTGCGTGTGGCTGATTTAGAGGCAGAAAATGAGGGTATGCGTAAAGAATTAAATCTTGTGCAAACATTAAGCAAATATTCGGTTATCAATTCAACGGTTATTGCACGCAATCCGGATCAATGGATGGAAACATTAACGATTGATGTTGGTTCAAATAAAGGTGTTGAAGTCAATATGGCAGTCATGGCAGGTAACGGATTAATTGGACGTGTAGTAGAAGTCAATCCAACTAGTTCAAAAGTTTTATTATTGACATCAGAAAAATCAAATGCTGGAATGGTTTCGGCTAGTATTCAAACTCAATCAGGTTCAGCAAATGGTATTTTATCGTCCTATGATCGCAAATCTAAGCATTACATTATGACACAAGTTGATCCAGCAGCTAAAATTAAAGCTGGCGACATGGTAATTACTTCTGGTTTAGGTGGAATTATTCCAAGTACTTTATTGATTGGTGAAGTAGAATCGGTTAAAATGGACGATTATGGTTTATTCCAAATTGTTGAAATTAAACCAGCTGGAGAGATGACGGATATTCGCTTTGTAACGGTTATTTTGCGAGAAGGGCAGAGTGACGCCAATGAAAATTAACCGTGACCGTCGAGTAAAATGGTTTTTACCATTCTTACTATTTATTAGTATTATCGTGGATTCTGCACTTCCTGCTATTTTTCCAGTAGCTTTTTTAGGCAATGGGCAAACCATTGTGTCACAATTAGCTTTGTATTTTTTAACATTGTTTGCTTTTTATTTTCGAGATGAGACCATTATGTTAAATGCGTTGATTTTTGGACTATTAACGGACTCTTATAATACGACAATTTTGGGAATATATGGTGCATTATACTTAATCATTGCTTATGTCATTATTAAAGTGAAAAAATATTTCCCGAAAAATGCAGCGGTGCATATCATGTTACTGTTAGTTGCGATTACAGTTTGCCAATTTATTGTATTTGTCTTTTATCGTGAATTTGGATATACAACGGTGACATTGACTGAATTTTTAGCGACACAATTATGGCCTACTATTATCTTTAATGTTGTGTTGTCATTCTTGATGTATTTCCCGGCTAAGGGTTTATTAGGCTGGTTAGGCTATGAAAATTATATTATTCTCTAATAGATGACTGAAACTGGGCAGAAGTCCAGTTTTTTATTTGTAATAGCTAATTAAAGTATTAGTACATCAATTTAAAAAATGCTATAATAAACGTAGCTTATTGTAGGTATCAAATTTTGATACGTTTACTTATATATAATTGATACGAAGGAGAAGAGAGCAATGAATCATCATGCAAATGAACATTTTGAACGAGAATTTGGAAGGCACAGTGAAGATACGCAACAAACGGTTGACCATATTATTTCAGAACTAAAGAAAAAGCGAATTCGCATAACAGAACCAAGAAAGGCTATCATTACTTATATGGTGAATAGTCACTCGCACCCTACTGCTGAAGAAATTTATGAGGACTTACTGCCAGATAATCCAGGTATGAGTTTTGCAACGATTTATAATAATTTGGATATTTTAATTGAACATGGTTATGTACACGAAATGAAATTTTCAGGGGTGACGAGTCGCTATGACTTTTTAGGGCATCAACATTTCCATATTATGTGTGAGAAATGTGGGAAAGTAACGGATTTTCCAGCTCGAGATCTTGAACTTCTTAAAGAAGATGCGAAGACACATACAGGGTATGTAGTGCGTGCTGCGAGTGTCGAAATGTTTGGAATTTGCCCAAGTTGTCAAAAGGAAGATAAAGGAGTTTAATCGAATGATAAGTATTGTAACAGCTGCTATTCAATTGGTGCGAATATATCAGCTATTATTAGCAGTATATGCTTTAATGACATGGTTTCCACAAGCACGTCAAACGGCTGTATGGAATGTTATTGTGCGTCTGGTACGTCCGTACTTAGATATATTTGATCAAATTATTCCGTCAGTAGGTGGTATTAGTTTTAATGTATTGATTGCTTATTTTGTACTGGATTTAGTAAAAATGGGTATCATACAAGTAGCAAGCTTTTTTTAATTTAGATATGAGGTATTTGTATGAACCAAGATATATACCAGCATTATGGTAAAGAGGAAAAGAGTTTTATTGATCAAGTGTTTGGTTGGATGCAACAAGTAGAAAATCGCTATGTTCCTTATTTATCTGGTTTTTTAACACCTAGAGAGGCGATGATTACGGAACAGTTGGTTGCGACAAATGATGATTTATCGGTTTCTTTTAACGGAGGTTACGAGAATGCTGAACGTAAGCGTGCTTTGATTGTACCGTCTTATTATGAACCGTCATTTGCAGACTATAATTTGTGCTTATTAGAAGTGAAATTTCCAGTGAAATTTGCAGAAATTACTCATGGTCGCATACTGGGAACGGTATTATCAACTGGTATAGATAGACAGCGAATTGGCGATATTATGACAGACGGCACATATTGGCAATTGATTTTAGATGATACGATTAGCGAATTTATTAAAACGAATGTTACTAAAATCGGTAATGTTGGTGTCCATTTAGAAAACATTGAGATTGATTCCTTGTTAACTTCAAATGAACAATGGGAGATTACAACGATTATTTCTAGTTCAATGCGTTTAGATGCCTTATTGTCTAAAGTCTACAATATCTCGAGACAACGAGCAAAAGAGGCGGTGGCAGCAGGATATGTTAAAATGAATTTTGCTGAAATGAGTCGTGGCGATATTGAAGTGAAGTTGAATGATATAGTTTCGTTGCGAAAATATGGACGCTTTTGGGTAAAATCAGTTGACGGTGTGACCAAAAAAGATAATTATCGACTTACTGTCCATGTCTTGTCTAAATAATTAGTATTTTTTTAACATTGGCTATATGATTTTTTTTGAATTTAGTGTAGAATGAATATGATGAAATGAGAATAGTGAAAGGAAGTGTGAAAGTGGCTTTAACACCATCAGAGATTTTACATAAAGAATTTAGCTCAAAATTTAGAGGCTATGATCCAGATGAGGTAAATGACTTTCTAGATACTATCGTAGCAGAATTTGAAAAATTAACCCTTTCAAATAAGGAATTAACGAGTCAAATGTCCGCTATGCAAGATAAATTAAATTATTTCCAACAATTACAAGATTCATTGAATAATTCAATTGTTATTGCTCAAGAAGCAGCAGACCGTTTAAAACAAAATGCACGCAAAGAAGCTGAATTAATTTTATTCGAGGCAGAGCGTGAAGCAGACCGTTTAATTATGGAAGCGACACATCGTTCTGAATCAATTATTAGTGAAACTGAACAATTACAATCTTACGGAAAAGAATTTCGTGAAAAATTAACGAATATGGTTGAAGCACAATTGGCGTTAATCAATAATACAGAATATCAACCATTATTTGAAGCAGCACCTGTTTTAAATTCACTGAATACAGTTAAGGCAACAGGTTCGATTAATGAGCGAGTGGATGTGTTAGAACAAGAATTGGCTGAAGAGTTTCAATCAACACCGGTTCTTGAAGAAATGACATTTCCAACTGTTGAGAGTCAACCAGCACAAGAAGAAATGTTTTTCCCAACAGTGGATAGTTTCGATGATTTTGGCACTCCTGATGATTTGGAAGTAGATGAGTCATTTGATATCGAAGCCTTAATGGCGAAAAATGAAGGGCCAACTATTCCAAAAAGTGTTGTTGGAAGAACGATTCGCATTGATTTACCAGAATAATTAAAAAGTATAGGACAACAATTTTATTATATATTTAAGCGAGTCAAGAAATGGTGTGAGCTTGGCAATCCCTGTAATAAAATTTATCCCCTATAAATCTTGTTTTAGTGAACAATTAGTTTAGTAGCTAAAACCGCTTGAATAGCGTTAACATGCAAGAGATAATGAGTAAAGTATTTTACTGATTAAATTTGGGTGGTACCACGTTAAGAACGTCCCTTTGTTGAGGGGCGTTTTTCTATTGGTTTTGACTAATAAATAATAAAGAATGGAGATTACAATGAAATTAAAAGAAACATTAAATCTAGGCAAAACAAATTTCGCAATGCGTGCGAATTTACCGTTAAAAGAAGTTGAATTACAAGCAGAATGGGAACAAGCAGAAATCTATAAAAAAATTCAAGAAAAAAATGCTAATCGTCCGGCATATATTTTACATGATGGCCCGCCCTATGCGAATGGTAAGCTACATATGGGACATGCGTTAAATAAAATCTCAAAAGATTTTATCGTACGTTATAAATCAATGTCTGGTTTCCGTGCTCCGTATATTCCAGGTTGGGATACACATGGGCTACCTATCGAGGCAGCATTGACAAATTCTGAAGGTATTGACCGCAAGAAATTTTCGGTAGCTGATTTTAGACGTTTATGTGAAGAATATGCTTTGAAACAAGTCGATGAACAACGTAAAGACTTCAAACGTTTAGGAGTAACGGGTGATTGGGATAATCCTTATTTAACTTTACAACCAAAATATGAAGCAGAACAATTACGTATTTTTGGGAAAATGGCTGAAAAAGGCTATATTTATAAGGGCTTAAAACCAATTTATTGGTCACCGTCAAGTGAATCTTCTTTAGCTGAGGCTGAAATTGAATATAAAGATGTGACTTCACCGTCAATTTATGTGGCATTTAAAGTGTTGGAGCATCAAGGGGTTGTACCTGAAAATGCTGAATTTGTTATTTGGACGACGACACCATGGACATTACCAGCTAACTTAGGGATTTCAGTATCACCAGATGCTACTTATGTGGCTGTTCAAGTCGAAGAGCGTCTATTCATTGTAGCGAAAGAATTGTTAGAAACAGTCGCTAAAGCAGTGGCTTGGTCAGAATATGAAATTGTAGCCGAATATCAAGGGGCACAATTTGATCGATTAACGGCTCAACATCCATTTTATGACCGTGCTTCACTTGTAATGGTAGGTGACCATGTTACATTAGATGCCGGAACTGGTTTAGTGCATACAGCACCTGGACACGGGGAAGACGACTATCAAGTAGGATTACGTTATAATTTAGATATTTTATCACCACTCGATAATCGTGGTCATTTTACAGCAGAAGCACCTGGTTTTGAGGGAATCTTCTACATTAAGGCAAATCAATTAGTGATTGATACATTAATTGAAAAAAATCGTTTATTGGCTCAAGGTGAGTTACTGCATAGCTATCCACATGACTGGCGTACGAAAAAACCGGTTATTTATCGTGCAACACCACAATGGTTTGCGTCTATTGATAAATTCCGTCAACAATTATTAACATCGGTTGAGCAAGATGTGACATGGCATCATCCGTCAGGGCAAGTGCGTATTTATAATATGTTGCGTGACCGTGGTGATTGGGTAATTTCACGTCAACGTGTTTGGGGTGTGCCATTACCAATTTTCTATGCAGAAAATGGCGAAGAAATTTTAGATAGTGCGGTCATCGAGCATGTAGCTCAATTGGTTGAAGAGCATGGTTCGAATATTTGGTTTGAACGTGACGCCAAAGAGTTGTTGCCAGCAGGCTTTACACACCCAGGTAGTCCAAATGGTGAGTTTACTAAAGAAATGGACATTATGGACGTTTGGTTTGATTCTGGTACAAGTTATGCGAGCGTCTTAAAACGTGAGGGGCAACAATTCCCAGCAGACTTATACTTAGAAGGGTCTGACCAATATCGTGGTTGGTTTAACTCAAGTTTTACAACTTCTGTTGCAGCGAATAATCAGCCACCATACAAAGCAGTGTTATCACAAGGGTTTGTTATGGACGGTAAAGGTCAAAAAATGAGTAAGTCACTCGGTAATGTTATTGTGCCAGAAGAAGTGATGAAAGAGCTTGGGGCAGATATTATTCGTTTATGGGTAGCTAGCGTGGACTACGAAAATGATGTTCGTATTTCAAATGATATTTTAAAACAAGTATCCGAAACTTATCGTAAAATCCGTAATACAATTCGTTTCATGTTATCTAATATCGGGGACTTTAATCCTGAAACGGATAAAGTGGATACATTAAGACCAGTTGACCAATATTTAATGGCTAAATTTGATGTGTTAGTGAATGATGTGTTAACAGCTTACGATGAATTCCAATATTCAACGATTTATAAAAAAGTAATCAATTTTATTACAGTTGATTTGTCAGCATTTTACTTAGATTTTGCTAAAGATGTGTTATATATCGAATCAACGAATGCTTATCCACGTCGTGCAATGCAAACAGTGATTTATCATGTATTACGTAATTTAATTCCATTGTTAACACCAATTTTACTTCATACAATGGAAGAAGCGTGGAAAGAGTTGCCAGGTGCAGAGGGATTTGTGCAGTTGCAAGATATGCCAGAAAAACGTGATGTAACGGCTGCTAAAGCATTAATTGAACAATGGACACCATTCTTTGAAGTACAATCTGCAGTAAATAAAGCATTGGAAGTTGCTAAAAATGATGAAGTATCGCCAATTAAGAAATCATTTGAGGCAGCAGTTACTGTCTTTGCTCCAGAAGAAGTATTGGAACAAGTATCGGTATTGAGCGATGATTTAGCACAATTATTGATTGTGTCACAATTAAGTTTACAACCATTATCTCAAGCTGATGATTCAGTAGAAGATTATGATGGATTTAAAGTCTTAGTGCAACCAGCACAAGGTCATGTCTGTGAACGTTGTCGTGCTGTTCGCCCAGAAGTTGGAACAGTTGACGGTGCACCAGAATTATGTCATCGTTGCCATGCCATTGTAAAAGAGCACTTCTCAGAGTATTTTGAATAACATAGTGTGACAACGAGCGTTCTGAAATGAACCACTGGAGAAAGTCGCTGGAGTGTGTGAAACACACAGAGGCGACTTTTGTAGTGGACGTCATTTCAGCGAGTTGGAGCCATATTAACATAGTGTGACAACGAGCGTTTTAATTGAATAACATACTATAACAGCAGTTGGAAGTTTTGAATGAAAACATTTGGGACTTTCAACTGCTTTATTTGTTTTTTTGTATATTTTTGTTACAAGATCTTTTATAATAGTACTAGAATGAGAATTACGATATTTGAGTGATTATATAACTGAATGTTTTAGGAGACGAATTAGTATGTTTAAAAAATTAGGTATAATTAGTATAGGTATCTATATCATTATTTTATTCTTTTTGAGAACGTACCATATTATAAACAATCATCAAACAGTCTTGTTAACGGTTATATGTTTAATGATATTAATTTTTTTAAGACAGTTATTCTCAAAAAAGAAAATATAAAGGAGAATCAAATAGATGACAAGACCTATTTTATATTTTAGTGATACGTGCCCGGATACAGCACCTTTTGTAACAGTGTTACAGGAGTTAGGAGTAACGTATGATGAAGTGAATATTACATCTTCTATTCCAAATTTAAAGCGTTTTTTAAGTCTTCGAGATACACGAGAAGAATTTGATGCAAAGAAAGCCTTAAATCAAGTAGGAATTCCAGTGTTGGTGACGGAAGAAGCACAATTAATTTTTGATGAAAACACGCTGCGTGAACGTTATGATGAAGTATAGTGTGCGTATTGGAGTTTTGACTTTTTAGTTTACCCAAGCTAGCCTAAAAAGGAGTAATGATAAAATGAATAAAGAACAATTAATGGAATGTGCAAGAAAAGTAATGGCTCACTCATATAGTCCGTATTCAAAATTTCCTGTTGGTTGTGCGATGTTGATGAAAGACGGAGAAGTCATTGAAGGTGTCAATGTCGAGAATGTTTCGTTTGGTGCGACCAATTGTGCTGAACGTACAGCGATTTTTACGGCTGTTACAAAGGGCTATGCACCAAAGTCCATTGCTGCGATTGCAGTTAGTGGTGATACAGAAGCATTTTTACCGCCTTGCAGTATTTGTCGTCAAGTATTAGTTGAATTTTGTGATGCTGAGACACCCGTTTATTTAACACGTCACGACGGTGCTATTTTAGAAACATCTGTCAAAGAATTAGTCCCTTATGCGTTTGAAACACTTGATATGTAAACAGCATTAACATTGTTAAACAATACGAAATTTGATATAGTAAATAAAAAGAGTATAGAGGTGGAGAAGTATGTCACAAACATTATTACACGCATGTTATCGTGTACACAATTTAGAAGCGTCTTTAAAGTTTTACACTGAAATTTTTGATTTTACGATTAGTCGTGAACGTAAGTTTCCAGAACATAAATTTGATTTAGTGTATTTAGTTGTACCAGGTTCAGATTTTGAGTTGGAATTAACGTATAATTACGATGCAGACCCATATGTAATTGGTAATGGATTTAGTCATTTGGCTTTAGGTGTTGATGATTTAGAAGCGATTCATGCTAAATGTAAAGAGTCTGGCTATGAAACAACTGATATGAAAGGTTTACCAGGCAATCCACCGTCTTATTTCTTCGTAACTGACCCAGACGGTTATCGTTTAGAAGTAATGCGTAATAAAAAATAGTACGACTACGGACGAATTGAATTAGACGGGCACACGCCCGTCTTTTTATGCTAGCACCACTTATTTCATTTTTTGAGCAGAAAGTTTGACGATAATGAGTAATACGCACCCAATAATCACTGTAGCTCCATTGAGTGTCACACCTAGAACATAGATATTACTATAAAAATTCGGTACTAATAAAAAGATGACACCAAATAAGGAAAAGAAACTACTGATAATAGAATAGATTCCAGCTAGTTCGGTAGGTGGATAGGAAGCGTAAATCATTTTTTCAAAAATATTGCCTGAAATTCCAATAATAATGAAAGCTAACATGTAAAAGAATAATTTAGCCCAAATATTATCAACAATAAATATTAAAGTTAAAAGTGCCCCAGATATAATATAGTCAATGCAGAAGAATTTTGTTGGATTTATTTTAATAGTTGGTGCAATCAGTGCTCCTAATAAATCAGCTAAACGTCTTGCAGCGTAAACTAAGCCTATATGTGCTAAGTCTACCTTAATTTGTAATAAATACAATGGGGTTAAGGTTAATAATAAATCTGTTGCACCACTCAAAAATGATTCGACCAATACGATAAAGCATGTTAATTTATTGGATAGAAATACATTAAATGATGAGAAAAATTGTTTGTTTTCTTCTACGGTATTCTCATGATGTTTCGTATTAATTAAATGTAATTTATTAATAAAGTAAATTCCTAAAAAGATGACAAGGATTCCTGCAATCATGAGATGAGAATAAGAGATAACGAGCAGTAATAATGAGCCAATAAAATTACTCATAATATCCAATGAATTTGTCGTAAAATACTGAACATCTACCGATTTTTCGATTAAGTCCGCTTCATAATTTAAAGATTGTGGGACAATACCAGAACTCATAGCATTGGATAGCGTATTGATAATATAAAATAATGTGTTCAATATGAAAAGGTAATGAATAGGGGCTTTAAAATAAAATACAAATACAACTAAAGTGATAATGACAATCTGTATTATTTGCAATAGTATTAGAGATTGTTTTTTGTTATGGATTCTATTTAGATAAGAGCCAAATGTAAAAGAAAAAATTAAAGGCAATCGGCTCAATAAGGTGAGTGTAGCTAATTCACTTGCACTGATGTGATAAATTTGTACGATAGCATATGAAAATGCGATAAGATAAAAGCTATCACCAATATTTAAAGTGCTTCTTCCAATAATCATATTGATAAAATTATTTGGAAACTTCTGCTTCAATTGGTTAATCATGGTTACTCACCCCTAAGTTGTTTAGTAATTATTATTATTTTACTATATTCAAATTGGAGTAACAACAATTGGTGTGATACAACTTCATAAAAAAATCCGTATCACATATAAACAGATGATACGGATTCTATTATTTTAAACTCGATTTTGATGATATAACCAGTAACCAATAAAACAGATGCATAAGCAAAAACATTGGAATAGTAGCACGTACATTGGAGCAGTTGTCAGACTACCAATTAAAATGGATAAACTACCGAGAATTGCGAATATCGGTGAAATTAGACCAGTAAAGCGTTGCGTAATCGTTTGGCGGCGATATAATTGAATCACTTTGAAATAGAGTACAGCAAAGGCTAAATTATTAAATACAATCGCTATTTCGCTCACATCACGACCGTATAACAAGTCAAATTTTTGAACGATGTAATGAATTGCTAACCACCCTAAAGCTACGATAAGAATCAATAATGTAGAGGCTGTTGATACTTGATATTTTGGATGAACAGTTGCTAGTCGCTTAGAATTTAACCATTTACGTTGTGCAAAGGCTTGAGGTAAACGAATCAATGCTAAAAGCATACCATTGACAACACCTAGTACGGAAATAATGATAATCAATAAAATAAAGTTACCAATTTTTGAACCGAAAAGCATTCGTAACGCATAATGAATGGCATCATCACCGACACTCATAATAAAGCTAGCACCTAATATTTTATTTAAGCCAAAAAAGAATAGTAAGTAGGTCAATAAAATAAATAAGGGACCCATAATGAGTGCTTTCGCTAAGTTGCGTTTAGGGTCACGTATTTCAGGGGCAATTGAAATTACCGCCGTCCAACCGTCATAAGAAAAGGCGAGTGGTACGAGTGCTGCTAGCCAACCAAAGCCGACATTTTTAGGTTGAATGACCGTTATACCAGTGGGTATTTCAGGTAAGTCCTTGTTCCAAAAAATCCCGATAATTGCAATAATCAGTAAAGGAATCACCTTAATAATAGTAGATAATGATTGGTAATAGCCACCGAAACGACGTGAGTAATAGTTTAGTGCGATAAATAAGATAATATAAATAGCTGCTAAAATGATTTGCATTTCGAGCGTAGACGTTATTCCCATGTACATCCATGTGTAAATAGCAGCGACCCATGCGACTACGACGATAACAGTCGGTAAATATACAAAGGCTTGGAAAAATCCAATGGCAGCTGCAATTCCAGGAGAAATAAATTCTTCATAATAGCTAGAAATCCCACCGCTAGATGTTGTACGTTGAGCTAATTCTGACAGGGATAAACTTCCAAAAATAATGCAACTAGCACCAAGTGCTAAAGCTAGCATTCCTAATCCGACATTCCCGCCAGCATATACTAAGACATTATCTGCTCTAAAATAAATGCCGGAGCCAATTACGATACCGACAATCATTGTAATCGCAGTGATTAAACCATAGGTTTTGTTTTCTTGTTTCATTTCATTCCTCATTTGTTTGATAAATTAATGGCAAATTGAGCAATGGAACCCGAATTTTTGCCATTCCTAATTATAGCATGATAGATGCATTAGTAAAGATAAGATTGGTAAAATTTCAACTACTAGGAAAAAGAGAACGCTTAGTATATAATAGAAAGCGAGAATAATAGAAAATATCGGTGTTAGGGGAAGTTTAGGCGAAGTAGTCACGCAATGACTGCTCGTGTGATAAGTCAGTGTGCTAGTGAATTTGACTGATTTTTTAGCTCTTAACGAACAAAGAAAGCAGGATGCAAATAATGAAAGAATTACCAATTGGGATTATTGACTCTGGTTTTGGGGGACTAACGGTAGTCAAACAAAGTTTGAAGCAATTACCCAATGAATCGATTATTTATTTAGGAGATAGTGCACGTTGTCCGTATGGACCACGTCCTTTGTCGCAAGTAAAAGAGTTTATTTGGCAAATGACTCATTTTTTATTGGAAAAAGGCATAAAAATGCTGGTAATTGCGTGCAACACAGGGACAGCAGCTGCTTTAGAAGAAATTAGGTCAAGTTTGTCAATTCCGGTTATCGGTGTGATACACCCTGGTAGTCGTGCAGCAATAAAGGAAACACAAAATCAACGCATCGGTGTCATTGGTACACAAGGGACGATTAATAGTCGTTTATATGAACAAGTTATTTTAGAAAAAGCAAATCATTTAGCTGTTACCAGTGTAGCAGCACCTGAATTTGTTTCGATTGTGGAAGAAAATCGCATGGATGATGCGAAAACACCAGCTATTGTTCAAGCTCAATTACAGTCATTAATTGATGAGCAAGTAGACACGCTAGTTCTTGGCTGTACGCATTATCCGATTATTCGTGATGTGATACAAGAGGCAATGGGAGAATCAGTGAGTTTGATAGACTCAGGTGTTGAAACGATTAATGAAGTGAGTACCTTGCTCGATTACTTTAATTTGAGTCGCAGTGCCCAAGAAGCAATTGAAAGTCCAGCCACAATGGAAATTTTTACGACTGGTGAAGCAGAACACTTTGAAACGGTTGCTAAAGCGTGGCTAAAAAATGAAGAGTTGGAAGTTAAAACATGTCGAATTGAGGGGGATCACATTGTCGAAAATATTAATCGCAACTCATAATCCAGGGAAAGTAAAAGAGTTTCAAACTTTATTTACACCACTAGGGATTGAAGTAGAATCATTGTTGGATTTTCCTGATTTAGAAGAGGTTGAAGAAACAGGGTCAACATTTGAAGAAAATGCACGTCTAAAAGCAGAGACGATTGCACAAATTACTAAAGGAATTGTACTAGCCGATGACTCAGGGCTATGTGTAGATGCCTTAAACGGAGCACCGGGAATTTATAGTGCACGTTATGCAGGGCAACCAACGGATAATTTGAAAAATAATCAAAAACTTTTAGCCGCCTTAGACGGTGAAACGAATCGTCAAGCACATTTTATTTGTTGCTTAGTGTTGGCTCACCCTAATATGGAGTCGCTAGTAGTTGAGGGGCGAGTAGACGGCGAAATCGCAACAGCAATGCAAGGTGAAAAAGGGTTTGGTTATGATCCAGTCTTTTATATTTCGTCTGAGCAAAAAACATTTGCACAAATGCCGGAACGTAAAAGTGAAATTGGACATCGTGCGTTAGCGTTGAAAGCATTACTTGAGAAAATGCCGAATTGGATAGAGGAGTTGAATAAAAAATGAAATGGTTAGTAATCAGTGACAATCATGGAAATTGGGCACAATTAAATCAACTAATTGAGCAATATCGCTCACAAGTGGATATTATTGTTCATTGTGGCGATTCAGAGTTTCCGGCTGATGATCCAATTTGGGAGCAAGTCGATGTCGTTGTATCTGGAAATATGGATTTTGATCCACAGTATTTTGCAGTTCGTACAAAAGATACAGAAGTAGGTAAAATTTTGGTAGTCCATGGACATCGTCATGGCGTCAATACGAATAATCAAGAATTATTAGAAATGGCACTGGGAACGAATGCGAAATTTGTTTTTCATGGGCACACACATCGCCTTTATGCAGAGCAAAAAGAAGGTGTTATTTTCGTTAATCCGGGTAGCTTGAATCATTCGCGTGGGCCAATTCCGTATAAAACGTATGCAGTCATTGACATTGATGAGCAAAAAATTATCGTTAAGTTCTATACTGATACGCATGAATGTTTAGTGGATTTGACACAAGAATTTTTACGGTAAGTACAATATGATAAATAAAATTATTGAAAAAACGATTGTTAATTCGTTGTCTGAATTGATGATACCGGCTGATAATGTGGCACATGTGTTAACTAGCAATACCTTGAGTCATGGATTGTTAATTCTATCGACAGTTAATTATTCACTTATTCCAGTTTTATCGCCACAGTCGAAGTTAATGGGTTTAATTAATACATCATTGATTATTCAAGCGATTACAACGATTGATGCGATTGAAGTGGATAAATTAGATGAAATTAAAATTGAGTCGGTCATGATAGAACCACCGATTATCTTGGACGAACAAGTTAGTTTTGAAAAGATTTTACATCATTTGGTCGATTATAACTTTTTATGTGTCGTAGATGACCAACAAAATTTTAAAGGGATTATTACACGTCGTGCAGTGTTAAAACGTTTGAACAAATTTGTTCATCATTTATCGAGTTCTGACGCAATCGGACAGTTGATGATTCAAATGGCACAAAGTGAAAATCAGGAAGATAATTGAGTATCTTCAAACTTTCTTCAAATTCTTTTCTCATTGTGTCCATGTATTGTGTTGTTTGAGTGTGGTATACTATGAGTAAAGTTAGACTGGGGAATGATATGTTCAATCTCTGCTAGATTTAAAAACTGGAAATAAGTGGGGGAGCGAGATGATGAATAGACAATTGAAACGTAGTGGGAAAATAGTTGAAATAATAAAAAAAGTTTCATTATTAGTCGCTATGTTATTGTGTGTTTTTTCAAATTTGAGCATGACAGTTTCGGCTCAAGAAGAAGTGTCCGATGGTGGCACAATTTCGGGAACTTTTTCGGATTATATTCCTTATAAGAAATTCAATAATTATCAGTACATTGGTTTTGGGACAGGATTTGAAAATCAATACACTATTTTAGAATATTCACCTGACCAAAATGGTGTGTTTCAAATTGTAATGTTAGTAAATGGAGTCGCTAAAGCTTATGTGTATCAACAACGTAGCAATGGGCTTTATGAATTAGCTTGTGTTGATAGTTATGGAGATGTCGAAGATTTGCGTTATTCGACTCAAGTTGCGGGCAATGGAGAATCGTTAATTCTACCAAATAATTTGTCAATTGGGTATCAATACTATTCCGGTTATAATAATGAATATGTAAGAACGATTCGCGATATTTTACCGACTTATGAAAAGAATAATAAATCGTATCAAGAAGTCGTGATGATTGAAGAAACAGGCTATGCTGACGGCTCACACATGAATTATTATTTAGCACCAACATACGGTATTATTTGTATTGAACGTGTCGATGCGGATGGTAATTTGGTAGCTGAATCGTCACTGTCAGAAGTTTACAATACTGTTTATGAATAAGATAGATTGCCCTAGTCCACTAAGAACGGTGGGCTAGGGTTTTAATGATTTTACTTGCATCTTTTGATAAAAATCGTTATTATATAGTAGCTATGTCGCCGTAGTGTAATGGATATCACACAAGATTCCGGTTCTTGTGATGGGGGTTCGATTCCCTCCGGCGATGTTTTTTATATTCTTTGTAGTGAGGTGACAGAATGAAACGAGGACGATATCAACTATTAGTGTATTTAGCGATGCTGGCAGCACAAGGGGTAGTGATTAGTTTATTAGAACGTTTTATTCCGTCGCCTTTTGCTTTTGCACCAGGTGCCAAATTAGGCTTAGCGAATTTAGTGACGATTATTGCTATTTTTACTTTGCCAAAAAAATATAGTTTGCAAGTAGTAGCATTAAGATTAGTGCTAGCGACTTTATTAGGTGGCACTTTATCTACTTTCTTATATAGTGTAGCAGGTGGGCTATTAAGTTACCTTGTGATGATTTTATTACAGTATCTTGGGCCTAAGCGAGTGAGTATTGTTGGGATTTCGGTTATGGGTGGAATGGCACACAATTTAGGGCAGTTATCTATGGCTGCTTTGCTAGCAAAATCATGGGCAGTGCTAAATTATTTACCCGTTTTATCAGTAAGTGGAATTTTAGCCGGTTTTGCTGTTGGATTTGTAGGTAATCTCTTATTACATAAAATATCGGTATTACGTGTGTATCACGATGAATTAATTAAATCACGAGCACAAGAATCGTGGTTGTCACTAATGTAACGCCAAAACATCAACAGCTTTTGAGTAGCTGTTGGTGTTTTTGTGTTTTATGCTTACACTATTACTATCACTAACAAGTTTGTATATCTTCTCACAAATGGTATAAAGATAAAATTTTAAATAATCATTGATTTAACACTATTTTCAAAAAATAAATACGTTTGCAATCATTTGAAAAGCCGCATTTGTTATTGCACGCACAAATGGGCTGTGTTATACTTCAAGTTGGTATTATTTTTATTTATGAAAAAGGAAGTGGAAAAATGACAAAGGAAATCGTAATTGTCGGTGCTGGTTATGCTGGTATTGCAGCTGCACGTCAATTAGGTAAAACTTTTAAAAAAGATGAGTCAGTTAATATCACATTGATTGATAAACACTCATATCATACTTATATGACAGAATTGCATGAGGTAGCAGGTGGTCGTGTTGAACCGGAAGCTATCAAATATGATTTACGCCGTATTTTCAAAAAATATAAAAAAGTTGATTTAGTAACGGACAAAGTAACATCAATTAATTATGATTCAAAAGAAGTGATTGCTGAACATCATACTTATAAGTATGATTACTTATTGTTAGCAATGGGTGGTGAAGCGAATACTTTTGGTATTGAAGGCGTAAAAGAAAATGGTTTTACGTTATGGTCAATGGAAGCAGCTGAACGTGTACGTGCACATATCATTAATACATGCTATTTAGCATCTCGTGAACATGATGAAGCAAAACGTCGTGCAATGCTTTCTTTCTTAGTATGTGGTGCTGGGTTTACCGGTGTTGAAATGGTTGGAGAATTGGTGGAATGGGTTCCACGTTTAGCGCATGAGTATAAATTAAATGAAGATGAATTTTCAATTCATTTAGTTGAAGCTGCTCCAAAAATTTTAGCAATGGTTACTGAAAAAGAACAAACCAAAGCAATGAAATACATGGAAAAAGTTGGTATTCAAATTAGCTTAGGTGACGGTATCGTAAAAGTTGCTAAAGACCATATTGAATTAGCGTCAGGAAAAACAATTCCAACTTATACAACAATCTGGACAGCAGGGGTACAAGCTAATACTGAAACAGCTGAATTTGGTATCGAAAAAGCACGTGCTGGACGTTTAGTTGCGAATGAGTACATGGAAGCAAAAGGGCGTGAAAATGTTTATATTGCTGGGGACTTAGTTTATTATGAAGAACCAGATAAAAACAATGCACCTGCTCCACAAATTGTACAAGCTGCTGAACAAACAGGGCACACAGCTGCTCAAAATATTATCGCAGCGATTAAAGGTTCTGAAAAACATGCTTTTAAAGGTAAGTATGATGGATTCATGGTATCAATCGGTTCACGTTATGGTGTAGCTTTATTGTTTGACAAATATCATTTATCAGGATTTTTCGCAATGTTAATGAAACATATCGTTAACTTGAAATACTTCTTCGATATTCGCAGTTTATTCTATATGGTAGCTTATACACAACACGAGTTCTTTGATATTAAAGATAAACGTAATATTTTTGGTGGTTTCTTAGCTACTAAAGGTAATAACCTATGGACATTGCCATTACGTATTTTCTACGGTGCAATGTGGTTATCTGAAGGATTGAAGAAAACATTTGGTTGGTTTGGTGGTTCAACATGGTTTAAAGATTCAGTAGTCTTTCCATTTGAATGGTTACAGGCTGCCGATGTGACATCAGCAGCTTCTGGTGCAGAAGAAACAGTATCAGCAGCTTCTGGAGCAGCAGATGCCGTAGCTGGAGCAGCACATAGTGTATTCAGTTTGAATTATGTGTATGGCGAAGAACCAATGTTAGTATTGGATAAAATGCCAAATTGGTTTGGTTCAATTATGAAATTTATGATGCCAAATGTAGAAGTAGCATTATTTATGCAACGCTTTATGTCAATTGTAGAAATTTTAATTGGATTAGCATTAATTGCTGGTGTCTTCACTTGGTTAGTAAGTGCAGCAACTGTAGCATTAGTTGTAATGTTCAGTTTATCTGGTATGTTTGTATGGGTAAACGTTTGGTTTGTGCCTGTTGCAATTGCCTTGATGAATGGTTCAGGTCGTGTATTTGGTTTAGATTATTGGATTATGCCATGGCTAGGTAAATTATTTGACCACTGGCTGTATGGTAAGCCAAAGCACATATATAGTGATAATATTAAATAATTATGTTAAAGTTGAGAAGTTGAGAGAAATCTCGCTTTTCAACTTTTTTTAGAAATGGAGATTGTATCGTGGTTCATGAAATTTGGCAACCTTATCCGACTTTAGCGATTCAATTAAAGCGTGTTAAACAGAAAATGCTGACATCTGTGAAAGTACCGATGAAAGAAATCGAACAAAAAATTCATGCATATATCAATGCACCTGGAAAATATTTACGTTCCGGATTGACCCTTATGGTAGCAAATGAATTAAATCAAGAACTAGATGAACGTTTTATTAACGCAGGGGCTAGTTTAGAGTTGCTGCACTTAGCTACCTTGATTCACGATGATGTAATTGATAATGCTGATGTTCGTCGGGGCATTGATGCGATGCATCATCAATATAATAATCGCATTGCTATTTACGCCGGTGATTATTTATTATCTTTATCAGGACGATTGATGTCACAATCAAAATTAGATTTAAAGCGAAATATGTTTGAGGATAAATTGATTGAACATATTTTGATTGGGGAGTTACGGCAGTTAATGAATCAATACCGTAAAACAATGACATTAATGGACTATTTGCGTCAAATAAAAGGGAAAACAGCTATACTATTTGGTATGGCAACTTTAACTGGAGGTTTGAGTGCTGACTTAACGAGAAGGCAGTTGAAACGATTGTTTTATGCTGGGCAAATGATTGGCATGGCTTTTCAGTTGAATGATGACTTAATTGACTATCGTAAAAAAGTAGAAGAAAGTGGCAAACCGTTTTTACAAGATATTCAAAACGGTATCTATACGGCACCGTATTTACTATTGCAACAAGAATATTCGCAACCTTTACCGGAAGATTCGAATGAATTATTGCAGTTAATGGAGCAATATAAAATTTTTGAGCAAGTACAAATGATGATTAATCACTATTTAGAAAAAAGTTATCGATATTTTGAAGAAGTAGGTGTCGATACGACAATTCTGAAAACGCTGCTTTTATTGTTGCAAAATTAGATAGTTTTATTATATAATTAAGTTAATGCATGATTACATTTGTTTTTTTATGAAATGTTAAGTGCAAAAGTAAAGGAAAGAAGGATTTTTATTCATGGAACTAAAAAATTTAGTTAACAAAGGGACATTATTATTAGGTTCAATGTTTGTTTTAGCAGCTTGTGGTGCTAACAATGCAGCTTCTGATAAAAAAGAAGAAGCTAGAATGGAAGAAACTACAGCGATGATGAAAGAAACTACAGAAGCTAAAATGGAAGAAACCACAGCGATGATGGAAGAAACTACAGAAGCTAAAATGGATGAAACAACTGCTATGATGGACGAAACAACTGCCATGATGAGCGAAATGGAAGCATTAAAAGACGGCGAATATAAATTAGAGTCTAATGCTGACGAACGTGGTTGGGCTCATTCATTTACAATTGTTGTAAAAGACGGTAAAATTACTGAGTCTAAATATGATATGGTTGACAAAGACGGTAAATTAAAATCAGAAAACGAAGAATACAACAAAATGATGGAAGAAAAATCAGGTGCATCATTTGCTAAAGCTGTTGAAGCATATAACAAAGGTTTAGTTGAAAAACAAAACGTTGCTGATGTTGAATCAGTTTCAGGTGCTACAAGCACATACGATTCATTTGCTGAATATGCTAAATTATTATTAGAAGCAGCAGCAAAAGGTAATACTGAAACAATTAAAGTTGAAGTAAAATAATCTAGTTTAACATTAATAAAAAGTGTTGGTGGAAATGCCAACACTTTTTTTGTTACTCAATTGTATGATTAATGATTTCTTCAATGCTCCGACCTGAATAGAAAATGCGTAAAATGGAAACAATGGTTGTTTCTTCTTCAATAAGATAAAAAATGATGTAATTATCAACTATTGCTTTGTGTACTCCCATTGAAGACCATGGCTCCCATTCGACAAGGGGATTTCTTGTTGACATAGTGTTGAGTGAACGAATAGCCTTTCGGATACGAAATAATAGTTTATCTGCTGCTATATGTGCATGTAAACTGAATCGAATATATTCATATATCGGTTAAATCTTGTACATCTTCAGGAGAATAAATAATATTAAAGAGCATACTCATATTCCATATTCCTTAGAAAAAAAGTCCTCCACTTCATCAGCACTATAAGTTTTGCCACTTGCTAAAGAATCGATAGCTTTTTGTAGTTCAATATTTAGCTCTTCTTGAGATAATTTTGAAATAGATGTTGGTTTACGTTCTGGTAAACGTAATTCAAAAGGCATACCGTTGTGAAGAATTATTTGGTGATAGAGCATTTGAATTGCACTGGACGGTGAAATACCTAGTTGTCGTAAGATAGTTTCAGCATTTTGTTTTAGATTAGAATCAATTCGAGCATAAACTGCATTTGTATTTGCCATAAAGTTCCTCACCTTTTATATAGAGATTAATAGTTTTTCGCACGCAATAGCAAGCGAATTGGTGGATGTCGAGAATTTTTAAACTACAATATATGTATTTATATAATTCAGATTCCTATCTCAAAACGCACAATGTTTTCAGTTGCAATTCAGTGACAGCAGCACCGAATTTTAGTAAAATGAGAACAATGATTTAAAAATGGAAGTGAGTTCGAAAGAATGAATAAAACAATGAAAAGATTATTAATAAGTACGAGTGTACTGGCACTTGTTACGACTTCTACTATTATGCCAGTGTTTGCCGAAGATGTAACGTCTGGGGCATCTGTGAAATTAAGTGATACTCCTTTAAAAGTGGTGAAAGACCCATTAGTTCGTTCAGAATCGCTATTGCATACGGCTATCCAAATTCAAATTTATCATGAAAATCAAGAAGCCGTCATGGATAAGGCGATTGATTATATTAAACGCATGGAAAAATTAATGACGACTAACTTAGAGGGTTCAGATGTTTATCGTATTAATCAAGCAGCTGGAAAAGAAGCTGTTAAAGTAGCACCTGAAACATTTGAAGTCATTAAAAAAGCACTTGAAATGTCGGAATTAAGCGGTGGTAAATTTGATATAACAATCGGTGCTGTATCAAATTTATGGCGTATCGGTTCAGAAGATGCACGTGTACCTGAGCAAAGTGAAATTGATGCGGGTTTGAAGAAAATTGATTATAAAAAAGTGACGCTCGATGAGAAAAATCAAACGGTGAAATTAGAAGAAGAGGGCATGACCATTGAACTAGGTGGTATTTCTAAAGGTTATATCGGCAGTGGCATTGTGAAATATTTTGCTGAAGCAGGAATTACAACAGCGATTGTCAATTTAGGTGGAAATGTGGTTGTAATGGGAACGTCACCGGCAAATGATGAGGGCTGGAATGTTGGGGTTCAAGACCCTGATGAAGTACGAGGAGCTGTAGTGGGGTCAAGACGGATTAAAGATTATGCGATTATAACTTCAGGTATTTATGAGCGTTTTCTTGAAAAAGACGGTGTGAAATATCATCATATTTTAGACCCGAAAACAGGGTATCCATTGGAAAACGATATTTCAGGTGTGACCGTCTTTGCACCAACATCAGTTGACGGTGATGCTTTATCAACGACACTCTTTTTATTTGGAATTAAAGAGGGGATAGAGTTCGTCGAAAAATTAGACGGTGTTGAAGCGGTGTTTATTGATAAAAATCACGGGGTTCATATTACATCTGGATTGAAAGATAGTTTTGTAATGAAAAATAAGGAGTATCACCTTGTCAATGAGTAAGAAAATCGCAATTTTTTTAGATTTTGTTGAACTGAGAACTAAAATAGCTAGTGTGATTCCGATGACTGCTGGGATTCTATGGAGTATTTATCGTTATGGGCAGTTTAATTTGCTGACGACCGTCATTTTCGTGTTGGCAGTCATCAGCTTTGATATGTGTACGACGGCAATCAATAATACAATGGATTATATTAAAGCTAAAAATGAACACTATAAGGAAAATGAAAATGTAATAGGTGTTCATCAATTGACTTTGAAAAAAATGATTTATGTAGTATTAGGTTTATTGCTATTTGCGATTGTATTATCATTAGTTCTTGTTGCCTTAACCGATATTGTGTTATTGGCTATGGGAATGATATGTTTTGCGATTGGTATTTTATATACTTTTGGGCCTGTACCAATTTCGAGAACACCGTATGGTGAAGTATTTTCCGGTGTGACAATGGGTTTTGGTATTTACTTTATCGCTGTATTTATTCAAGCACCACAAGCATTATTAGCGACAGAGTGGTTATCCCAAACAGTTCAAGTGACATGGCATTGGCAGACAACATTGGAAATTTTATTGATGTCCTTACCATTTATTTGTTTAATCGCCAATATTATGTTAGCTAATAACACTTGTGATTTGGAAACAGATATTACGAATGAACGTCATACGTTAGTTTACTATATTGGAAAACAAAGAGCAGTTACTCTGTATCGTGTGTTGAGTTTATTGCCATGGGTCTTTTGGGGACTTTATATTGTATTCAATTTAGTACCGATTTGGGCAGTGCTTGGTTTTGTTGGAATGTATCCACATTATTTAAGTGTTCAACGTTTTTCAAAAAAACAGGTCAAGCGTGAAACGTTTGTAGAAGCGATAAAGAGTTTTAAACTATTTTCAAGCATCTACTTACTAGTATTAGTTTTGTCAATTGTTGTCACTTGGTTTTCATAGGGGCTACTGTCATGAAAAAATGGATAGCATGGTCATCTCTTTGGTTGCTGACAGTTATGGTGATTTTTATCTTTTCAAATCAACCAGGTGAGCTTTCTTCTCAATCAAGTGGTTGGGTAATGAAACAAATCGTAGGCATACTGCAATTCTTTTTCCCTACGCTTGAGGGCAGTGCACAATTGGAAAGTAATATTCGTGTGCTAGCACATGCTAGTATTTATACGGTGCTAGGTGCAATCAGTGTAATGGTTGTATATAGCTTTTGTCAGTGGCGAGAAAAGGCTTTGTCAGTTATGACATTGGGTAGTATAAGCTGGGGAATGACGTTAATGATTTCGTTAGCAGATGAATATAATCAATTATCGGTTGCTGGTCGTGACGGTAGTTGGGGTGATGTCATCGTAGATATGTTAGGTACAACATTAGCAGTGCTGGTTGTTTGTAAAATCGTCATCAAACGAAAGACACCTTACTGAGTGAAATTGTCAGTAAGGTGTCTTTGTGATGTATGCTTACGCTTTATCAACTGATGTTGGTTGTTTGCGTGTAATGATTGGTTTAATGATGAATACCGTAATAGCAACCACAATTCCTAAAATTGTCGCATCACGAAAATTATATTGTGCACTGGTTAATTGACTACCTAAATAAAAGGCAACATGACCTAAAATAAAGCCCCAAAAAAGTGTTGCGATATATTTCATTACAAATCCCTTCTTTCAAGAATATTGTACCATAATTTAAAAAGAAGAGATAGCAGGGCTAACAAAAAAGATAGGTATTTATTAAGGCTGTAGTGTATAATATAAAAAAAGAGAAAGGGTGATGACGTTGTTATTGAATGTTCATACGGCTTATTCGTTATTAAAAAGTACGTTAACTATTGATGCTTATGTTCAACGTGCAAAAGAATATGGATATCGAGCTATTGGGATTGCTGATATTAATGTGCTGCATGGTGCTGTGGAATTTTATCAAAAATGCCAACAACAGAATGTACAACCACTCTTAGGAATGACATTACAAGTCAACGGCTTTATCCGACAAGATAAACAGTATTCACTCTTATTGTTTGCCAAAAATTATTCAGGTTTCCAGCAACTAATGTATTTGTCGAGCGAACTAACAAAGGAACAGCGTAGTGATGCAACCTTGTGGGATTATATCGAGCAGGAACCAAATGATTTAGTGGTGATTTCTGCTGGCAAAGAATCGGAATTGGAACAGGCTCTCTTTCATTCCCAGTATGATATTGCCGAGCAAATTCTTAAACGCTGGCAGCAATATTTTGGAACAGAGAATGTTTATTTAGGTGTCCAAGCATTTCCATATCAGCCAAAAGAAATTGAACTTATCCAACAATTTGCCTTAAAGCACCAAGTGCCATTGGTTATGAATCAACTTGTGAATACACTGGAACGTCATGATGCGTTTACGTTGAAAGTATTGGGTGCGATTGAACGAAATGATACATTAGAATTATCGCTTAGACAAATGGAGGGGACAACTTATCTCTATCCTTATCAAGAACTCGTGTCGATGTATGAATTAACTAATATTCCAAATTTGATTGCGAATACAGATAATTTAATTCAATCCTTGCAATTTGAATTGCCACTTTCTCAGGCATTTTTACCTAAATTTCATGTACCAAATGGTTTGAGTTCAGTAGAATATCTATTCCAGTTGGTCAATCAATCGATGGTTGAAAAAGGTCTGGTAGATAAAGACGAGTATCAGCAACGATTGAAATACGAGTTAGATATTATTAATCAAATGGGATTCAATGATTACTTTTTAATTGTCTGGGAAATGATGCGTTTTTGTCACGAAACAGGTATTCGTACTGGCCCAGGGCGAGGGTCGGCAGCCGGCTCTTTGGTGAGTTATTTACTAGATATTACTTTAGTAGACCCGATACAGTATCAGCTATTATTTGAACGTTTTTTAAATCCGGAACGCTATTCAATGCCCGATATTGATGTGGATATACCCGATAATAAGCGTGAGTTAGTCTTAAAACATATGGAGCAATATTATTCGCATGAACAAGTGGCACAAATTGGTACTTTTGGAACATTTGGTGCTAAGCAAGCATTGCGAGATACTTTACGTGTGTTGAATTATTCGACTGATGAAATGAGCCAATGGTCTAAGGCAGTGCCACGTGAGTTGAACATTAATTTAAAACGTGCTTATGAAATGTCACAGACTTTACGTACGATTGTGAATCGTAATGAACGTAATAGTCATGTATTTCAAATTGCACAAACGATTGAGGGTTTACCAAGACATATGTCGACACATGCTGCTGGTATTGTGATTCATGATAAGCCTTTGACATCAGTTATCCCAGTCATCGAACGAGAGAATCAATTATTGTTAACGCAATATACTATGTACGATGTTGAAAAAGTCGGCTTATTAAAACTAGATATTTTAGGTTTACGCAATTTATCTATTTTAGATGACATTTTGAATAATATTAAGAAATTAACAGGCGAAACACTAGATATTTATCAAATACCGATGAATGACCAAGAAACGCTTGGACTATTTCGTTCTGGAGATACATCAGGTGTGTTTCAATTTGAGTCAGAAGGGATCCGCAATGTATTAAGGAAATTACAGCCGTCGAACTTCGAAGAAATTGTTGCAGTCAATGCTTTGTATCGACCAGGTCCAATGAAACAGATTGATGAATTTATTAAGCGTAAAAATAAACAGGTGACCGTTGCTTATTTGCACCCCTTATTAGAACCGATTTTAAAACATACCTATGGTATTATTGTCTATCAAGAACAGGTTATGCAAATTTGTCAGCAATTAGCTGGTTACACTTTGGGACAGGCAGATTTATTGCGTCGTGCTATGGCGAAAAAGCAAGCTGATGTGATGAAACAGGAGCGTGACCATTTTATTCAGGGGGCATTTGTAAATGGTATCGAAGTAGAGATTGCGAGTAAGGTATATGATTACATTGATGCCTTTGCGAGTTATGGATTTAATCGTTCTCATGCAGTTGTTTATTCAACATTGGCGTATCAATTAGCCTACTTAAAAGTTCATTATCCACTCGCTTTTTATCAAGCTATTTTAAATCAAGGACAGTCAAACACGACATCGCATGCGAGCTATGTCGAAGAGGCACGTCGACGGCTAGGTAAAGTAGTTGGCGTCAATATTAATCGTAGTCAAGCTACCTTATCGGTTGATGATGCATTTTTGCGGCTTGGATTGGATAGTGTGAAAGGGATACGGAAAGAGTTTATCGCACACGTATTAAATGACAGGCAATTATTAGGAGAGTATCAAACTTTTATTAATTTTCTCGGACGCTTACCGAAAAAATTTCTCAAGCAAGACCTTATCGAATCTTTAATCAAAGTAGGAGCTTTTGATGATATGGGGTATAATCGTGCGACTTTGAGTTATAATTTACCGAAATTTATCAAGAGCATTGAATTTAGTGGGTTGAATGTTAATTTATTTGAAGAAGTAGAGCCAAAGGTGGAATGGCAAAAAGAATGGAATGTACATCAAATGGCGATTCATGAGCAAGAAGTACTGGGATTTTCTTTATTACCACACCCACTTGAGCAGTACGGAGAACAACTAAAACAAATGGATTCATTAGCTGACATTGCGATGATGCGAGTGAAACAACGGATAAAAACGATTATTTACATTGATTCTATTCGCTTTGTACAAACGAAAAAAGATGAAACAATGGCATTTGTGACAGCTGATACAAGTCAATCGAAAGTAACATTAGTCGTGTTTCCAAATGTGTTAATTAAAAGCCAACGTTGGTTACAACCACATCAAATCGTTCAAATTGACGGGGTAATCGACCGTAATCAGCGGGGAGAGTTACAAGTCATTGTCAATCATTTTTCAGATGTGAATCAGCAAAGTTCAAATTCAGCAGCAAAGGCGAACTTTACAAAATGTTTTATTAAGTTGACGGCACAAGTTAATCCAAAACTTGCTTTGCAATTTATTGAAGAATTAGCGAGCCAATCACCAGGCCCTTGTCATGTAATTTTAGTCAATGACCAAAAAGAAACGTGGCAATTGAGTAATCAATATCAGTTGGGTTATGGGTATCAAACCCAGCATGCGTTAAAAGATTATTTCGGTGAAAAAAATGTTGTCTATCGTTGAGATAAAAAGAAAGCATTTACTTACATTTTTTTCAAAAAAAAGGGGCTATTTTAAGACAAAAGCATGACTTATAAATTAAAAAATGTTACAATACCCATGAAGAGTCGATGTGTGATTCGAGACAACTAAAATTTGAGGTGAATAAAGACATGAAGCGTATTGCGGTATTAACCAGTGGTGGAGATGCACCTGGAATGAACGCAGCGATTCGTGCCGTAGTGGAGCAAGGTGCACACCATGGTATAGAAGTCGTAGGTGTAAATTACGGATTCAAAGGATTAGTAGAAGGTGATTTTCGTGTTTTATCAGTAGCAGATTGCCAAGATAAGATTCGTCGTGGTGGAACTTTCTTATATTCTGCACGTTTCCCTGAATTCAAAGAAAAAGAAGTGCAACTTAAAGCCATTGAACAAATGAAGCAGCATGGCATTGAAGCATTAGTTGCTATCGGTGGTGACGGTACATTTACTGGAGCACTACAATTGCAAAAACATGGGTATCCAGTTGTAGGAATTCCTGGAACGATTGATAATGATATTCCAGGAACAGAGTATACTATTGGATTTGATACAGCAGTGAATGTTGCCTTAGAAGAAATTGATAAAATTTCAGATACAGCGTCTTCACATAATCGTACATTCGTTGTCGAAGTAATGGGACGTCACGCTGGGGATATCGCAGTATGGGCAGGAGTAGCAGCTGGTGCTGATGCGATTGTGATTCCTGAGTCAGGCTTTGATATGAAAGACGTGGTACGTCGTGTTCATGCAGGACGTGCACATGGAAAAGATCATTCAATGATTATCTTAGCTGAGGGTGTAATGGATGTTGAAACATTTGTCAAACAATTCCGTGAAACAGAGCCGGAAATGGATATTCGTGGTGTAGCACTTGCCCATGTTCAACGTGGTGGTAATCCAACCGCTCGTGACCGTGTGTTCGCAACCTTAATGGGTGCACGTGCAGTCGATTGCTTATTGAATAATGAAGTTGGAATCTTTATGGGTGTTCGTGGTGAGCAATTAGCAACATTTGACATTATCGAAACATTAGAACAAAAATCTCATGCTGTACGTCAAGATTTATATGAATTAAATCAAGATATTACAGACAAACCAATGTAGTCACTGATTATAATTTACGTTAAAAAAGAAAGGAAAATGCGTTAATGAAAAAAACAAAAATTATTTGTACATTAGGACCAGCAACAAATACAAAAGAGAAAATGGTGGAGTTAATCAATGCGGGAATGAACGTAGCACGTTTCAACTTCTCACATGGTAGCCACGAAGAACACCGTGAACGTTTTAATAACTTAAAAGCTGCTCGTGAAGAAACAGGTCGTTTAAATACAGCGATTTTATTAGATACAAAAGGACCTGAAATTCGTACAAATGACATGGAAAATAACTATGTTGAATTAGTACGTGGTAATACTGTTCGTATCTCAATGACAGAAGTATTAGGTAATGCAGACAAATTCTCTGTTACATACTCTGAATTAATTAACGATGTTGTGCCTGGAAATCACATTTTATTAGATGACGGTTTAGTTGATTTATTAGTAACTGAAATTGATAAAGCAAATGGTGAAATCGTAACAGAAATTCAAAATACTGGTGTATTAAAATCTAAAAAAGGTGTTAACGTACCAAATGTATCAGTAAACTTACCAGGTATCACTGCAAAAGATGAAGCAGATATTCGTTTTGGTGTACAAGAAGGAATCGATTTCATCGCAGCATCATTTGTTCGTCGTGCAAGTGACGTTATGGAAATCCGTGCGATTTTAGAACAAGAAGGCGATCCAAAAGTTAAAATCATCTCTAAAATCGAAAACCAAGAAGGTGTCGATAATATCGACGAAATTTTAGCAGTATCTGACGGTATCATGGTTGCTCGTGGTGACTTAGGGGTTGAAATTCCAACTCATGAAGTGCCAATCGTACAAAAATATATTATTAAAAAATGTAACGAAGCAGGTAAACCAGTTGTAACAGCAACTCAAATGTTAGACTCTATGCAACGCAACCCACGTCCAACTCGTGCAGAAGCAGGGGACGTTGCTAACGCTATCTTCGACGGTACAGATGCTGTAATGTTATCAGGTGAAACAGCAGCCGGAGATTTCCCAATTGAAGCTGTTAAAACAATGGCAGCTATCTGTGTTCGTACAGAAGCAGCTTTAGTAGGTCAAGACGCATTTGCTTTAAAACGTTATGACCAAGGTGATATGACAGAAGCAATTGGTCAAGCAGTTGGTCATACAGCTCGTAACTTAGGTATTGAAACAATCGTTGCAGCGACTTCATCAGGTCATACTGCTTTAATGATTTCTAAGTACCGTCCAAACGCATCAATCGTGGCTGCAACATTTGATGCTGCAACAGCACGTCGTTTATCTGTATCTTGGGGTGTTGAAGCATTTGTTATCAATCGTCCTGGTTCAACTGACCACATGATTGATTTAGCAACTGATTTAGTTCAAGAAAAAGGTTATGTTACAGAAGGTGATTTAATTATCATCACTGCAGGTGTACCTGTTGGTGAAGCTGGAACAACTAACTTAATGAAAATTCAAGTGATTGGTACACAATTAGCTAAAGGTGAAGGTGTCGGACAAGATCACTTTATCGGTAAAGCAATCATCGCTGAAGATGCTGCAACTGCGAATGAGGCAGCTACTATCGGTTCTGTATTAGTTACTCGCTTAACAGATAAAGATTTTGCTCCAGCATTAGAAAAAGTAGGCGCAATCGTAACTGAAGAGGGTGGCATTACATCTCACGCAGCAGTTATCGGCTTAGAGCGTGGTATTCCAGTAATCGTTTCAGCAAAAGGTGCATTATCAGCAATTGAAAATGGTGAATTAATTACTGTTGATGCTCGTCGTGGTTTAGTATACCGTGGTGCAACAATTAGCATTTAATTTGTAAGAATTTACATTAATTTAAATAACAGAAATAGTTGATTAAGTTCAATTATTTCTGTTTTTTGTTTTAGAATTGTTGTAGAAGTAGGGATGATATGATGATTTGTGTAGCAGATAGAATTTATCGTTGAATTGAACGCTGATATTATTAATTGATTGTTATAAAATATTTGCGCTTTCTATTTATAACTGTTATAATAATGTGTGTGCATTTTTTATACATGGTAAAAGGATAAATTTATCTTCATGATATTTAATTCAAACATGTATAAAAAGGATAGGAGGTAATAAATATGGAAACAATTAACCAACTTAATGAGATTCGTGACCAATTCACAGAACTGATTAATCAAAAACGAACGAAAGCAGCGTATGAGTTGATAAAGAATCTGAATGAAGTGGATATTGCCCATTTAATCGATGAATTAGATCCGACAATAGGTGTAATTTTATATCGGTTATTACCAAAAGCGATTGCAACGCTGGTATTTGCAAATTTTGATACGGAACAACAAACAGCGATTATTAATGCCTCAACAGATCAAGAAATTGAACATATTTTAAATGAACTATACTTTGATGATATGGTTGATTTAATTGAAGAGATGCCGTCAAATGTTGTTAATGATATTTTGAAACATACTTCTGCAGCTGAACGCCAATTAATCAATCAGTTTTTAATGTATCCAGATTCTTCGGCTGGCTCTATGATGACGATTGAATATGTTTCATTGAAAAAAGAATTTACGGTCAGAGAAGCACTTGATAAAATTAAGCGAGAAGGTATTGATAAAGAAACGATTTATACACTTTATGTTACCGATGAAAAGCGTGTGCTAGAGGGTATCTTGAGTTTGAGAGAATTAATTGTTGCAGATTTAGACACGAAAATCAAATCGTTAATGAGTGAAGATGTAATTTATGCCCATACATTAGATGACCGAGAAGATGTTGCGAAACAATTTTCTAAATATGATTTAACGGCATTACCGATTGTCGACAATGAAAAACGGATTGTTGGGATTATTACGGTCGATGACGTACTCGATGTTTTAGAAGAAGAAACAACGGAAGATTTTCAAATTATGGCTGCTACTACCCCGAATGAGAAACCATACATGAGTACAAGTGTGCTTGAACTGGCAAAAGACCGGATTTTTTGGTTATTAATTTTGATGATTTCAGCGACAGTTACGCAAAAAATTATTAATAATTATGAATCAATATTAAGTAGTACTGCCTTTTTATCTGGTTTTATCCCAATGTTAATGGATACTGGTGGGAACTCAGGTTCGCAAAGTTCTACTTTAATCATTCGAAGTTTAGCGATTAATGATGTTACGACAGGTGATTGGTTGAGCGTGTTGTGGAAAGAGTTTCGTGTTGCTTTGTTATGTGGTGTGGTCTTAGCATTCGTCAATTATTTTAAAATTATTTACATTGACCGAATTCCTGCTAATATTGCGTTAACGGTTAGTATTACATTAATATTTTCTGTTATGAGTGCGAAAATAGCAGGTGGAGCGTTACCACTGTTAGCACATAAATTAAAACTAGACCCTGCGATTATGGCGTCACCCTTAATCACGACGATTGCTGATGCGATTAGTTTAGTTGTTTATTTTATGCTAGCACGCACAATTATTGGATTTTAATGATGAGTGAGAAAAGAAGTCTTTATGGTGCACGGCACTGTAAGGACTTTTTTGGTGGGGGAAGTCAAAGTACTCATGCTTATATAATATGAAAAAATTGTGAAACTAGCAGCTGAAAACAAAATAATACACGATGCTGAAATTGAAAGAAAATACAATAAATGTTACCATTAATATAAGAATTTAGGTTATCCAAAGATTGTAGCTAAAAATAAAGTTTTGACTGATATCTATGATTTGGGGGTATTTGTTTATGAAGAAATCGAGTGAAAATAAGCAAATGTATTTAGTTCAAGATGACACTGATAATATGGATCTCGCAAAACTTTGCCGTAAAGGTATTTATACAGTAAAAATGATGCAAGATTGGGGTTTTACACAATCCGAGATTGATTATTATTTTGGAACAGAAGTGAATGAACAAACGGAGAATTTCACACAAGTTTAAGTATGTAACTTTAAGAGTTAGGTGCTTTTGGACGTTCAACTGGGTAATTATAACGCATTAGCATGGCTTTAAACTGAAAATGGTATATGCTACGATTTTAGATGATAAAGAATTTTTACATTTTGTTATAGGATTGATTTTAAAGGGTGAGAAATAAAAGATATGGATTTAAAGTTTATGAAAGCAATTACCGAATATCACGAAGTAGAAAAGATATATCTAAAAAAATTTGGAGAGCATTCACTTGACTATGTCCATTTGTTTGACCCGGTGAATATTCATAATTATCCCGAAGAAGTGTTAAGAGCAACTGATAAATTGGAAGAAGCTATTTCAAAAGGAGTTCCGTTTGATAATACAAAACCTGAAGTTGATGTTATATATTAAATCATTAGGAAGAAATAGAGGAAACTACAGTTAATTTGAAGTACTGAAAAAGGAGTTGAAGAAGTGTGAAAATTGAAAGAATAACTCAAGCTCCATTTGAAACTATCATTAGTTTAGACAAAAAGGAAGGGGTACGAGATTCGATTGGGAATTTTTTTACTGTAGATGGTGTCACATTACATCAAATTAAAGGTACTTCAACTGAATTTTGGACAGAGTTTCTTATTGAGAAGACAGACAAACTTGAAGTAGGTCAAGAAATTAAATTTATGAAAATTACCTAAGTTTACTCCAAAGTGGAAGGTGCTTTTTGTGTACGCAAAATTAGGAGGTTCCCTGTATCTCGCTTAGCCCATGCGTTAATGGGCTACTTAGTTTGTCCTGCCACATGACGTTAAACTGGGTTAAAATATAACGCACTAGCGTGGCTTTAAACTGAAAATGGAATAAATGCCCCACTTACTTAAGCTCACGAAGACGCAGATGTTCGTTTCCTTGGGCTTATTTGACGTGTGGAAAGATTGTTTGAAGTCGAAAAAGAAAAGCAATTCAAGAAGCATTAGCTAAAGAAAAAGATGACGCAAAGTTAAGCGAAGAAGACTATGAAAAAGTCAATTTGAAGATCAGCGTACGCAGTTTGAAAAAGAACGGGCTTAATTTATGCAAAAACAGAGTGTGATTGAACTGGAAAAGAATTTGATGACGAAAAAACTGCCGAAGAGATGTTGAACTTGAGTAAGATGTTTATATTTTTTTGATTTATGATTAGATTCTTTGTTTTTCACAATTTTTTCTAGGCTAATATTCATTTTATTACCAAGTTAAATTCTATTAAAAAACACTTCCCAAAGTAAGTTCCATATTGTCTATCCACTTTGGAACTTACTTTAGGAATTTACTTATTCTTCAACATTCTTATTTAACATAAAAAGTTTGTATGATATAGTAATATTGTGGAATATATCAATGTTTTGATTGAACCATTTACATTGATTGGGGCGAAGCGATAGAAAAAAAGATTCAGTTTTCGTGTCGATACTTTTATTAGTACTAGAGGGGAATAAAAATGAAGAATAATGTTTTATTTAAACTATTAAGGAAGTATCCGATTCAGTTGGTAGGGATTATTTCATTAAGAATTTGTTGTGCGGGGTTACAGGTCTATGCATCACTACTACTTGCTAAAGTCTTGAATCATTTAGTCGATAGACAATTCATTCCATTTTTCAGTGCTGTAGCATGGAATTTATGTGCTTGGTTATTATTGCATGTATTTTATTTGATTTCAGCTGTTTGTGAAGAAAAATATATAGGAGATATTAATAATGATTTGAGAATGATTGTGTCAGATATTATTAGTGAGAAAGCCTATCAACAGCAAGAAGAAAATCAAAAAACATATTTTGCTTGGATGACACAAGATATAGAGTTAGTTAATACAAAGGGGATAGAAATAGTATTTGATTTTGTTACTTTTTCAAGTGCTCTATTTTTCACGGTTTTATCATTAATTAAGTTTCACTATATTATTTTGGTAGTAGCATTTATTCTATGGATATTGATGAATTTATATGCAAAAGTATTTAAAAAGAAAAGTGTTGAAATTGGTAAAAAATTTTCGGATGCCAATGCATTATTTACGAATCAAGTTCTCGATAAATTAGCAGGTTTGAATATTTATTTTAATATGAATTTGATGAGTCAATTTAAGGGGGATATTTGGAAAGCATCTGATTCATTGAAAAAGAGTAAAATTTATTATAGAACTTCAAGTGTTGCGATACAAAGAGTGAATAGCGCTATTAGTTCTTTCAGTCAAAATATGATTTTGCTTCTAACGGGATATTTAATCTTTCAGGGACAAGTTGAAGTTGGAGCGTTTTTGGCAGTAGGAAATATAGCAGGGATATTTTTCACTTGTATTTCACAAATCAATGATTCTATTTTGAAGATTTATTCTACTCAAGAAATTGTTGGAAAATTTGATGTATCGATAAAAGTGAAGCGTCCTAATACAAATAGTTTTGTTTTTAATAATAGAATTAAACTTGAAAATGTGAGTTATGCATTGAATGATAAATTAATCATTGAAGATTTTTCAATCGTAATTAATAAAAATGAAAAAGTTGCGATTATTGGAGATAGTGGGCGAGGTAAATCCACATTGTTGAATTTGATAAGTGCAAGGAATGCATGTTCTGCTGGAAAAATAAGCATTGACCAAATGGAATATAGTTATCTCGATCAATATGAATTAAAAAATAATATTACGTACATTGACCAAAACGCTTATCTATTCAATATGAGTGTTAGGGATAATATCACAATGGGGCGAGATTACTCAGATGATAAGATTATTGAAATGATGAAACAGCTACAACTGAATCATGTATTAGAGAAAATAGATTATAATTTAGATTTTCTAATAGAAGAAAATGGTAAAAATTTTTCAGGTGGTGAAAAGCAACGTTTGAATTTAGCTCGACAATTGATAGATCCTAAATCTATTATACTATTAGACGAAGTTACTTCAGCGTTAGATGCTACAACTAGGGAGAAAATTGAAAACTATATTTTATCTTTAAAAGAACATACAATTATTATGGTTACTCATCATTTATCTGATTCAACTAAAGAAAATTTAGATAAAGTGATTCGATTATAATAAGTGTCAAAGAGTGCATCAAGTAGAAGATTTAGCTGCTCTCTCCGGTGATTTAATTGACCGGAGGGAGCAGCTTCCTTGAATTACTGTTGGAAATGTAGATTTTTAAAGATGTTTAGTTGCTTTAGATTGCGATTGTTTAGTTTTAATTTGGCAATTACTTCAGCTTGATTGATATATTCTTTGGACTCTTCTACACTCCCTAATTTAATAGAAGCGTTCGCAAGTACTAACAGAATATCTTCTAAGTACATCAATGTATGGTTTGATATGGTTATTTCAAGTGTCTCAAGTCCAAATTGATAAGATTCTTCGTAACAATTGAGTTGATAGTAGATCCGAGATAATCCATATAATATTTTGTGTTGTATGTTCCAGGCGACAATAGGTAGTCTTGAAAATGAATATGCTTTTAAAAGAAATTCTTTGGTTTGATTAATATCTTTCAGTTCTTCATAAATATTTGCAATTAATAAGTAAAGATTTATTTTTAATTCAATATTAAATTTGTTATTGTTTGTACTAATTAAAGTAATTAAATGATTGGCTTTTTCGATTACAGAGTCAGTTTCTCCATAACAAGCCGTTTGAATAACTAATTTAATCCATTCAATGAAATGAGCTTGATTAGATGAAAGAGATGATATATCTAAAGTGGAGAGATATTTTTCTAAATGAACGTAATCTCTTTTCTCTAATAAAGAATCAATATAATCCGTATTAAGTGTTATAGTTTTGTAATCTTCATCTAGTAAAGTTGCCAATGAAGTATTCAATCGTTCACATATTTGTTGTAATAAATCAATATCCGGGCTGATTAATCCTTTTTCGATTTTTGAAATAACACTCTGGCTTGTTATACCCTTAGCTAAGTCGTTTTGTGTCATATTAAGTTGAAGTCGTAAATCTTTGATTTTTTTATTGTATGTTATCATGGGAATTCACTTCCTAATTTTAGTTTCCTACTCATATTGTAGCTAAAAAATTTCCTAATGCAAAATATTTGTATATTAATAAAAAATTTTTTAAAACTATTAAATTATAATATGAATATATATTGTTTTATGACTTGAAACAAGTTAGAATATAGAAAAGGGTGAAAATAATGAAGAAAAAGATATTTTTTATATTAATATTATTATCCATGGTAGTCGGTTCAAAAATACGTCAAACAGATAATTCAGATGGAACTTTACCACCATCGACATTTGAGAGAATATAAACATTTTTTATCAAAATTTATACTAGACATAGATAAAATCTCGTAGCTATGTAGTGATAGGAACTACATAGCTTTTTTCTATTTTGGTGTGCTAGTCTGTATAATTTAAGTTGCTGGACAACCGGTTGCCCTCTAATGCTTTTTCTAATGGTTTGAGTCATAATATTTATGCTTATGCACCATGAAAAAATTGTGAAACCCATGCGTAAAACAACATAAATGACTATCTATTATCACAAAAATTTGTTAATATAAATCTGTATGTAAAAAGCTAGTCTACACAAGGATATTATCCTAAATAATATAAACGAGCACTAGCAAGAAGGAAGTGAATAACGCATGTCTACATTAGATGAAATGAAACAACGACAACAAAAAATACGTAATTTTTCGATTATTGCACATATTGATCACGGTAAGTCTACTTTAGCAGACCGTATTTTACAACAAACAGAAACGGTATCAGAACGTGAGATGCAAGACCAATTATTGGATTCCATGGACTTGGAACGTGAACGTGGTATCACCATTAAATTAAATGCAGTTGAATTAGCTTATAAAGCCAATGACGGTGAAGAATATATCTTCCATTTAATTGATACACCGGGGCACGTCGATTTTACATATGAAGTGTCACGTTCATTAGCTGCTTGTGAGGGAGCATTACTTGTCGTCGATGCAGCACAAGGGATTGAGGCACAAACTTTAGCAAATGTGTACTTAGCACTTGATAATGATTTAGAAATTTTACCGGTCATCAATAAAATTGATTTACCGGCAGCAGACCCAGAGCGTGTTCAAGGTGAGATTGAAGATGTGATTGGAATTGATGCTAGTGAAGCAGTTTTTGCGTCAGCTAAATCAGGTATCGGAATTGCTGAAATTTTAGAGCAGATTGTTGAAAAAGTACCAGCACCAACAGGGGATTTAGAAGCCCCACTTCAAGCATTAATCTTTGACTCTGCTTACGATAGTTATCGTGGTGTTGTATTAAATATCCGTATTGTGAACGGAACAGTTAAACCAGGTGATAAAATTCGTTTGATGAGTAATGGTAAAGACTTTGAAGTCGTAGAAGTCGGTGTCTTTTCTCCTAAACCAATTAAACGTGATTATTTAATGGTAGGTGACGTTGGTTATATTACAGCAAGTATTAAGACGATTCAAGATACACGTGTTGGGGATACGATAACGTCTGCGAATAATCCAGCTAGTGAACCTTTAGACGGTTATCGTAAAATGAATCCAATGGTATACGCTGGTCTATATCCAGTAGAGTCAAATGAATACAATGATTTACGTGATGCCTTAGAAAAATTACAACTAAATGATGCTGCCTTACAATTTGAAGCTGAAACATCACAAGCCTTAGGTTTTGGTTTCCGTACAGGATTTTTAGGCTTGCTCCATATGGACGTGATTCAAGAGCGTTTAGAGCGTGAGTTTGATATTGATTTGATTACAACGGCTCCGTCGGTAATTTATCGTGTAATTAAGACGAATGGGGAAGAAGTAATTGTGGACAATCCGTCTGCCATGCCACTAGCAACGGAAGTGGACCAGATTTTAGAGCCATATGTTAAGGCGAGCATTATGGTACCGAATGAATATGTTGGGGCTGTAATGGATATCGGACAACGCAAACGTGGTAATTTTATCACTATGGATTATTTAGATGACTATCGTGTTAATGTCGTCTATGAATTGCCAATGGCAGAAATTATCTATGATTTCTTTGATAAGTTAAAATCGAATACAAAAGGATACGCTTCATTAGATTATGAGATTATCGGATATAAAGCGTCTAACTTAGTAAAACTCGATATTTTATTAAATGGTGACTTGATTGATGCCTTTAGTATGATTGTCCATAAGGATTTTGCGTATAATCGTGGACGTGAGTTGGTTGAAAAACTACGTGGTATTATTCCACGCCAATTATTTGAGGTTCCGATTCAAGCAGCAGTCGGACAGAAGATTTTAGCTCGTACTAATATTAAAGCGTTGCGTAAAGATGTTACAGCGAAATTATATGGTGGGGACGTTTCTCGTCGTAAGAAATTATTAGAGAAGCAAAAAGAAGGGAAAAAACGGATGAAACAAGTTGGGTCTGTTGAAGTACCACAAGAAGCCTTTATGGCAATTTTACAAATGGATGAAGAGTAAAAGGGGTATTTTATCTACATAAAAATAGAAATACGCTGTGCTTTATTAAGTTAAAGTACAGCGATTTTCTTATATGGCGGCTCTACCACGAATAACTTTTGTGTGCAATCTAATTTGATAGCACTTACTTTTTTCTGAAAATTAGTATATAATTATTTTACAACAAAGTAAGAGCATGGGAGTATTGACTTGAATCACTGGAGCAAAAAGTGCTGGAGAGCGTCAGCATTCCAAGCACTTTGTGAAGTGGATGTCAAGTCAACCCAAGCGAACCAGAATAGGAGTGGTTGAAATGCGTCGATTAAAATTAGGTGTGGTGGGCTTAGGTCAGCGTGGTTTTAGTTTGCTAAAATATGAATTATTGGATATGGCTGAATATGAAATAGTAGCCGTATGTGATGATTATGAAGATAGAATTGAAGCTGCACAACAATTATGTAATGAAAAAGGACATTTTCCAACAGGCTTTTCGAATCCGTATGATTTGATGCACCCAGAAATTATAGATTGTGTCTTCATCGCTACTCCATGGTTAACTCATATCGAACTATCGATAGAAGCCTTAAAACGTCATATTCCAGTTGCAATGGAGGTAGGGGGAGCTTATGACATTCATGAACTGTGGAAATTAGTGGAAGTTCAACAAGAAACGCAGACACCATTTATGTTTATGGAAAATTGTTGTTATGGTCGTTTGGAATTACTTGCTTTAAATATGGTGGAGCAAGGTGTGCTTGGTGAATTGGTGCATTTAAGTGGTGGTTATTTACATGATTTGCGTGATGAAATTTCAGAAGGTTATCATCGTCGACACTATCGTATTGATGAGTATCAAAAGCGCAATGCAGAAAATTATCCAACGCATGAAATTGGTCCAATTGCTAAAATATTAGGGATTAATCGTGGCAATCGTTTTGTCACCATTTCTTCTCAAGCGTCAAAATCGGTGGGCCTACATGATTATATTGTAAGACATGGTACAGACGAAAAAATTAAAGATGCACGCTCATTATCGTTTAATCAAGCAGATGTCGTGGTAACTACATTGAAATGTGCGAATGGCGAATTAGTCACGATAAAATTAGATACCACATTACCACGATATTATTCGAGAGGTTTATATGTTCAAGGAACAAAAGGGTTAATCAATGAGGAAAATCAGTCAGTCTTTCTCGAAGAAGATACAACGTTACGTGACCATTTCACTTGGAAAGAACAGTTTAATAATTTAGAGCGATATTATGAGCGTTATGAGCACCCAATTTGGAAAAACTATTTGACGCAAGGGGTTCGTAAGGGGCATGACGGTATGGATTATTTAGTATTTAAGGCATTTGCTGATGCATTGATTAATGATGAACCGATGCCGATTGATGTGTATGATGCGGCAACATGGATGGCGATTACAACTTTATCCGAACAGTCAATCAGTTTAGGGGGACAAGTATTGCCATTTCCTGATTTCACATTAGGTAAATGGACGAAACGTTAAAGATAAATAAAAAGACATAAAGTTTAGGAATGATATTGCCTAAACTTTATGTCTTTTTTAATTGTAGAATTTTTTATTTTTATTAGTTGGATTAAAGAAGGTAAATCCTTGTCCAATCACTTGTTGCACATCTGAAATTGTAACGAATGCGAGTGGGTCAATTTCAGAGATAATCCGTTGAATTTGGACAACTTGGTGGCGACTGACAATGACATAAAGTACATCTTTTTCACGATGTGTGTAGTAGCCATAACCTTTTAAAATCGTCAAACCACGACCTAATTTGTTAATAATTTCAGTTGCTACTTCTTCTTGTTTTTCAGAAATAATCATTAAAGATTTACGGCGATTAAACCCTTCGGTAAATAGGTCAATCATGTAGCTAGAAATGAATTTCATAATTAAGGTTACAATGGCATTTTCTAGTCCAATAATACTTGTACCGGAGAAAACAATAATCAAATTAATTAAAAAGACACTGATTGAGAAGTTGATGCCGAAATATTTTTTTAACATCACTGCGATTAAATCTGTTCCGGCAGTCGTTCCATTTCCACGAACGACTATTCCGAGTGAACTTCCGATGACAACTCCTGCTGCAATAGCAGTAACTAAAATATTGCTGGAAACGAAAGCTGGTGGATGAATAATATTTAAAAACCAACTCATCATTACAAGAGCATAAACTGTAAAGATTAAAGTGCGTTTTTCAATAAATTTCCAACCGATTATCATTAAAACAGCATTTACAATTAAGTTGGTCGTCCCAGTCGGAATACTAAAGACATAGAAAATTAGAATTGCAATCCCAGCAACCCCACCATTTCCAAAACGATTAGGAATAATAAAACTATTGACCCCTACTGCGTAAAGCAAGCAGCCAATGGTAATAAGACAGAGTGAAAATATAATTGCGGGTGTTTCCATGTTTAAATATTGGTTAATCTTTTTCATGATACGCTCCATTTATAAAATAATTATATATTTGATATTATACTCGTAAACAGAGAAAGAGTAAACGGTCGATTATTGATTGAAATGATAAAATAATTCGTTAATTAATTGATAGAAAAACAAAAAAAGTACTTAAAAAGAGTGAACAAAACGCTTTCTACATGTTATAATGCTAATAGATGAATTTTTTAGAAAAGAGGAAACAATACAATGTCAATCACAATGGCTGTTAATGCAGGAAGTTCAAGTCTTAAATTTCAATTATTTGAAATGCCACAAGAAACGGTAATTGCTAAAGGATTGGTAGAGCGTATCGGTTTAAACGATTCAATTTTCCAATTAGAATTTGGTAATGACCAAGAAGTGAAATTAGTAGAAGATATTCCAACACATGACCGTGCTGTCGAAATTTTATTCCACCATTTAGAAGAATACAAAGTAGTAGAGCACTTTGATGAGATTACAGGTGTGGGACATCGTGTGGTTGCTGGTGGAGAAATTTACAAAGAATCAGCGTTAGTTACAGATGAAGTAATTGCGAAAGTTGATGAGTTAGGTGAATTCGCACCATTACATAACCCAGCTGAAGCGGCTGTTATGCGTGCATTCAAAGAACGTTTACCAAAAGCTACAATGGCAGCAATTTTTGATACATCATTCCATACAACATTACCAGCAGTAAACTATTTATATAGCTTACCGTATGAGTACTATGAAGATTTCAAAGCTCGTAAATATGGTGCACATGGAACAAGTCATAGCTATGTAAGCCGTCGTGCTGCTGAAATCCTTGGTCGTGATTACAACTCAATGAAAATCATTACTTGCCACTTAGGTAATGGTGCGTCAATTACTGCAGTTGAAAATGGTAAATCAGTGGATACATCAATGGGATTCACGCCATTAGCTGGGGTAACAATGGGTACACGTACAGGTGACATTGATGTATCATTAATTCCATTTTTAATGAATAAATTAGGCTTAACAGATGTGAATGAAATGATTAATATTTTAAACAAACAATCTGGTTTAGCTGGTATTTCAGGTGTATCAAGCGATATGCGTGATATTATTGCTGCTCGTGATGCTGGTAATGAACGTGCTAAACTAGCGTATGAAATCTTCATTAGCCGTATTCAAAAATACATCGGTCAATACATTGCTGTGATGAACGGTGTTGATGCAATTGTCTTTACAGCTGGTATCGGTGAAAACTCAAGTATTGTGCGTGCAGACGTTATCAATGGTATCTCTGCTTTCGGTGCAACAATTGATGCAGAATTAAACAATACACGTAAAGAAGCAATTATCTCTACTGAAGGTTCTCGTTATGTAGTCTTAAATGTACCAACAAACGAAGAAGTAGAAATCGCACGTGAAGTAGAACGATTAAAATAATAGAATCGTGTGAGTGAGGGTGTTGTTCTGGCTGGAATCACTGGAAGAAGTCTCTGGAGTGCGAGTAACGCACAGAAGGGACTTCTGAAGTGGACGTCAAGCCAACTCGTGCGAACCGGAATACTGGTGTGGCAGTGAGTGTGTGCAGCGAGCCCCTTACGCACTAAAGTTTAAATCAAATTTTTAAGTCATTGAACCTATTGGTTTAATGGCTTTTTTGCTATCCACTCATAAATAGTTGTGGTGGATTATGATATGAGCAAATAATTTGATTATTTTTGACTATCAATGTGATAATAGTGTCAATAATAACAAATTGTGAATTGAAAATATCATAACGTAGCATGATTTAACTAATAAAGGGAGATTAACAATGCAGATATCAATATTAAATTTAGCACCACTAAGACAGGGAGAATCTTTTCGTGATGCAATGAATAGTTTAGTACGTTTAGCACAAGTAGCAGAAAAATTAGGATATGAACGTTATTGGATTGCTGAACATCATAATACATCAACAGTGGCAAGCTCTGCGACACAATTGTTGATTCAGCATACGCTAGCCAATACGCAAACGATTCGTGTCGGTTCAGGTGGTGTCATGCTGCCGAATCATAGTCCGTATTTAGTAGCAGAACAATATGGGACGATTGAAACTTTGTATCCGAATCGTTTAGATTTGGGATTGGGACGTGCACCAGGTACAGACTTGGAAACGGCACGTGCGATTCGACGTACTAATAATTTACATACTAATTTTCCAGACGAAATTGCTGAATTACAAGGCTATTTTGACGATACGAATCCGGTGCATGCGTATCCTGCTGCTGGATTATCGATTCCATTTTATATTTTAGGATCAAGTTTGGAGAGTGCTAGGCTAGCGGCTCGTTTAGGATTGCCATATTCATTTGCAGCTCATTTTGCACCAGCAATGATGGAAGAAGCAGTTGCTTTGTATCGTAAATTGTTCAAGCCGTCCGATAAATTAAGTGAGCCTTATGTTATATTGGGGGCAAATGCAGTGGTAGCTGATACGGACGAAGAGGCAGAGCGTCTTGCTACGACACAAACTCAATCTTTTCTAGGATTAATTACAGGCGAAAGTAAAGGATTGCAGCCACCTTTAGAAAATAATGATGCCGTATGGCGTGACTATGTAAAAGTTAATGTTGTACCACATTTTGGGCCGATGGCATTTAAACGAGATGATTTAATTAATCGTGAACGGTCAGTGATTGAAAATATGACGAAAATATCGTTTGTTGGTAGTCCAGAATCTGTTTCTAGACAAATTGATGCACTAAAAGAGCGTGTGCATTTTGATGAATTGATGATTAATAGTTATATTTATGATGAAAAGGCACAACATTATTCATATCAATTATTAGCTGAGATAGTGAAAAATAAATAAAGTATTTGGCTGCCTAGTGGTGTAATTATCACTAGGAGGTATTTTTATGTGGAAACGAATCATAGTGTGTAGTTTAGTAAGTTTAGTTATCGCAGCCCCAATGGTACAGGCAGTTCCAGTGGTAGAACCGTATATTTTAACGACTACCATAAATATGCAACCAGTGGAGAAACATGATTGTTTAATTTTATTACAAAATCAAGTGAGTGAAGTGGAAAAAGAAGAAATTATTCCACAAGCTACGCAATTAAAAGAGCGTTTAACAGAATTAGAAGCCAATTATCAAGCGTTAAATCAACAAATTCATGAGATTCAGTCCGAGGGTGATGAGTCGATTGATGCGACAACAAATGAAATTGAAAAAGTCATTGAGCAATTATATCAACAATATCTCACGTCTGATGAACAATTTAATCAATTAGATGAAACGCAACAGCTAGCATTGATTGAGCAAGACGAGGTATATGTTGAGTGGCAAAAGTATTTGAAACAATTGACAGACAAACAAAATGAATTGATTGCCAACAGAGAGCAAATTGAAACGGAGTATCAACAAATTGTTTATCAATTGGAAGAAGAAACAACTCAAAGTGAACAAGTTCATGCTAATAGTGAGCAACTCAATCAATGTTTAATGTATCCTTATTCTGTACCACAGTTTGCAATGGAGTCCTTATTTTTAAATGCAGAAGAACCGTCTTTAAATGCCTATTTAGCACAGTTAGATTTATATTTACAAAAATTAGTACCTTATGCCTATCGCAAATTAGAGTTTGAACGGATTCATCAGGCGTTTCAACGGCGCTTATCGGCTGACGAATTGGAGCAGGCTTTATATGGCAAACAGCATATTGTTATTGACCCATTGGTATTACAACAGTACAGTTATGCTAAAGAATTGAGTTCCTTTGATGTTGATATTGTGGCGAATTTAGCACAACGAAGCTATTTGAATGATAAAGACAGTGTCAAATATTTGGAAAGCTATCATGAATTATTAAACTTAAAGGAAATGCAGTTTCAATATTTTTATGCGATAAATGAAGCGGTTTGGGAGCAAGTGAAGCAGCAATTGGTGGATTACTTAAATGCAGGACATCATACAAGTGAGGAAGCTATCAGTGCAGTCAAACAACTTCATCAGCGTTACCAAATAAAATTGGGACTTTATGATGAGAATCAAGGAGTATGGGTGGTATCTAATCCAGCTGAGTCAGGGTATATTGAAGAATTTTTTGGGAAAGAGCTAACAGAAGTTGAACCAGTAATTGAAGAAACCACACAGGAAGAAATAACAACTAGTCAAGCAGTCGATACAACGACGTCTGGAGATAAGTTAGTATATTTGAAAGAAAAATTAGCACAACAAACTAAACAACCAAACAGTAAAAGTTTACCGAAACCAAGTGGTAAAGTAGGGAATAAAAAAGAGAATGCGAGTATTAATCTACCGTCAAAAAATGTAAAATTGCCAACAACAGGCGAACAACAACAAGCAATGAGTTTTGCCTTAATTATTTTAGTCATTGGGGCAGTTTTGCTATTAATTAATCGGATAAAAAAACGTAAAGTTAAAGAAGATATTGAAAAAATTGAGCTTGATTGATTTGAATCACTAAATGAATATGATACAATGACCTTATTCTAATGAATGGCGATGTAAATAATGTGCTAATTTGAGTGCGTAAATTACCGTCATTTCAGAAAAATAGAAAGGGGTAGGATTATGTCAGAAATTAATGAATATATCGAACAAGCATCTATTTTTACAGAAGTATCACCAGAAGAAGCAGGTGCTTTATTACAAGCAAAAGAGGGTGGCATTTTATTTATTGGTCGTGAAACTTGTCCATATTGCCGTCGCTTTGTTGCGAAACTTAGTGAAGTAGCAAAGGCATATCAATTAAAGGTTCACTATCTACATTCACAAAGTCCAAAATATGATGCGAATGCTATTCAAGCTCTGCGTGACCAATATGGTGTCAAAACAGTACCAGGATTTTTATATGCTGGAATTGACGGTGTGCAAGTGAAATGTGATAGTTCGATGTCACCGGAAGAGATTTTAGCGTTCGCAACTGGAAAGTAATATGCGACGCATCAGTGTATTATTGATTGTTTGTAGTGTTTGTACTGGATGTCAGATGATGAATCATCGTTCTAGTTTATCGAATGAGATTTCTGAACATACCACACAAACAATGGCAGAAACGACAGTGATGCAGGAATTGGAACGTTATACTGCATTGGAAATACGTGAGTGGTCTACTGGATTATCTGAAAAGCAAAAAATGTTAAAAGATATTTTATCTAAAATTAAGACAATTGATTCGGTAGAGTATATTTTTGAAGTGGAAACACTGAGTGCAGAACGTTACCAAGTAATACGGGTTTTTGAAAATTATCGTGACGGTCTTGTAATGATGAAGCAATATCGCTACGATGCAGCGACCCAAAAAATAAATGAAATTGAAATAGAGAAAGAGGTTAAATAATAAATGTCATTACCAAATTGCCCACAATGTGCAGCTGAATATACTTATGAAGATGGAAATTTATTAATTTGTCCAATGTGTGCCCATGAATGGACACAAGCAGATATGGATGCTGCAGCAGAAGCTGCTATTATTCGTGATAGTAATGGAAATCCTTTATCAGAGGGAGATTCTGTTACAATTATTAAAGATTTAAAATTATCTGCTACAAGTACTATTAAACAAGGAACAAAAGCTAAAAATATTCATCTAATTTTAGATCCGGTTGACGGACATGATATTGAAGCGAAATTAGACGGTTTTGGTAAAGTGTACTTAAAATCATCAGTGGTGAAGAAATAAGATATTATGAAGTTAAGGGCTGGGCAAAAAGTCAGAAATTTTAACAAATCGAAAGATAAGAATGTTATTAAATTAGCATTATTAATTCCATGTCTTAACATTTTTGTATTTTCTTCCCAGTTCTGTTTTTTTATAGTCTGAAATTCACATCTCAATCTATTGCACAAGCCACGGGATTGTGATAAGATACAAGAAAATAAAATAAGTCTTCAGGGCAGGGTGTAATTCCCGACCGGTGGTAAAGTCCACGAACTGATTCGCAAGATGAGGTTGAACTGGTGTAATTCCAGTACCGACAGTAAAGTCTGGATGGGAGAAGATAGATACGATAAATAGATGTTATTTAACATGTCGTGTATTGGCTGAAGATTTTTTGTTCACCATACAGGGCTTTTTTAATTTTTATGAATCGTATATCTATACTCAATCGCTTTAATAAGGCTTGAATGAAATGGAGTATAAGAGAATGAAAAGAAGAACTTTATCGACAACGGTGTTATTGGCAATTTTGGGTGCATGGGCAATTGTATTGCGTCTATTTGATTTTCCAATTTTGCCGGCAGCCCCTTTTTTAAAAGTCGATTTTAGTGACTTAATGGTATTAGTTGGCTTATTAGTTAATGGGCCGATAGGAGCTATTACAGTAGCACTGATTCGTGATGTTGCCAATTATATTATGAAAGGTGGCGAAAGTGGGCTACCGATTGGTGTCATCATGAGTTTTACAGCGAGTATGGCGATGTTTTTACCAAGTCATTTCTTGTTAAAATACGCAACTAATATGAAACCGATGATGCGTAAAATTTGGATGAGTCTGATTTTGATATTAGGACTTGTTATTTCAATGGCATTGTTAAATTATTACGTTACATTACCGATTTATATTACGGTTATGAATTTCCCAATTGATAATATTGCGGCATATTTATTAAGTATTATCATACCATTTAATGTCATTAAAGGAATTTTGTTAGCAGCAGGTCAATTTATTGTCGTTGAAAAACTATGGCCAATTATGCAACAACATCATATTGATTTTCCGGCTTATCAAGTGACTAATCAGGCGAATCGTCCGACCATTTAATAGCTTTTGTAGGACACCCATAGATAGCACGCTCACTTTCTGCTTGTTGAGAAGGTGTGCTTTTTTCAATGACAAAGGCGACACCGTCATCTGAGCAATCAAACACATCTGGAAAGTTTAAGTAACATTTCCCACATGCAATACATTTTTCTGGTAAAATTTGTAATTTTTTCATAAAAAACTCCTTATTCATTGATAAAAATAGGGGAAAAGCGACGAAAAACGTTTATTTTTTGTTAAAATACTATTACATTTCAGTATCAAGTAGGTGTAATATGCAACTAAATGTGGTATAGTAGAGGTATCGTAGTGTTATTTGATTAAAAGAAAAATTGCATATTACTTATGTTTACAATTCATTGTAACATAATTAGGAGGAATTGTAATGACAATGGACAATGAAAAATTTGGTCAAGAAGAAGTGTCAGAACGTCGTGAAAGAGGCAATGCACCTTGGAATGCGAAATTTGGTTCTGATGAAAATTTAAAGCAAAGACAATATTCTCGTTCTTCACGAAATCAACCAAATAAAGAAGCATCTAGCTTATCAAAAGTATTATTGGGTGTCCTAATTGTAACAGTGATAACACCTTTTGTTTTATATTGGTTTGTTAAGTCGCAGACACAATCAACACCGACAACCCCACAAACAGCATCTAGTATTGTGTTATCTCGTTCGACAGAAACAACAACTGTTACATCAGCAGATTCTACAACAAGTGGTTCGTTTGTTCAAAGTAATGGTAATGATAATGTCAATCCGGTTGATGTGAACGCATCGTCGGCAACGACAACTGTTCAGCCAGTTGTTGAAACTGAGGCCCCTGCACCTGTGACAGAAGCACCAGCAGCATCACGTTCACATACTGTTGCTGCAGGAGAAACTTGGTATGGTATTGCACGTACTTATGGTATTGATGTGAATGCATTAGCTGCAGCTAATGGAACAACAATCGATTCGCCGCTTTATCCTGGAAATGTTTTAGTTATTCCATAAATAGAATAGAAATAATATTGATACCGTAATTAATGAGTTTGATTACGGTATTTTTTCATGGAATGTTCAAAGTTTCTTCAAATAAAAATAATGCAATCATAGTGTAATTTTGTTATAATGTTGTCACGAAGTTGAAATAAAGGTAGGGATAAGGATGAGAGAAAAATCCGGTAAGCACATAAAAATTTCAGGTCTAGATGGATTGAGAGGAATTGCAATTATATTAGTTCTTCTATATCATTTTTTCCCTAATGCTGTTAAAGGTGGATATATTGGTGTACCACTTTTTTTCATTTTATCTGGGTATTTAATGGCACGACTTTCAAAGCAACGATGGGAAGTAGGTAAATTTAATGTTAGGCAATTTTATTCCGCTAGATTTTGGCGAATTTATCCGTCATTATTAGTCGTTGTCGGTTTAGTTTCGTATGTGTCATTTTTCATCATGCCACGATTGCTGAATGGTATGACAAGTGAATTGTTAAGTATATTTGGTTCTTACAATAACCAATGGCAAATTAGTCAAAATTCCAATTATTTTGACCGCATTTCAAATGCGTCGCCATTTACTCATATGTGGTCACTAGCAATTGAAGTACAATTTTATGTTTTGTGGCCAATTTTATTTATCGGTTATAAGAAAATAAAGCCTTATATGAGTTCTGCTCACTGGTTCTTTTTATTTTTAACAGTTTGTTCGATGAATTTAATGACGATTCAATACTTAATGGGAACGGATATATCAGTATTATATTATAGTACTTTAACACGTTTTTCAGGTGTCTTATTGGGAGTATGGATTGGATTACAATCACCACGTGTTTGGCAAAATATTGCGAACAGACTGAACAGTGGAACAGTGTATGGATTATTTATTGTGAGTTGGGTAATTGTCCTATTCTTTAGTTTCGTCGCTGAGGGTCAATCACCATGGCTGTATCTTACAAATTTTTCGTTGATGACCTTTTTACTTGGTGTACTTTTAATTTTATCAACCTTATCTAATTATCCATTTGGAAAATGGTTAGATTTTCCAATCTTCCGTTGGTTTGGAACACGAAGTTATGAGTTATATTTATGGCATTATTCTTTAATCTTTATGGTTAAATCGTTAAAATTCTCTTGGAATACGACCACAATCATCATTACAGTTTTGCTGACTTTCTTACTATCTGAATTACTTCATTTTTTTGTTTTCAAAAAAATGGGTAGCATGGCAAATATTCGCAATGAAGTCCGAATGAAATCTGGTTTGGCGGGTGCTATCATCGGACTGGCTATTGTGAGTAGTTTAGGGATTGTATTAGCATTTGTTGGGGATATTAATACCGTGGATTCTAAAGATAATTTAAAAGAGACACTTGAAGCGAATGCTGCTTTATTACAAAATCAATCGGTTGTGGAACAAACGACAACGGTAATGGAAGTTGAAACGGTATCGACTGTTGAAGGAGAAACAACCAGTGTTACGGAATCGACCACCACGGTATTAGATGTGTCACAATTACCGATGACATTAGTTGGTGATTCGGTTATGTTGGGTGCAAGTCAATCAATTAAGGAATTATTGCCTAATAGCTATATTAATGCTGTTGAGTCACGTCAAGCCTATGCAATGGCTGGAGAATTACAACAAATGATTTATAATGGACAAGTAGCCGATACAGTTGTGATTGCACTTGGTACGAATGGCTATTTTGCAAAAGAATACGGACAAGAATTAATTGATATTTTAGGTTCCAATCGTACGATTTTTTGGGTGAATGTTTATGGTGAATTTTTACAATGGGAAACAGATACCAATGCGGTTATTAATCAACTAGTGGCTGAAAATGAAAATGTACATCTGATTGATTGGGAATTAGCAGTAAGTCAACATCCGGAATGGCTGATTTCGGATGGAATTCATCCAAATGTTGAGGGAATGGACGCTTACGCCCAAGTATTATTTAATACAATTCAATCAGTGCTTGAGTAAATAATATTTATCGTCTGATTTTAGATTGAGGATTTATCAATCTTAATCAGGCGTTTTTTGTAGAGGGATTGAATTATTTTAATAGAATTATTAAAAAATAATAAAAAATGTTGACACTTTATCATGCTGATGTTATGATAAGGCTATCAAATTTGGAAAGGAGCCACCTAGTATGTTTTCAATCATTTCAACAAAATCAAATCGCTGGCAAGCTTGGCATAGATAGGTTGTAGACTTGGAGAACATACTCCACGGATACAGCCCAGTTTATACTGTCGTTGTATCTATGTGGCGAGTTTCATCAGTTTACCACGTAGATGTACTGCAAAAGACATACTACGTGGTTTTTGTATTACTCAGCAATGGGTCCATGTAGTATGGATGTATGGCTGAGTTTTTTTGCTTAGAAAAATTAAGAAAAGAGGAATATAAAATGAAAAAAGTATCAAAATTAATGGCATTATTCGTAATGGTAGTTGCATTGATGACACAAAGTATTGGACAAGTTGTTGTAAAAGCGCAAGAAACATTAAAAGTGGCGATTGTGCAATTAGTTAGTCATCCGTCATTAGATGAAATTGTAGAAGGTGTGAAAAATGGATTAGCAGATGCAGGTTATAAAGAGGGCGATAATTTAGAAGTTGAGTTTCACAACGCTGAAGGTGATATGAATTTACTTGGCTCAATTGCTGAAACAGTAGTTAATAATAAGCCAGACTTAATTTTCGCAGTGACAACTCCAGTCGCACAATTCTTTGCGGATGCTACAAAGGATATTCCAATTATTTTAACAGGAATCACTGACCCAGTTGGAGCAGGCTTAGTGGAATCACTAGAAAAACCAGGTGGTAATATTACAGGTGTGAGTGATGCAGTAACATTTGAACAACAATTCGATTTATTAAAAGAAATTAAACCAGATGTTAAAACATTAGGTATGTTATATACGACAAATGAAGATAGCTCTTTAGCTGAGTTAAAAGAAGCAGAAGAAGTTGCTAAAAAATATGGGATTGAATCAAAAATAGAAGGTATCGATGCAACCTTAGATATGCAATTAGTGGCAGAAAACTTAGCTGGAAAAGTAGATGCAATTTTTGTTGGGTCTGATAATACGATTGCGAGTGCTTTTGAAACATTATTAGATGCGACTGATGCAGCAGGTATTCCAATTTTCACAACGATTGATGTATTTGTTAAACAAGGTGCTTTATCAGCTGTTGCGATTAAACAAGGTGATATTGGTGTTCAAGCAGCTGCAATGGGTGTTGAAGTATTAAATGGTAAAAAGCCTGCTGAAATGCCTATTCAATTCGTTGAAAAGTTACAGTCAGTTGTTAACTTAAAAACTGCAGAACATTTAAATATTGAACTATCTGATGCATTAAAAGAAAAATTAACAGATTTAAGTGGGGAATAATCGATGATGATCTATCTCAATGCGATGTCCCAAGGTGTCCTTTGGGGTATCATGGGGATTGGGCTTTATATTACGTTTAGAATTTTACGATTTGCTGATTTAACCAGTGAGGCGTCCTTTACAATGGGCGTCTCAGTGGCAGTTAGTTTATTGACTCAAGGTGTTAGTCCTTTATTGGCGACTGTTGCGGCAGTTTTTGGTGGTATGCTTTCAGGTTATGTTACCGGCATATTGATGACTGTCTTTGATATTCCATCTTTATTAGCAGGGATTATTACATTGACTGGATTTTACTCTATTAATTTGCGAATTATGGGTAAACCCAATGTGAGTTTGCGTAAATTTCCGACAATTTATGATGAGGGCATTTCCACAGTGTTTAATACGACATTAGGTCAACGGACTGTGATTGGTCTATTGATTGTCATTATTGTAGTCGTTATATTGTCAGTGTTTTTCCGTACGGATTTAGGGCAAGCAATGATTGCGACTGGTGACAATGAAATTATGGCGAAGTCACTCGGTATCAAAACGGCAAGCATGAAACGCTTTGCACTCGTATTAGCCAATGGGATTATTGGTTTAGCAGGTGCATTAGTAGCTCAAGATAATAGTTTTGGTGATATTTCAATGGGAAATGGTACAGTGGTGGTGGCACTGTCATCAATTGTTATTGGTGAAGTGTTATTCAAACAATTAACAATGCAACTACGTTTATTAGCCATTGTGTTAGGTTCAGTGATTTATCGAGTTATCTTAGTGTTTGTTTTACAATTAGGATTTAATGCAAATGATTTTCGTTTAATCTCGGCAATGGTGCTTGCGATTTTCTTAGCATTTCCGGCGATGTCTGATAAAATGAAAAATATACTTCCAATGAAAGGTGGCGAATAAAATGGCTCAACCGTCAATTGAATTAAAAAATGTGACGAAACAATTTAAACGCCAAACAGGTGAGAAAGTAGTCGGATTAAATCATATCAATTTAGCGATTCAACCGGGCGAAGTCATTGGTGTCATTGGAACGAATGGGGCGGGAAAATCAACATTGATGAACTGTTTGACAGGGTATTTACCGATTGATAGTGGTGAAATTTTGTTAGGTGGCACATCAATAAAAAAATTAAAAACAAAAGAAATTGCGAAACGTATTGGACGAGTCTTTCAAGACCCACGAATGGGAACAGCACCTCGAATGACAGTGTTTGAAAATTTAATGTTAGCTCAAAAAAGGGGGCAGTCACGAGGGTTTAACTTCTCGTTAAATCGTGAAAATTATCAAGCGATGATGCAAAAACTCGCTCCTTTTAAATTAGATTTAGAAAATCGTTTAGATGTTCCAATGGAGAATTTATCCGGAGGGCAACGACAAGCAATTGCATTAATTATGGCGACATTGCAGCAACCGCAATTATTATTATTAGATGAGCATACAGCTGCACTCGATCCAAGAACTGCCAAACAAGTAATGGCGATGACTCAATATATGATTGAAACTTATCAATTAACGACTTTGATGATTACACATCACTTGCAAGATGCGATTACTTATTGTGACCGTGTGGTTGTGATGCATAAAGGAACGATTCATATGGTGTATCAAAAAGAAGAACTCAAGCAGTTGACACCGGTTGATTTATATCGCACACTTGAAAATCTTGTTATTGAAGAAATGGATAGTGAAGTTGAATAAGTCCTTATAGTAGAAAAATAGCTAGGCACAAGTCTAAATATTGCTAACAAAGAAAATGCTGATTCTCTTTGTTGATAATATAGAACTTGTGCCTAGTTTATTATAGAAATTTGATTAATTTTGGGTTAACGGTTCATTTTCTATTTTAGTTTTAGCTTTATGCTCTTTGAACGCATAGTAAATAAATATTATTGAAAGGATAATGGAAATTCTAATTAAAGGTACAATAACTTCTAAAGGGACTAGCGGCATTGCATCATGAGTTAACCCCTCTACGGAAGGAAAATAGGCATCGTGAGGAGTATATTGCCAATAGACAATTATATCTCTGAACCGAAATCCAAGTAGAGCTGCAATTGCCATTAATATAAATGAAGTGCTGGTAAAAATAGCTGCGATAATTTTCATAAGAAATCCCTCCAAACTTTTTAAAATATGATTACGCTTTCGTTAATTATACTGTATTACATTGGTGATTAAAAGTCAAATGTAAATCATAGTTATGTATAATTTAAATATTCGGGAAATATTTGAATAATATTTTTTGTACTTATTTTCTGAATTGTATTTCAACAAAATATTGACGTAATCGTTTACTTTTGAAACAGGTATTACTATCATCACAACAGTATGTTATACTATTAAAGTGCGAAAATTAATTTAACATTAAGAAGTGGAGTGACGAAGTTGGAAGTACAAAATCGTGGTTTAATAGGGAGTATTACCCACAGTATTCATAAGAAAGCAGATTTGAATGATTGTAGCCCTATGCGATATATTGTCAGAGCTATGTTGGCTTGCTTGTTCTTAACAATGGGTGTATCAATCGCCTCATTTATTGCTGAAAAGTCGAATCATATGGTTGACGGACTGGGCAAATTCACATATGCCTTTATGTTTAGTTGGTCATTGATTATGATTATCTATATGAATGCTGAGTTAGGAACATCGAATATGATGTATATGACAATGGCGATTCATCGCAAAATCTTACCAGCACCTAAGGCAATTCGTATTTTAATTACTTGTATTTTATTTAATGCAGTAGGAGCAGTGATTGCAAGTTTCTTTATCGCTAAAACAGCTGCTTATACGAATTTACCAGCGAATCACTTTTTATTTGAGGCAGTTACAGCAAAATTAGCGAAAACACCTGTACAACAATTTTGCGAAGGTATTTTTGCGAATGTAATTGTTAATACGGCAGTATTTTGTAGTATTCGTATGAAAGATGATGCAGGAAAAGTGTTCTCAATGATTTTCATTATCTTCATCTTTGCATTTTTAGGCTTTGAGCACGTTATTGCGAACTTTTCAACTTTTGCATTAGCATTTTTTGCCAATGGTGGTCCAGTAGAAGGAATGACTTTCTTCTCTGTTATTTCAAACTTCTTTTTTGCGACATTAGGTAATTATGTCGGTGGTGGACTTGTCATTGGATTATTATACAGTTGGTTAAATAATAAATCTGAATTATACTTTGATTAATGCATTGAATTGACGAATGGGGTGACTCATTCGTTTTTTTAATGAGAGAAATTTAATGATACTCTTATATACCCAATATATGAAAATAACAGATTTAAAATGAAAAAAATTAAGAAGTATATAAATAAAAGTTGATAAATCAATGATTTTTTGTAATCATTACTGAAAAAACAATCTATTTTTGTGAGCATTATACTTGAGTTACATTTGTAAACGTGATATGATTGTCACATTAAGATTGAATTATTAATCTTATATTAAAAAATAGGAGAGATGCTCATGTTTAAAAAAATAGCAAAGAGTTTTTTAGCAGCTAGTGCGGTTCTATCTGTAGCAGTTGGAACAGTCACAGCAGGTGCTCAATCGGTTGAAATTGATCCGTCGGTTGAACAAAAATTAAAAATAATGACAATTGGTGAATTAGCAACCTTGGATTCAGCCGTTTATAACGATACACCAAGTTCTGATATGATTGGACAAGTATTTGAAGGTTTATACCGTGTTTCTTCAGGGACAGAAGTTGAATTAGGGCAAGCTGAAAGTGTTGATATTTCAGAAGACGGTTTAGTCTATACTTTTAAATTACGTGAGGGACTAAAATGGAGTAATGGTGAACCCGTTACGGCAGAAGATTTTGTTTATTCTTATCAACGTTTAGTTGACCCAAATGGTTCAAGCTCTTCTAAATCAGTTGAAATTTTCAAAAATGCAGCTGCAATTCGTAATGGTGAAAAAGAATTATCAGAATTAGGTGTTAAAGCCCTAGATGATTTAACTGTTGAAATTACATTGGAGTATCCAGCTCCATATTTACCAAAATTGTTAACTGGTAGTCGTTTCATGCCAGTATCAAAAGCATTTGTTGAAGAAAAAGGCGAAGCATATGGTACTTCTGCTGATAATATTGTGACAAATGGACCATTCACACTTTCAAATTGGTCTGGTACTGAATTAGAGTGGAATTTAACGAAAAATGAACAATATTGGGACGCTGAAAATGTGTATTTAAACGAAGTATTAGTTTCTGTTGTGAAAGAAACAGGGACAGCTGCTGACTTATATGATGCAGGGGAATTAGATTATGCGATTCTTTCTGACCAATTTGTGTCACAATATCAAGAATCAGAAGACTTTAATACAATTCCACGTGCGACTTTAGGTTATATTATGTTTAACGATACGCGTGAAACAACAAGTAATGCTGCATTACGTCGTGCGATTTCTCAAGCATTCGATAAAGAATTATATGCAACTTCAGTAATTCAAGACGGTTCAAAAGCAGCGAATGGTTTCGTTCCAACTGGATTTGATGTGAATGAAGAAGGTGTAGATTACCGTGAGGCAGCGGGACAAATCTTACCTTACAATGTTGAAAAAGCACAAGCTGATTGGGAACAAGCGAAAAAAGAATTAGGTGTGGAAGAATTATCACTTGAATTATTAGTTTCAGATGTGGATTTATCTGGTCGTACAGCTGAGTATTTACAAGCTCAAATTCAAGAAAACTTACCAGGTTTAACTTTAACAATTCGTAGTGTGCCATTGCAAAACCGTTTAGAATTCCAACGTAATCGTGAATATGATTTCTATTATGGTACATGGGCACCGGACTACCAAGATGCAATGAACTTTATTGAGCAATTGCAAACTGGTGGTGGTATTAACTTTGCTGAATATTCAAATGAAAAAGTTGACCAATTAATTAGTCAAGCACGTAATGAATTTGCTAATGACCCAGCAAAACGTCGTGAAGCATTAATCGCTGCTGAAAAAATCATGGTAGAAGAAGATGCGGTTGTATCTGCTTTATATCAAGTTTCAACATCATTCTTATTAAGTCCTGATGTGAAAAACTTTGAGATTCTGCCATTCGGACGTACAATTAATCTACGTACGACATATCGTACAGGACAATAATATAAATAAGTGAGAGTTGTGTAAGAGAACGTCGTTACAGCTCTGTATTTAATCTAGCACTAGTAGGTAAAACTGCTAGTGTTTTTTGCACACTAAAATAGAAAACTAGAATTTGGGATGTAATAAAAAAATTGGTAGATGTGAGCAAATTGTTCGCATGAATATATGGCTTATGATATGATTTTGTTATCAAGTATTTTGAAAGGAAGATATACATGGCAAAAGTATTAACGGACGCACAATTTGAACAAGAAACAGCACAAGGTTTAACAGTTGTTGATTTTTGGGCACCATGGTGTGGACCTTGTCGTATGCAATCACCAGTTGTTGATGAATTAAGTGAAGAGTTAGACGGACAAGTTGAGTTTTATAAAATGAACGTAGACGAAGAACAAAAAGTTGCTCAACAATTTGGCATTATGTCAATTCCTACTTTATTAGTTAAAAAAGACGGTGAAGTAGTTGAGAAATTGATTGGTTTCCACGATAAAAAACGATTAAGCGATATTTTAGCACGTCATATGTAAGAACTGTTAGGCACCTCATTTGTAGGTGCTTTTTCTGTATTTACTCTGTAAAAATTGAAATATTTTAGCACAAAATCATACTTTAGTATGAGAATATTTACTGAAAACGATTGAAAAAAGGTGTATACTAATAGTAGTGAAAGACAGCGAATTTGAATGTCTTGTTAAACACTACTAAAAAATAAAGGAGAGAGTAAATATGAAAGATGTTACAAATTCTTCTCGTACTGAACGGATGAAAGAAACTGCCGAAAAAATTCGTAACATACGAATTAAGCGTCTAGAAAAATGGAAATTTAAAGCAAACTATTTGTATGTATTATTGATTGTATTAGCTGCAATTTATTATTATGTTACTTTGCCAGCCATTCATTATGCGGCGATTGAATTTTGGGTATTTTTGACACTTATATTGTGTGGAATTGCATTCATTGAAGCGATAAAAGACGGTAGTACGTGGTTGTCTTCAACAAGGGAAACTAAATCATTTTCGCTAAAAAAAGTGGGAGGTAAATACAAATTATTACTTGGTTTAATACCACTCGTAGCACTGGTATGGGGTGTGAGTAGTTTAATCTTTTCACCATTTTTCATGGCGAAATCATATAGTGAAATGTTGACGATTGAAAAAGCTGACTTTGAGCAAGAATTTCCAGAAATTGACGTTAATCAAATTCCATTGGTAGATTTAGATACAGCTGTACGATTGGGGAATCGACGTCTAGGTGCTTTGACAGATTTAGTATCGCAATTTGTTCCGAGTGATGAGTATATTCAAATTAATATCAAAAATAAACCTTATCGTGTGACACCATTACAATATGCTGGTTTCTTTAAGTGGCTAAATAATTTTAATGAAGGGATACCACATTATTTAAAAGTTGATAATGTGAGTGGTGAAGTAACGGTTGAAACGCCAAGTTCGCCAATACGTTATAGTTACTCTGATAAATTCAATCGATATATTATTCGTCATTTACGTTTTAACTATCCGTTTGCTTTATTTGGAAAACCCAATTTTGAAGTCGATGATGACGGAGTTCCATATTATATTGCGACAACGTATAGTCGTAACTTCTTCTTATTCGAGCCTGAAGTGAGTGGCTTGATTACAGTGAATGCGATGACTGGGGAAACAACTCGTTATGCATTAAATGAAATTCCATCATGGGTTGATCGGGTGTACAGTTCTGAGTTACTGTTGCATCAATTACAAATGAATGGTAAGTACAAAAATGGTTTCTGGAATACGGTCTTTTCAAATGAAGGAGTCACTCAACCAACGGACGGTTATACTTATTTACCAATGAATGATGATTTGTATATTTATACAGGGATTACATCAATTGTATCCGACGAATCAAATATTGGGTTTGTCTTAATTAATATGCGAACTAAGGAAGCTAAAATGTATCCATTAACGGCGGCAGAAGAATTTTCTGCAATGAGTTCGGCAGAAGGTAGTGTTCAAGAAAAAGGATATAAAGCAACATTCCCATTGTTAATTAATTTAAGTGGAAAACCGATGTATATTTTATCATTGAAAGATTCATCTGGTTTAATTAAAGCTTATGCGTTAGTTGATGTTCAAAACTATCAACGGGTTTATGTTGAAAGTAGTGTTGAAAAATTATTATTAAGTTACGCAAGCGAAAATCCAGTGAACATTGATAATTTAGAAACAGAAGATATTTTAACGGATATAAAAGGAACTATCAGTCAAATTCAAGCAGTGGTAAAAGACGGCAATACAGTTTATTACTTTATGCTTGACGGAAAAGTATATCAAGCACCGATTCAATTAAATGAACAATTGCCATTCCTTGAAGCTGGGCAAGCAGTAGAGTTGGGTGTCAATGAACAAGGTGCAGTGAAAACAATTGATTGGTAAAACTTACTATACTAATAGGCCTTAGTTTTAATTATAAATTGAAATAAATATATAGAAGCATTTATGCGATAATACGAGAAAAGGAGGTGCAACATGATTTTTTGGCTACTTTGTGGTGTTGCGATATTAACGATTTCACTTTTTTCGATTATTCGATACAAGTGGATAAATTTAATAATAGCTACAACCTTGTTTGCGATTTATTTTAATGTCTTTTCAATGCCGTCATTAGCGTTTTTCATTTTTATGATTGGTATTATCTTACTGGTCATTGAATTATATATTCCAAATTTTGGAGCTGCTGGACTGATAGGGGCTATCTCAACCATAGCGGCATTACATCTATTGCTCAATGATGTGACAGTATTGCTGACGACAATTATTTATTGTGTATTGGTCATGATACTTGTTTTATTGATAGGCTTTAAATTGGGCTTTACAATGTCATTAAGCCCCCAATTTATTTTGACAACGTCACTCAATCATCAATCGAGTGCTAAGCCACAAAAGGATTATCAAGACTTACTTGGTCAAGTAGGTGTGGTGATTGAAGACTTAAGACCAGTTGGTAAAATTCTTTTAAATGATTCCGAAGAAATCATCGAAGCATTGAGTCAAATCGGTATGATGAAAAGTGGAACACATGTTGTAGTGAATAAAGTAGTAGGTTCTAAAATTTATGTTAAACAATTTGAAAGGGTAGGTGAATAAATATGAACGAATCAATTATTACTGTTGCGATTATTGTCTTACTGGTACTATTTTTAATCGGAATATTCTTTAGATTTGTACCAGTGGGTTTATGGATTACGGCATACTTTTCCGGTGTTAAAGTTGGAATTGGTGATTTAGTTGGTATGCGATTACGTCGTGTTATTCCAGCAATGATTGTGAATCCATTGATAAAAGCGACAAAAGCAGGATTGGTGTTAGAAACGAATCAATTAGAGGCACATTATTTAGCAGGTGGTAATGTCAACTTAGTAGTTGATGCCTTAATCGCTGCTCAGCGTGCCAATATTGATTTGGAATTTGAACAAGCAGCAGCCATTGATTTAGCTGGACGTAATGTGTTTGAGGCTGTTCAAGTATCGGTTAATCCGAAAGTAATTGAAACACCAGTTATTGCTGGGGTTGCGATGGACGGAATTGAAGTAAAAGCGAAAGCGAAAGTAACCGTACGTGCTAATATTGAACGTTTAGTCGGTGGTGCTGGTGAAGAAACGATTATCGCTCGTGTCGGTGAGGGGATTGTTACAACCGTTGGTAGTGCACCAAAACATTCAGTTGTATTGGAAAATCCTGATTCGATTTCTCAAACGATTTTAAGAAAAGGATTGGATTCTGGTACTGCCTTTGAAATTCTATCGATTGATATTGCGGACGTTGATGTCGGCCGTAACATCGGTGCGAAGTTACAAGCAGATCAAGCGGTTGCTGATAAGAAAATCGCACAAGCTAAAGCTGAAGAACGTCGTGCATTTGCCGTTGCTCAAGAGCAAGAAATGTTAGCAGAAGTTCAACGTATGCGCGCTAAAGTAGTTGAGGCAGAATCTGAAGTACCTTTAGCAATTGCAGAGGCATTTAGAAAAGGGAATTTAGGGGTAATGGATTATTATCAATTACAAAATATTCAATCAGATACAGCGATGCGTGAATCCATTGCGAATCCTAAAGAATCAACACCAACTGAGTAAATTCGTATATTGTAGTTGATGAAAGAGGGTGAAGATGATGAAGCCGATTTCTGTTGTTATATTTATTATTTGGATAATTTCCGGAGTGATTGAGCAAGTGCGTAAAGCTTCTAAGAAAGATGATGATGCTTTGGAAGTTGATTATGATGAGATAGAAAGCTTGAATAATCAAAGTGTATTTTTAGGGAAGATGAGTTCAGAACTTCCTTTAGAAGATATGGAAGAATCGGATTTATCACCTAGAGAAGAATCATCAATGACGGAAGCACAGTCATTTTCACAAGATGATATGGATGATGATACATTAAATGACTATTATGATGCACAAGAATTAGCATCGATAGAGTATTATAATACTTTAGAATTTAATGATTCAGATTTTGATAATGATTTAGAAGATACTCTTGAAGTAAAGGGCAGAGAAAGTAAAAACTTACGTTGCTCTCGCTACTCCTTAAATGCGAAAAATATTCGTGACGCAATTACAGTCAATGAAATATTATCCAAACCGAAAAGTATAGGTTTGATGAAATCTAAAAGAAGTAAGCAATAATCAAAAAGGCTGAGTAACATTTGTTACTCAGCCTTTTTGTGTACATTATGCTTGATTCATTTCATGTAACATACGTAAATCTTGAACTGTTGATTGAATTTCATCGAAGTTTTCAGCTATATTCAAAGCATGGTCTCCGATACGTTCAAAGTCAATAAGAATTTTTGAATATTGAATACTATTTTCAATAGTACATGATTTTTCTTTTAGACGTAACATTTGAGCTTTGCTGAAACGGTCATGTGCATCATCAATCTCATTTTCTAATTCATCAACTTTTACTAATAAATCTTTAAATCCAGCAAAATCTTGAATGTGTAAAGTTTCTAAGATTTGTTGTGTATATTGATTCATTTCCTTGATTTCTGCTAACGCTTCTTTTGAGAAAGAATTGTTTGAATCATGAATTGCTTGAGCATGTTCTGCAATGTTGATTGAATGATCTCCGATACGCTCAAGGTCAGATGCAACTTTTAAGAATAAACCAATCGCTTGTGTTCCACTAGCTGGCATTTCAAACGATAGGGTCATCGTTGTAAAACGAATAATTTCTTTGTTTAAAAAGTCAATGTAGTTTTCATTTTGCTCGATTTCCGCTAGCTTATCTTCATCAAATTTTTTCAATAAATCAAAAGTGTTACCAACATTTTGTTGTACGACTTCCAACATATTTTGGATTTCTCTAAATAATTGTGTGTTGGCAATTGCACTTGAACCTAGACGATATTCGTTGTTGAAAATATTGAAATCTAAATGTTTAAGCTCTAAGCCATTGCTTTTTTCTGGTAGAACAGGTAAGACAAAATATGCTAGTTTTGCCATGTAATGTCCGAATGGTATTAAAATAATTGTTGTTACTAAATTGAATACTGTATGTGTATTGGCAATTTGAGCAGGAACATTATCTGGTGTTAATGCCATCATCCATTGTTCAAATGGTGTTGTTAAAGTTATGATAACAAAGATGATTGTTCCGATAATATTAAAAGCCAAATGAATAATTGTTGTTCTTTTAGCATTTCGTTCAACCCCAATGGCAGCTAAAATCGCAGTGATACAGGTTCCAATATTTTGTCCGAATAATACGAAGATAGCAGAGGGTAATGTTACCACACCACCAGCAGCTAACGCTTGTAAAATACCAATTGAAGCAGAAGAACTTTGAATGATAGCTGTAAAGATAGTACCAACTAAAATACCAATAAGCGGATTTTGAAATTTGGTAATCAAATTTACAAATTCAGGCATTGTTCTAAGAGGCTCCATTGCACTTGACATCATTGACATTCCCATAAAGAGAATCCCTAATCCTGCAAGAATACTTCCGTAAGCATCGAGTTTTTGACTCTTAAAGAAAGCAATCATTGACACACCAGCAAATGCTAGTAATGGGGCAAAACGTGAAATATCTAAGGCGATTAATTGCCCTGTAATTGTTGTACCGATATTGGCACCCATAATTAACCAAACAGCATTTTCTAATTGTAAGAGACCTGCATTAACAAAACCAACTACCATTACTGTCATCGCTGAAGATGATTGAATAAGGGCAGTGATTAATGCACCGACTCCGATACCGACAAAACGATTTGTCGTCAGTTTTTCTAAGATCGATTTCAATCGGTTTCCTGCAGCAATTTCTAAACCATTTGACATCATGGTCATTCCGTAAAGAAATAATGACAGTCCACCTAATAGACTAATGATATTATTAAAATCCATCGATTTCTCCTTTTTTTATGGTTAGTTTACTAACCTATGATAGGACAATGAAATACTTCACTCTCCATTTGTCATTATAGCCTATCTAAAAATGTTTTTGTATAACTTTTTCTCGGATTTTGAAATATTTTTTTAATAAGTAAAATTACGAATTACATTATAAGATTTTGATGAACAATAAATGAATAAAATTAAGATTGAATGACAAAAAACAAGAATATGAATATACATTAGATAGAATACTTGCTATAATGTGACATGGCAGTATAGTCGAGGAGTGAAAGTATGACTAATTATGAATTATTATTAATGGATTGGATACGTCAGCATTTGCAATCGGAGTTCGTGCAAACAGTCTTAGTGTTTTTTACACGCATTGGCGACTTTGGTATTGTATGGATTGCATTGACCGTCTTACTGATTTTATTTCAACGAACAAGACGTCTAGGGGTGACATTGTGCATTACTTTAGCATTGATGTTGATTATTAATAATGGTTTGTTAAAAAATATGATTGAACGAGCAAGACCTTGTCAAATACAAGAACAGGTGAAACTCTTAATTGAGTGTCCAAAGTCTTTTTCGTTTCCATCAGGACATGCGTCATCAAGTTTCGCTGTATTTGGAGTTTTTTTATTTACTCCTAACATAAAATCATATTGGAAATGGGTGGTATTTATTTTAGCGAGTGTCATCGCATTTAGTCGGATTTATTTATTTGTCCATTTTCCAAGTGATATCTTGGTAGGTAGTATAGTCGGCATGTTGTTAGCATGGATAACGATTCACTGGATTATGCCAAAGGTGAAAGTGTGAGTATTCGATGACACTATTTGAGCGAACTTTGAAAATGGTATCGGCGACTGTCATTGCGATTGTTGTGGCGACATTGCTTAATTTATCCAATGTGTATGCTGCTGGTATCATTGCGATTTTAAGTTTATTGGATACACGGACAGATACAATAAAAATTGCACAGTCACGTTTAACGGCAACGGTTCTTTCAATTATACTGGCATGGGTTATTTTTTCAGTATTCGGATTTTCCATTCTTTCGTTTACTGTCTTTTTAACCATTTTCATTCCTATCAGTTATCGGCTAGGAATTCAAGCTGGGATTGCTCCTTGTTCGGTCTTAGTGACGCATTTTATTGCAGCGAACAGTGTCGCTTTACCGATGATGACCAATGCCTTATTGCTGATGTTTATCGGCACTTCATCTGCCTTATTATTGAACACTTGGATGTCTTCACAAACTAATCAATTACTGCAATTAAAAAGCGAAATAGATGAAGAGATTAAGTTGGTGCTGTGTTTAATGGCTGAAACATTAAGTAAAGGTAGCCATGATATCAATGGTATTCAACAACATATTCGTAAGCTAAAACAAGCGATTAATGTTGCACATCGTTTGGCTCTAAGAGAATATGATAATGCTGTCTTTCAAAAAGATGATTATTTATTGGAATATTTGTACATGCGTGAAAACCAAGTGTCGAATTTGGTTAACATGCTAGAGATTATGCGTAATATTCCTTTAGCAGTGCAACAAAGTCAGCAATTAGCTACACTTTTATATGAAACGGTCAATCAATTCGATGAACATAATACAGGGATTGAATTATTAGAGGGGATTGCGACATTGTTTCGCTATGTTCGCCAGTCCACTTTACCACAATCACGTATTGAATTTGAAGCGAGAGCTTTACTGTATACATTTCTAATGGAATTTAATCGCATGATTGAAATTAAACATGATTTTTATTTAATACGAAAAAACAAATAAAAGAAAAGAGGAGATAAAATGAAACGATTGATTCAATCGATAATGCTAGTGATTTCGCTGCTCGTTATTACGGGTTGTGGGCAATCAGCTAGTCAAACACAATCTAACCAACCACCATTATTGGTAGGAATGGAAGCAGGGTATCCACCATACAATTGGACTCAACCAAATGATGCCAATGGAGCTGTACCAATTCAAGACTCGAGTGAATTTGCGAATGGGTATGATGTTCAAATTGCTAAAAAAATTGGTGAAGCTTTAGGGCGTGAAGTTGTAGTGGTCAAAACGGAATGGGAAGGTTTATTGCCTGCCATTCAGTCCGAAAAAATTGATTTAATTATTGCTGGTATGTCACCGACTGCTGAACGAAAAGAAGTGATTGATTTTTCAGATTCATATTACGATGTTCAATTTGCGTTAGTGATGATGAAAAATTCACCTTATGCTACGGCAACTGGTATAGAGGATTTAAAAGGAGCGACCGTAACAGGTCAGTTAGCTACATTACATTATGATTTACTCACTCAAATTCCGAATGCGAATGTGGAACAAGCGATGAAAAGTTTTGCTGCGATGCGTGTAGCATTACAATCAGGTAAGATTGATGCCTATATTTCTGAGATTCCAGAAGCTATTTCGGCAACTAATGCTTTACCAGAATTAACATATATTGTACCAAATCCTGGATTTGAAGCTCCTGAAGAAAATGCTCAAATTGGTATCGGTGTGAAAAAAGGTCGTACTGATTTATTGGGACAAGTCAATACAGCTTTAGCAAAAATTTCTAAGGACGAACGTTCTGAAATAATGAATGCTGCTATTTTGAATCAGCCGTCAGAAAATGGCGAAGCAGCGTCTGGATTTATTCAAAATGCATTTAATATTTTTAAACAAAATTGGCCAGCCTATTTACGTGGTACAGGTTATACTTTATTAATCTCATTAACTGGTACGATTATCGGTCTATTAATTGGATTAATGGTCGGTGTTATTCGTACGATTCCAGAATCGAAATCATTGTCTCAAAAATGGGTACTAAAAGTTGTTAATTTCTTACTTAATGCTTATATTACAATTTTCCGAGGCACACCGATGATTGTACAATCAATGGTTGTCTACTACGGTACAAGTATTTTATGGAATTGGCAATTAACGCCATTGAGTGCGGCATTCTTTATTGTATCAATTAATACTGGTGCTTATATTTCAGAAGTCGTACGTGGTGGGATTCTTTCGGTTGATAAAGGGCAGTTTGAAGCTGCACGAGCAATTGGCATGAGCCACTGGCAAACAATGCGTGAAATTGTGATGCCACAAGTATTTCGTAATATTTTACCGTCAGTAGGGAATGAGTTTGTCATCAATGTCAAAGATACTTCAGTATTAAATGTTATTTCGGTAAATGAGTTGTACTTTACTTCAAGTACGATTGCAGGAAATAGTTTCCGCTACTTTGAAACATTCTTAATTACGGCTGTGATTTACTTTATCTTGACGGTGACAATTACGTGGATTTTACGTCGTCTTGAGAAACATTTAGACGGTTCTAGTGATTTTGTCTTAGTTGGTGGTAATCAAGATCAAGTGCATGCATTGAAAGGAGTTGAATAGTATGACACCTATTTTACAAGTCAATCATTTAAGTAAAGCATTTGGTGAGCGTGAAGTGCTAAAAGATATTCATTTTGCTGTCGAAAAAGGTGAAGTAGTGACGATAATCGGCTCATCTGGTTCAGGAAAATCAACTTTATTACGGTGTTTAAATCTTTTAGAGGAGCCGAGTGGTGGCGAAATTCTGTATAAAGATGAAAATGTCTTAGCACCTAAATATGATGTGAATAAATATCGTACGCATTTTGGTATGGTGTTTCAATCATTTAATTTGTTTAACAATTTAAATGTTTTAGATAACTGTGTAGTGGGACCATTAAAAGTCTTAAAAGAAGATAGAGCAACGATTGAAGCTCGTGCAAAGCAATTTTTAAGTCAAGTGGGTATGGACGCTTATATTAATGCGAAGCCAAATCAATTATCGGGTGGACAAAAGCAACGTGTGGCGATTGCACGTGCCTTGACGATGCAACCAGATGTATTATTATTTGACGAACCAACATCGGCACTTGACCCAGAAATGGTTGGTGAAGTATTAAAAGCGATGAAAGAATTGGCTCATACTGGTTTGACCATGATTATTGTGACCCATGAAATGGAATTTGCACGTGAAGTCAGCGACCGTGTTGTCTTTATGGATCAAGGTGTGATTGCAGAAGAAGGGAAACCAGAAGAACTCTTTACGAATCCAAAAGAAGAACGAACACGTCAGTTTTTAGAACGTTATTTAAATTCATAATCGAAAGCAAGTCAGACAGTGATGTCTGGCTTTTTTTCAAAGTGGACGACAAGGCAACCAAGCTAAAAAGTGCAAATCATGATATAATATATTGGCATGAATGAATAATTAAGAGGTGATACAATGTTTCAAGATAAAGTTGTCGTGATTACTGGAGCGGCAAAAGGTATTGGGCGTCAAACTGCCATTCAATTTAAAGAGGCAGGTGCTAAAGTTTGTATATTTGATGTGTTGGATAATGATTATTTCATCGGAGATTTAGCGAACCAAAAAGACATCGACCGCTTTGTAGCAAAAGTTATTGCAGAATTTGGATATGTAGATTATATTGTTCACAATGCGTTGCCTGTAATGGTTGGCTTGGAAAATGGGAGCTATGACCAGTTTATGAATGCTTTACAAGTTGGGGTAGCAGCACCATTTTATTTAACGCAGCAATTACTACCTTATATGAGGAAAGATGCAGCAATCGTCAATATTTCTTCGTCACGCTACGCACAAAGTCAAGCTAATACAGAAAGTTATGCAGCTGCAAAGGGTGGTATTTCAGCTTTAACGCACGCCATGGCAGTGTCTTTAGCTGGTAAAGTGCGTGTCAATGCGATTGCTCCTGGGTGGATTAATACGACAGAAGAAGAGTTTGCAGGAGAAGATACTGAGCAAATACCAGTTAAACGTATAGGAACTCCAACGGATATTGCTAATTTAATCTTGTTTTTATGCTCTAAACAAAGTTCTTTCATCAATGGTGAAATTATTACAGCTGACGGAGGAATGAATAAGCAGATGATTTATCATGGCGAATTTGGTTGGGAGTATCAGTTGAATTAAAAAAGTAACCACATCAATCGTATCACTTACATTGATGTGGTTAAATGTGTTTTATTCTGTTTTATCAGTTGAATTTCCTTTTATCCATTGGTCTAATGCTGCTAAGTGCGTTGCTAAACCAGAGGCAGCAGAAAAATCTTCCCAAGCTGTTTCAATTGAGTGTTGTAGTTTCATCCAACGATTTTTATGATAATCTAAATAGTTTTGACGACCAATTTGGATTAATTCATTACTTAATGTTTCGTAAACGGATTTATAATCACTTGACGATTCATTATTTAAGTTTTGTAATTGCTTTACATAAGATAGAACATCTTTTGAAATATCATTGAGTGTAGTCGTGCCTGTTTGATTAAATAAGTCGAAACAATAATCAAAAAATTGAGATAATTCATCATTCGTATGCTTTTCAGTCCATTGTTTCAAAGTCTTATCAATCAGTTGACTGGTATCAGAAGTTGTTTCAGTAGTGGCAACATGATTATCTTGTATTTGCCAATTCATTATATCATGTTGGAAGATACTAATTAAATTACTTTTAACAATGATTGGTTCAACATCATGATACATCATTTGACCAACCACAGCATCTTCTGGAATATAACGTTTAATAATCGGTTTTAAGGCTTGATATTGTGGCGACTGTAACGCTGCTTGAGTAAGGCCAGGGCTATCAAATAAATAGACAGTGACTAATCGTTCAGCATGGTCTTTGATTGCAGATAAACCAGCGTACAAAGCAAGATTCCCACCTTTAGAGTGTCCAGTAATGACAACAGGTAATGTGGTACTTTCTAGTGTGCGCTTGATATATTTGGCTGCATCAATTTGAGCAGGAATTGTTTCTTGATAAGCTAGTTTGAAATCTTCTTTCCAACCAATTAAAGTATCATCGGTTCCACGATAGGCAACCATTAATTGATTGGTCGGTAAAATCAATGTGCAAGCACAAAATTGTTTTTCAGTATCTTCATTAAAATTATGCTGAAAATTAGCCAATCCAATTTGCTGATAGCGGCTTGATTGAGCTACTTGCATTAATAAATTATATCTATTTTTTGTGGCCATCATCGCGTTATCAACTTGATGTAATTTGGCATTCAAATCATAACTCTCTGCTAACTCTACTAAGTTATAGGGATTTTGAATGTCATAGGTCTCTGTTAAGTAATCATCAAAAGGTAAATAAATTAATTCATTCAATAATAAATAATCAATTTCGTTAATCGGTTCAATCTCGAAAGATTGCTTGCCGTATTCTTTTAAATAAGTAAATAAGTTTGGCATGTTATAATCCCTCGCTTTCTATTTAGTCGGCTATATTTTAGCTTAATAAAGGAATAAGTACAAGTAGATTGAATGTAGCGTATTCTGCCGTTGGGTTTGCATGGCTGGTTTCTAATTTGCGAATTTCAATAATCTTTCTTTTTTGCTTGCACTTCATTACAATTTCATGTACAATGATAAACGGTGTTAAACCAATTCACACGAATTTTGATGCTGGATAGGTGCTTTGGATAAAGTTTGTCTGGCAGTTGACAAGTTCGGAGGAAAATAAAAACCAAATTGGAGGAATTTAATCATGGCAGTTATTTCTATGAAACAATTGTTAGAAGCTGGTGTACACTTCGGACACCAAACACGTCGCTGGAACCCTAAAATGAAACGTTACATCTTTACTGAGCGTAATGGTATCTACATCATTGACTTACAAAAAACAGTTAAATTAGTTGATGAAGCATACAACTACATGCGTGAAGCAAGTGCTGACGGTAAAGTTGTTTTATTCGTAGGTACTAAAAAACAAGCGCAACAAGCGGTTGAAGAAGCGGCTCTTAAATCAGGTCAATACTTCATTAATCACCGTTGGTTAGGTGGATTATTAACTAACTGGGATACAATTCAAGGTCGTATCCGTCGCTTAAAAGCGATTGAAAAAATGGCTGAAGATGGAACATTTGATGTATTACCTAAAAAAGAAGTTTTAGAAATTATGAAAGAACAAGATCGTTTAGAGAAATTCTTAGGTGGTATTAAAGAAATGCCAAGAATTCCTGATGTTATCTTTATCGTTGACCCACGTAAAGAACGTATCGCTGTTCAAGAAGCTCATAAATTAAATATTCCAATCGTAGCGATGGTAGATACAAACTGTGATCCAGATGAAATCGATGTAGTTATCCCGTCTAACGATGATGCGATTCGTGCAATCAAATTAATTGCAAATGCTATGGCTGATGCAGTTATCGAATCAAATCAAGGGGTAGTAGCAGTAGACGAATCTGAAGAAAGTTTAGATACAGAATTCTTCGATAACTTATTTGAAACAAAAGAAGAAGAATCTGCTGAATAATTTCGCTAAAGCATAAACAAACATCTTAATACAGGAAGATTACCATAGGCTTCATTGGCTGGGACCTGTGTTAAGATGTTTTTAATTAAATAAATTAAGAAAACAATTTAAAAGGAGATAATAATACAATGGCAATTACAGCTCAACAAGTAAAAGAATTACGTGATATGACTGGTGTTGGTATGATGGATGCTAAAAAAGCATTAGTAGCAACTGAAGGTGATATGGAAAAAGCAGTTGACTTTTTACGTGAAAAAGGATTAGCTTCAGCAGGTAAAAAAGCAGACCGTATTGCAGCTGAAGGTATGACGGCTACTCACGTTGACGGTAACACTGCTGCGTTAATCGAAGTTAATGCTGAAACTGACTTCGTTACTCGTAATGACCAATTCAAAACTTTAGTAGCAACTGTTGCTAAAGCAATCGCAGAAGGTAAACCAGCTGATTTAGATGCTGCATTAGCATTAACAGTAGACGGACAAACAGTTAATGAGTTAATCATCAACGCAATCAACACAATCGGTGAAAAAATCTCATTACGTCGTTTTGAATTATTTACAAAAACTGATGCTGATTCATTCGGTACTTATATCCATACTGACGGTTCAATCGGTGTGTTAACATTAGTTGAAGGTACGACTGATGAAACAGTAGCGAAAGACGTTGCAATGCACGCAGCTGCGATGAATCCTAAATATGTAAGTCGTGATGAAGTATCTGAAGAAGATTACGCTCATGAAGAAAAAATTCAAACTGAAATCGCATTAAACGAAGGTAAACCAGCTAATATCGTTGAAAAAATGATTAAAGGTCGTATGAACAAATACTTAGCTGAAATCAGCTTAACTGAACAAGCATTTGTTAAAAACCCAGACCAAACAGTTGGTGAATATGCAGCTTCTAAAGGTGGTAAAGTTGTTAAATTCACTCGCTTCTTAGTTGGTGAAGGTATGGAAAAACGTCAAGAAAACTTTGCTGAAGAAGTAGCAGCACAAATGAATAACAACTAATTTTCTAGTTAGTTACATATAAGTGGGTCATGTATTCATGTACCCACTTCCTTTATGCCAATTTTTACACATAGTGTGAGCCTTTTAAGTAGTGTGATAGTATTTTTAAATGATTTCTTTTATAATAAAAAAGATAGTAAAATGCTCGATATATCAAAGATAGGAGGAATTATGATGACAGAACCTAAATATCGTCGTATTGTATTAAAATTATCTGGTGAGGCAATCGCAGGAGAAAAAGGATTTGGAATTAATCCCGAAGTTATTAAAGAAATGGTAACGGAAATTAAGCAAGTGTACGATTTAGGCGTTGAAATTGCAATTGTTGTTGGTGGTGGTAATATTTGGCGTGGTAATATCGGTAGTGAAATGGGTATGGACCGTGCACAAGCAGATTACATGGGAATGTTAGCTACTGTTATGAATGCCTTAGCATTGCAAGATGTATTAGAAAATAATGGTGTGCCAACACGTGTTCAAACATCTGTTGAAATGCGTCAAATTGCAGAACCATATATTCGTCGTCGTGCGATGCGTCATTTGGAAAAACATCGTGTGGTTATTTTTGCTGGTGGTACAGGGAATCCTTACTTTACTACGGATACGACAGCAGCATTGCGTGCAGCTGAGATTGAGGCTGATGTTATTTTAATGGCTAAGAACAATGTTGACGGTGTCTATAATGCAGATCCACGTGTTGATGTGAATGCAACAAAATTTGATAATTTAACGCATATGGACGTTATCGCTAAAGGATTGAAAGTAATGGATTCAACAGCAAGTTCATTGAGTATGGACAATGATATTCCATTAGTTGTTTTCAATTTAAATGAGCCAGGTAATATTCGTCGTGTAGTATTGGGCGAAAATATCGGTACAACCGTTTATGGTAAATAATTAGGGGATACCATGACTAATTCTGTTGAGGCAATCATTCAAGCGATTCAAATGGACGAACAAAATCAGTATTATACTGAAAAAGGGGATATTCCATTATTTTCAATGCCAGAGTCTGCTCAAATATTGATTATTGGACAAGCACCGGGTATTAAAGCAATGGAACGACGTCGCTTTTGGGACGATTTAAGTGGGCAGCGTCTGCGTAAGTGGTTAGGGGTCTCAGATGAAATCTTTTACGAATCCCAACAATTTGCGATATTGCCATTAGATTTTTATTATCCAGGCAAGGGGAAAAGTGGTGATTTGCCACCACGAAAAGGATTTGCAGAAAAATGGCATCCAAAATTATTGCCGTTGTGCCCCGATATTAAACTCACTTTATTAGTGGGGAGTTATGCTCAAAACTTTTATTTGGAAGAAGAAGCTAAGCCGAACTTGACCGAAACAGTGCGACATTATGAAGACTACTTACCAAAGTACTTTCCATTGGTTCATCCGTCACCACGCAATGCGATTTGGCAGAAAAAGAATCCATGGTTTGATGCGGAAGTAGTGCCGGTGTTACAAGCATTAGTCGCTGAAATAATAAAAACTGAGTAACGCTGAAGTTGCTCAGTTTTTTGTTATTTCAGAAGTTATTTTAAATGTCGAATTACGATAAGTGGGAGTGGAATGATACTGAGTGTACTAATAGCTAGCCAAATCAGTAGTAGTTGTTCTTGGTGCGTGATATTTAATATAGTACCGATGACTACTAGGATAAAAAAGTAATATTTTAGGTAATGGATACTTGACGCTTTTGATAGTTGTAGTAATTGCATAATTTGTTCCTTGAAACAATGTAAATAGAAACTCAGTAGAAAAAGCAATATAATAAATAGATAAAATAAGAGTGAAATAAACATAGTGTTCTCCTTATGTGATACAAAAAATAGCATACTAAAAAAGCTGGCATAAAGCCAGCTAATAAGTTATCCGATAGTGCCGTCTAAATATACACATATAATGAACCCGCATGTAACTGCAGGTGGGTTTCAAGAAGCTAGATACTGACTTCCAAGTGAAAAGGCCTGTCATCACCAATCTCCAACAGAATCCCTATGTTATAAAAAAATGTTCGGTTCGCACGATGTGTAAACAACGCACACACCAGATAACTCATCTATGAATAGATTATAGCACATAAAAGTAAAAAAATAAAGTGGTTACAAAAAATATCTAATAGCATTTTTAGGATTGATTGAGCTTATAAAATATATTGGCTAATGTTTCTTCGTATTTTCCAGTAGGGTCAGGGATAAAATATTGACTACCCACTAATTTGTCAGGTAGGTATTGTTGTTTCACCCAATGACCAGGATATTGGTGTGGATATTTATAGTTGACGCCACGACCAAGTTTGGCTGCACCACTGTAATGACTGTCACGTAAGTGTTGAGGTATGGGGCCGATTTTACCAGAACGAATATCGGATAAGGCACGATCCAAGGCTGCATAAGTTGTATTCGATTTAGGGCTTAATGCGAGTTCAACCGTTGCGAAGGCTAGTGGAATACGTGCTTCAGGCAGTCCTAATTTTTCTGCTGCTTCAACGGCAGCGACTGTGCGTTCGGTTGCAGCAGGATTGCCTAATCCAATATCTTCATAAGCGATAACGAGTAGACGGCGACATGCGATAAGCAGTTCACCTGCTTCTAATAGCAAGGCTAAATAATAGAGTGCTGCATTGACATCACTTCCACGAATAGATTTTTGCAAAGCGGAAATCGTATCATAATGGGCATCACCGTCTTTATCATGGGCAAAACGTTTACGCTGCAAGCATTCTTCGGCAATAGCTTGCGTAATCACAATATTGCCATTTTCATTTGGTGGAGTAGATAACACTGCCAGTTCAAGTGCATTGAGTGCACTGCGAATATCGCCATGTGTGACATGAGAAAAATGGTGTATCACATCATCTGTCAGTTCAACAGAATAGTTACCTAGACCACGTTCTTCATCTGCTAGGGCGGTTTGAATTCCTATTTCGATTTCTTCACTTGTTAATGGATAGACTTCAAAAATTTGGACACGACTGCGAATCGCAGGATTAATAGCAATATAAGGATTTTCTGTTGTCGCACCGATTAATATAATACGACCATTTTCCAAATGCGGTAGTAAAAAGTCTTGTTTTACCTTATTGAGTCGATGAATCTCATCAAGTAATAAGATAACGGTACCGGACATTTTAGCTTCTTCTACAACAATTTCTAAATCTTTCTTGCCGTCAGTCGCTGCATTTAAAATACGAAAGGCATGCTTGGTACTACCAGCTATAGCACTGGCAATACTTGTTTTTCCAGTGCCTGGTGGGCCGTATAAAATCATTGACGTCAATCGCTTGGCTGTTACCATACGATGAATAATTTTTCCGTCTCCGACTAAATGTTGTTGGCCAATTACTTGTTCAATTTTTTTAGGTCGCATACGATAGGCGAGTGGTTGAACCATTTTCATTCCCCAATTCCTGTTAGATTTATATAATGATATGAAATTATTTTGTTTTCAATGCTAAGTCCTATTGTATGTCATTTGCTACGCTAAAGCAAAAAAATTGTGAGAGCCGGTAATCTATAGTATACTGGTAGGGCAATTTTCTGGAATTCATACACAATTATTTAGAAGTGTAGTATAATGTTTTCAGTAATGATGTTATTGTATCAAAAGGTTAGGGGGCAGTTTTTTGATTTATTTGGATTATGCAGCAACCACTCCAGTCGATAAACGTGTAAGTGAGCGAATACACCAAGTATTGACGACAGAATTTGCCAATCCGTCAAGTGTGTATCAAGCTGGTAAACATCAAAAACATCAGTTAAATCAAGCACGCAATCAGTTAAAGCAGCTACTTAATGCAGTTGATTATGATGTTTATTTTACGAGTGGTGCGACCGAGTCGAATAATTGGGCAATCATATCGCAAGCGATGCAAGCACGAGCCTTGAATTTAGGAAACCATATTGTCGCAACGGCAGTAGAACATCCGTCGGTTAATTCAGTATTAGCTTATTTAGAAACCCAAGGGTTTGAAGTAACGTATTTAACACCAGCTGATGAACGATTTACGGCAGAACAATTTATTCAAGCGAGTAGAGAACAGACAATTGGCTGGGTTGCAATGTGGGTGAATAATGAATTAGGAACTCTTCTACCGATTGAAGCGATTGGGGCAGCTGCTCGTGAGCATGTGCATTGGTTTCATGTCGATGCAGTGCAAGCATTGGGGTATTCGGTGGCTAATTTAGCGAATGTTTCACTCACTTCCATGAGTGGTTCTGGGCATAAATTTTATGCACCTAAAGGAATTGGTTTTTTATTATACAGACCATGGAATCCGGATTTAAGACTACGTCCATTATTGCATGGTGGTGGACAAGAGTCTGGCTTACGTTCTGGTACTGAAAATGTGCCGTATATTTTAGGCATGGTTCATGCGTTAGAATTGACGAAAGAAAATGATTTACAACATAGTAAAATGTTGGAGTCTTATTTATTGGAGCAATTGAACGCATTGAATATATCGTATCGACGCAATGGTAAAGATACTGTCCCGTATATTATGAGTTTATATTTTCCAGATTTATTGGCGAGCCAATTATTGATTCATCTTGATTTAGCTGGCATTGCTGTTTCAGCCGGAAGTGCTTGTTCAGCTGGAAGTTTAGAAGTGAGTCATGTATTAAGAGCGTATTATCCTAATGATAATGCAAGACATCATCAAACGATTCGTATTTCGTTTGGACGTGATACAACGCAAGCAGAAATTGATTATTTAGTAGAAAAAATAAATGAGTTACAAGAAAGGAAACAAACATTATGGCATTCACAACAGAAGCAACTTTAAAAGGATTTAATCGTACATTTAGCGTCAGCCCAGAATGTAGACCTTATACACTACGTGATAATGGATTTACCGAAACAAAAGGTGGCAACTTCCAATATAAACGTAAATTAGATACTGAACATCGAAATGGATTAATTTTAAAAGTAACGGTTAAAAAAGATTTGAAAACTTTAAAAATTTCAACGGTTACCAATAATGAATTATCAGCAGTAGATGTAACAAAACTAGAAAATAATGCAATGATTTTAGAAAAAATCAATTTTATTTTTGACGGATTTGTAGACCGAAATGTCATGATTGAAAAATAAAACATAGTGTGAGCGAGAGTGTTTTGGCTTGAATCACTGGAAGAAGTCCCTGGAGTGCGAGAAACGCATGAAAGAAGTTTTTGAAGTGGACGTCATTTCAGCTCGTTGGAACCAGAATAGAACATAGTGTGACAACGAGCGATCTGAAATGAACCACTGGAGAAAACGACTGGCGTGCGAGAAACGTACGAAAGAAGTTTTTGAAGTGGAGTCATTTCAGCTCGTTGGAACCAGAATAGGAGGTCATAAGTTGGTAGAAACAAAAAAACCACGTGTGGTAGTCGGAATGAGTGGTGGTGTGGATTCATCAGTAGCTGCACTATTATTGAAAGAACAGGGCTATGATGTCATTGGACTGTTCATGAAAAATTGGGACGACACCGATGATGCAGGTTTTTGTACAGCAGAAGAAGATTATGCAGATGTGGTAAAAGTATGTGAACAAATCGGAATTCCTTATTATTCAGTGAATTTTGAAAAAGAATATTGGGATCGTGTATTTGAATATTTTTTACGAGAGTATCGTTTAGGACGCACACCGAATCCAGATGTGATGTGTAATAAAGAAATTAAGTTTAAGGCATTTTTAGATTATGCAATGGATTTAGGGGCTGATTATGTCGCAATGGGGCATTATGCACGTGCGCAGCGTGATGAAAATGGCACAGTGCATTTATTGCGTGGAAAAGACGAACGTAAAGACCAAACATATTTCTTAAGTCAATTGTCACAAGAACAATTAAGTCGTGCGTTATTCCCATTAGGTGATATGGAAAAACCAGAAGTGCGTAAAATTGCAGAAGAAGCAGGTTTAGCAACGGCGAAGAAGAAAGATTCTACCGGTGTTTGTTTTATCGGAGAACGTGATTTTAATGAGTTCTTATCGAATTATTTACCGAATAAACCAGGTAAAATGATAACACTGGACGGTAAAGTAATGGGCGAGCACATGGGATTAATGTACTATACAATTGGTCAGCGTCAAGGCTTAGGTATCGGTGGAACGGCTGGCACAACAAATGACCCTTGGTTTGTAATTGGAAAAGATATGACCACGCAAACTTTATATGTAGGACAAGGCTATCATCATCCAAACTTATATTCAGAATATTTAGAGGCAAGTGATATTCATTTTACGCAAAGTAATTGGTCTGAAAAAGAGTTTGAATGTACAGCGAAATTCCGTTATCGTCAACAAGATACCAAAGTAAAAGTCACACTTGATGAAACAGGTACGAAAGCTACTGTTGTATTCGCAGAGCCGGTGAGAGCCATTACACCAGGGCAAGCAGTCGTCTTTTATCGTGATGAAGAATGTCTAGGTGGCGGTATCATTGATGCTGCTTATATGAATGGTGAGAAAAGACAATATGTGTAGTTAAGGGGAAATGATTATACTTATTATCTTATAAATCGAATAAGAGAGATAAAGCACTGGCATTTTGCTGGTGTTTTTATAACTAATTATAAATTTTTATTAAAAACATTGATTTTTTTTTTTTTTTTTGTAATATCTTAAATATGCAAAATATTGTATATTGGAGGAATTTTATGAAAGAACAATCATGGGGAAAAATTATTGCGGCTACATTACTCGGAATTGTGGGATTATTTTCTACGCAAATTATTCTAGGTTTTCCGCTTTTACCATTATTCGAGTATAATCAAAATTTAGGTGTTCTTGTTTTTGTGCCGTTAGTTAATATTTCTGTTATATTAATAGCATATCTGATTATCCGATATTTTCTAAAAGATAGTCCGTCTGCTTATGGGCTAAAAAGAGTCAGTTTTAACTGGAAATGGGTTGTATTGGTCACTTTGCTACCACTTATTGTAACAGCTATCATTGCAATTTTACTTGGAGGTAAATTAGGAGCTATTGGCACGAACTTTCCATTTGCTGAAACTTTCGTCGGTGGAATTATTTATACTGGTTTTCTTGGTTCCGTAACGGAAGAAGTGATATTTCATGCTTTAATATATTCACTTTTTCGTCAAAAGCTATCAGTTTGGTGGGCTGCTTTGGTAACTGCGATAATCTTTGCGTTGGTACACTTACCAAACGACAATGCAAACTGGACAATTACCACCTTCTCTCAGTTTTTCTTTAGTGCAGTAGCCATAGCCATTCTCTTTGCATACATTACTGAAAGTTCTGATTCTATCTGGAATGCCGCTTGGGGACATGTGGTATGGAATATTATGGTATACTTCATTAATATCAGTCCCAAATGGCAGGATAATTTTCTAGTTAATATTATTATTTCAAAAGATGTTCCTTTAATCAGTGGAGGAGAGGGAGGTCTTACAGGTTCTATTATCACACCACTTGTTTGTCTTTTAGGTTCAGCGGCTATCGCATGGAGATTAAAGAAACAACGGATATGAAAACTCATTGAGTATATTTTTACCGTTAACGATTAGGATTGAAAATAATCGTTAACGGTATTTTTGCTTTAGAGTAGACATTCGTTGATTAATTGCCATAAACGGTAAAATTCATCTGCAATGACTTCAATTGGTATATGAGAATAGCTGAGAAACAAGGTTTGATAATGTTGTTCACTAGGTTCAAGCGTATAGTTTGCGAGTAAGGTTAGGTTGATTTGAGCAACTTTTGTTTTAGCCATTAATGCATGGTAGTCAAATGCTTGACTAGGGCGATATAAAATATGTAATCCTGCTTCGTACCCAGTAATTATGGCTTGTGTATCCACTTGATAAATGGCATTCATTAAAGTATCACGTTTCTTTTTGTAAAATATGCGTGAACGATTTAGGTGTTTTTCTAAATGGTGTTCCAAAATAAAGGTGGTTAATGCTTTTTCCGTAATAATATTTAGCGTGGGGGATAGTGTGGGTTTTATCTCGTTAAATGACTGCATGAGTTGTTCCGGCAGAGCAGCAAAACTGACACGATAGCCAGATGCTAATGTACGTGATAGGCTGCCCATATAGATGACACGATGTTTTGTATCGAGTTGCGTCAGTGAAGGAATAGGAATGCCTGCGTATTTGTACTCGCTATCATAGTCATCTTCAATAATCCAACGATTCGGCTTAGCGTATGCCCAATGTAAAAGCTGTTGCCGTCTTTCAAGGGGCATAATATGCCCGGTGGGAAATTGATGATTAGGCGTTACAATAATAAGTTCAATGTCATCATTTTGTGGGGACATTAATCCGTCATCATCTAAAGGCAAAGGAACAATGTTCAGTTTCTTTGCTGATAATAAGGGCAAATATTGATGATACCCTGGATTTTCGATACCGACGACTTGAATATCGGGCATTAATTGTAAGAGAATGCCTAATAAATATTTTGAACTTGGTCCTAAAATAAGCTGATTTGCCTGTGTCGGAACACCACGAGATAAGGTTAAGTAACCTTGTAAAGCATTACGAAGTGTATCATCACCTTGAATCGAACTTGGTTTGATAAAGGATTGCCAATCATGTTCAAGTAGATGTTGATATATTTTTTTTAATAATTTATGTGGGAATAAGGTGGCGTCAACTTGACTGCTAGACCAATCAATCGTGTCCGTTGTATTGATTTCAGTGGTATGTGTTGGCAACAAAGGAGGGAATTTTGGCACCATTTGATAGTCAATGCTCGCTACAAAGTATCCTTTACGCTCTTTCGAGTAGATATAACCTTCTGTCAGTAATTGTTCATAAGCACTCATCACAGTATTAATGCTTATTTTATTTTCAGCAGCTAATTGCCGTTTGCTCGGCAGTGGTGCATGATGTGGGAGTGTTCCGTCGATAATCCATTGCTTTAATTGAAGATAAACTTGTATATAAAGTGGTTGCTGACTATTTTTTATTATTGGGATAATCATATTTTCCTCCTGGTACTATTTAGAATTTACATTTTGATACTTTTAATGGTATCAGATGATGTGTAAAATAACAATATCAAATATTGGAGCAATTGAGTGTAGGGGGACGAAACAATGGAGCCAGTATTAATTGTGAATGATTTGCCAGGAAGTGGGCAAGTAGCTGGTATGATTGCACAATCGATTTTGACGGCTGCTGGCTTTAATACGGCATGGATTCCGACGCTACTATTGTCACATCATACTGGAAATGGGCCGGTAGTACGACATGAACTGCATGATGATTTCAGCCGAATACTCATTCATTGGCAACAACAAAATCAACCATTTTCAGCTTATGTGACAGGGTATTTTTCCAATGCGAGACAAATTGATGATTTTGTTACCTTTATTAGAACCAATAAGCAATCACGACCATTGATAGTCGACCCAGTCATGGCAGATAATGGGAAATTTTATCAGGGTTTTGATGAACAGCTATTGTCAAGTATGCGTCAATTGATTCAAGTAGCGACAATCGTTTTGCCGAATGTAACGGAGGCTTGTTTATTAACGAATTATGCGTATCCAAAACAATTAGATGAAGTATTTATTCAGCAGTTATTAGTGAAGATGAAAGAGATTGGTGCAAAACAAACCTTGTTAACCGGTGTGGAGACCGTTGAATATCCCAATCAAATCGGTTTTTATTATTTGACAGATGATGAGCAATTAATTGGTATTCGGCATGATAAGGCTAAGCAACACTATTTTGGTACTGGTGATTTGACAACGGCTCTTTTAGCGAGTGCTTGGCTACATCAGTTGGAGTTAGATGAAATTGTGCTGCGATTAGCAGACTGGTTACCATTAGCTATTACGCAAACGAATGATAATCGAAAAGAAATTAATTTTTTACCGGTTATGCGAGCTATAATGAATTTTTTTGTAAATAGGAGAGAGTAAATGAAAAGACAAAGTGAAGTATTTAAGTTAGTAGAAATGGCGATGTATGCAGCAATGATTGTATTGGCAATTCAATTTATCCGAATCCCAATGCCGTCAGCTATCAGTAATTCAATGGTTCACCCAGGAAATGCTTTAGTGGCTATCTCAGGGTTATTAATGGGATATAAACGTGGACTGATTGCATCTTCATTAGGACTGTTTATCTTTGATGTATTAAATGGGTACGGTGTACCTGGTGCTATTGAAACAGTGCTGCAATCGGTTGTGATTATTTTATTGATTGAATTAGTCTATAAAATGATGAGACATCAAGATAGTAGAATGAATGTTATATTGATTGGTGTGTGGGCAGCATTGCTAAAAATCGTGTTGCGATACTTGATTTTCTTCACCAAACAATTAATGATTGGTACAACATTTAAAGCAGCGTTAGCGACTGCTTTAACAGGTATGCCAGCCACTTTTTTCACAGCTTTTGTAACCATTGTATTAGTGCCAGTATTATATTTTGCCTTGAAACCAATTTTTGCACGTTACCATGTGATAGGGGAATAATAAATAGGAGTCGGAATAAAAAAAGATTATCCAAAGCCATAGTGCAAAGGATAATCTTTTTTCATACAATATCCCGACAAATTCAAAATCCGTACAATCGCTCACAAATTTCAATCCAAGTCTAAAAAACAGTGACTTTAAAGTAAAAATTTAGTATTATGATTGTCATAGAAAGAAAGAGGTGATACGAATGTCCAATATTGTTTACCAAAGTACACGAGATGCAAATAATCAAGTGAGTGCTTCACAAGCAATATTAAAAGGGATTGCAGAGGACGGTGGTTTATATATTCCGACGCAAATTCCAGAAATAGAATTTGATTGGGATTCTTTACAACATGCGAGTTATCAAGAAATAGCAAAATTAGTATTAGGGGCATTTTTTACAGATTTTACAAGTGAAGAAATTTCGTACTGTGTGGATTCAGCGTATGATGAAAAATTTGATGATAAACGAATTGCGCCAGTTGTTAAATTAAAAGATAATGCTTATGTACTAGAATTATTTCACGGTAATACTATCGCATTTAAAGATATGGCACTGTCTATTTTACCGTATTTGATGACGACAGCTGCTAAGAAAAACCAGTTGAATGAGGACATTGTTATTTTAACGGCAACGTCAGGGGATACTGGAAAAGCTGCAATGGCTGGATTTGCTGATGTGCCAGGTACGAAAATTATGGTGTTTTATCCAAATAAAGCAGTCAGTAAAATTCAAGAATTGCAGATGACGACACAAGTGGGTGATAATACGAGTGTTGTAGCGATAAAAGGAAACTTTGATGATGCACAATCAGCAGTAAAAGCGATGTTTAATGATGCTAGCATGATTAAACAAGTAGGAGAAATGGGATACCGTTTTTCAAGTGCTAATTCGATTAATATTGGGCGATTGGTACCACAAGTTGCCTATTATGTGTATTCCTATGCGCAATTATTGAAACAAGGTGCTTTGGCGATTAACGAACCAATGGATGTTGTTGTTCCGACAGGTAATTTTGGTAATATTTTAGCTGCTTATTATGCTAAACAAATTGGAACACCGATTCGCAACTTCGTTTGTGCATCGAATCAAAATAATGTTTTAGTTGATTTCTTTAACAAAGGTGTCTATGACCGTAAGCGTCCATTTTATGTAACCAATTCGCCGTCAATGGATATTTTAGTATCAAGTAATTTGGAGCGTCTTGTTTATCATGTAACAGGTTCGGATACGGCTAAAACACGTGAATTGATGCAACAATTAATGAATGACGGTCAATATTCAATTACAGACGATATGCAGTTACAATTACAAGATTTCTTTGCTTATGAGGCGAGTCAAGAACAAACTTTAACTACGATTAAAGAAATGTTTGATGCAGTCAATTATACATTAGACCCACATACAGCAGTGGCAGTTTATGTGTACCAACAGTATAAAGAAACACAAACGGATAATGTTCCAACTGTGATTGCTGCAACAGCAAGTCCTTATAAGTTCCCAACGACTGTTATGTCGGCTTTAGAATCTGATTCAGCTCAAGAAGATGATTTTAAATGTGTCGAAACATTACAGCAGTTGACTGGTATTGCGATTCCAGAAACGGTATCAGAGTTAAGTCAATTGCCAGTTCGTCATCAAACTGTGTGCGAAATCAATGAGATGAAAGATGTCGTATTAGCCTTTTTAAATAACTAAATGGGGTTTGGAAAATGAAAGCAAAAATTTTGTTGAGCAGCTTATTGATGTCCCAGTGTTTATTGAGTAGTGTAGTACATGCAGAGGAAAAACCGATTCGCTATTATCAAGATAGCAAGTTATCACAAGTATTGGTTGAAGATGAAACGACTGTTGAAGATATTTTTAATCAATTACCATTGACATTACCGATTCAAAGTAATGTGGATGATTATCAATTTTTTTCGGCAGAAGTTGATGATAGGGGGAATATGCATTATGCAATGGTTCCTGTGATTGATGAAATTCCTGTCTTTGAATATATGATATTGATTCATACCGATAGTGACGGGTATATCCGTTCAATCAGTGGTGAATTAGACCGTCCAGCTTTGGAAGTGTCAAATAGAAAAGTTATCAGCAGTGAATTAGCAACTCAGTTTGCTTTAAGTGAATTAGGATATCCTGCTGAACTACCTAATTATCAACCAGATGCTAAAGTGACCGTATCTGCTAATTATGCAGTGGATATTGAGCAAATGAAGTTGGTTTATTATGTGTTTATCGATGATGTTGAAACGACTGCATCAACACGAGTGACCATTGATGCAGAAAATGGCTCTGTTTTAGATAAAAAAGAGATGAAACCAGGAATTCGTGAGAAACACTTTACTGCAAGAGGCAAGGGTGTTTTTGATGAAAATTATGTTTTGCCAGCAACAAAAATTAATCAAAAGGTGTATCTAACAGGTGATGTTTACGGTACGCCATTGACGACTTTTGTGATGAATAAATCGTCATTAGGGTATCAAGTGGCTGAAGATAATGACGGTATTTTTGATGATGACAAGCAAAAGGTAGTTGTTCAAGCACATTATAATATGCAACAGGTATTGCGTTTTTTCTATGAGCATTTTAATTGGAGAAGTTTTGATGGAGAGGGTGCACCAGTAGAAGTTGTCGTAAATTATACTGAAGACGGTGAAGATTTAGACAATGCGATGTGGGACGGTACTCGTTTTGTATTTGGTGCTGGAGAAGAAAATCTCTCATACAACAATGCGATTGCGAACGATATTGTTGGACATGAATTTATGCATGCAGTAACTCAATTCGGTGCTGGTCTTGTATATGAACATCAATCAGGGGCACTTGATGAATCGCTTTCGGATATGTTTGGATATTTTATTGATTCGGAAGATAGTACCATTGGTGAAGATATACTGCAAGAGGGTGGCGACCCTAATTTAGTATTGCGTAGTTTGGAAGACCCAACATTGTATGGTCAGCCTGGTCATATGCGTGATTATGTGAAAGCAGAAAATAATTTAGACGGCGATTATGGTGGTGTCCATATTAATAATGGGATTCCAAATAAAGCAGGCTATTTAACAGCAAAGGCGATTGGAATTGAGAAAACAATGCAAATTTATTTCAATGCAGTGCAACATTATTTAGTTCCGTTTGCTGAATTTTCTGATGCAAGAATTGCGTTTAAGTTATCGGCAGCAGATTTATTTGGAAGTGAATCAGCAGAAGTCAAGGCGATTGAAAAGGCATGGGACGAAGTGGGAGTTGGCGAATAATTTATTTTTCCCCCCTTTAGATTAGATGAAAAGTAATGTATAATGTAAGGTAATTAAGTAAGGAATTTAGTAATGAATTCTCACATAAAATAGGCTTGAGAGGATGAGGAAAATGTCAAAAATTAAAGCATCATTTGATGCATTGTTAAAAGAGAAAAATATTCCGACAAATTATAAAGAAATTGAGGGTGGGCATCATTTGTATCGCTTGCAGTTTCGTGCATCAGAATCAAGAGTATTAGTGGTTGAGATTATCTTACAAAATGGCGAACAAGCTTATGTGGATTGCCAAGTAATTTACCGTCATATTCATATTTTAACAGATTATCATAAACGTCAAGATGCACTGGATTTAATCAATGAATTAAATGAATTGCATACAGGGTACTATCATTTATATTTAGCCCTTGACGGAGAAATCTTCTTGCGTAATTTAATGCGTGTAGGGGAAGATGTGACACCTTTATATGAAACCATTGTATATGGCTCAAGTATCGGTCGTAACTTAATGCCGAAATTGGCAGAGCGTTTAGGTGAATCGGGGCAAGTGGCGTAACGATGTTGAATAAATATTTGAGTGAACACCCTAAAGCAAATTTCTTAATGCAACTTGGAATTGCTATTGCGTCAGCTGTTTCGTTTGGTATTTCAATGAAATTTTTCTTAATTCCAGGAGAAATTTTTAGTTCAGGTGTACCAGGTTTAGCACAATTAATTAATTTCTTTACAAGTCAAACACCATTGGCGTCAATTTTGACGACGGGGAATTTATACTTTTTAATTAATGTACCAATATTGATATTGTCTTACTTAAAGCTAGGACGTCATTTTACAATTATGACGATTATTGTAGTTATTTTGTCGACGATTACGACGAATATGATACCGTTGACCTATGTGTCGCAAAATCCTTTATTAAATGCCATTATGGGTGGGGTTTTCTCTGGTATCGGAGCAGGTATTACCATTAAATATGGTATGTCTGGTGGTGGATTTGATATTTTAAATGTCTTTTTATCCAGAACATATGGTTGGAATGTTGGTGCGTTAACATTTTTAAGTAATTTAGTGATTATTCTAGGTTCAGGTTTTTTATATACTTGGGAATTAGCGATTTATACGATGATTACTATTTTTGTAACGTCTAAGTTGATTGATACTATTCATACAAATGAACAACGTTTGACTGCCTTTATTGTAACGAATAATCCAAGTGCGATTACGGAAAATATTCAGATGCGTTTAATTCGTGGAACAACGATTTTAGAAGCACGTGGTGGCTATACTGGTGATCAGCGAAATGTGTTAATGATTGTAATTAATCGTTATGAATTACATGAATTGCAATTAGCGATTGCTGAGGCAGATCCGATTGCTTTCGTCAATGTAGTACAATCGACAAAAGTTATGGGGAATTTCTTGAGTCGTGACCAACAAAATATTATGCGTAAGCAAAATCAAGTATTAAGTAAAAATAGTTAAAAAGAAACGCAAGCAGTTCAAATGAAAGCTGCTTGCGTTATTTGTTATGTTCAAAATAATAGGTTATTTACGACGTTGTTGCTTACCAGCATTACGGCGATTAGTGTCATTTGGTTGAGTTGAAATTGGTTGTTTAGTCGGCACTAAGCGTTTTGTTCCTGTAGGGGTTGTGTTATTCGCTTTTGCTGCAGCTTTACGTTTTTGTCTTGGTGTTGCAGCTAATTTTGCACTTTCTTCATCTAACATTTTTTGAATCTTTGGTTTTAGGACATGGTTTGAATAAATTTGTTGTACTAGGGCAAAAACACTACCAACAAGGAAGTATAATCCGATACCAGCAGCCGACACATATGAAATCCAACCTAACATAATTGGGTTCATTAATAACATTGTGCTCGTTGTTTGATTAGCTGTCGGATTATCTGATTTTGGTGTTGCACGTTGCATTAACCAACCTTGCAAGAATGTTAAAAGGACAACTAAAATCACAATCAACATATTTTTTTCGCCAAGGTGAATACCTAAAAATGTACTTTGATTAATGGCATCTGATGAACGAATTGCTGCATAGACGGCAGAGATAATTGGCATTTGAATTAATATTGGTAAACAGCCGGTTAAGCCACCGAACATATCAATATCATATTTTTTATAGACTGCCATTAATTCTTGGTTTAATTTCGCTTTTTCTGTTGGGTCTTGTGCTGCATCAATTTCTGCACGAATTTCATCAATCTCAGGTTGGGCAATTTTCATGCGAGCTTGGCTAATCATTGATGTACGCGTCATTTTTAGCGATGACGGTAACATCAATAATCGTGTAATAATGGTAACAATAATAATTGCCATACCATAGCTACCACCGAAGATATTTGCTAAAAAGTTTAAAAAGTTCGAAGCAGGTTGTCCAAGGTATTGGTAGACCCAGCCAGTTGGTGTTCCGTCGGCACTATATTGGACACAACCAGCACTTACGAATACTATTGCTACTAATAATAGCAATAAAGGTAATTTTTTTTGTATCTTTTTCATTTTCCACGCTCCATATATTATAGTATACCTAATATACTATAATGAAATTTAGCTAAGATTTCAACTGTTTTAAAGGTTTAAGCAATGATATTTGAGGATATTTAAAGTTGAATACAAAAATCAATACATGGTATAATTTGCGAGTATTTTATTAAAACAATTAAGCTAGTGATAATAATATAAAAGGATGATGACAGTGTTTGAACAAGATGAACGTTTTGCACGCTTAAACTTATTAGTAGAATCAGCGGGAATGAGCACACTTGAGAATGCAACGGTAATGGTTGTAGGATTGGGTGGTGTTGGTTCGAGTTGTGCCCAAACATTAGCACGTGGGGGTGTAGGAAAACTCATTATATTGGACGGTGATGTGGTTTCTCCATCCAATATTAATCGTCAGTTATTAGCGTTTGATTCGACAGTAGGTAGACCTAAAGCTGAAGTAATGAAAGAATTGATATTGGATATTAATCCGAATTGTCAAGTATATGCAGTTGAAGAATTTGTCAAAGCACAAAATATTGCACCATTATTACGGTCATTGCCACGACCGGATTATGTGATTGATTGCATCGATTCGTTTTATGCTAAAACAGCCTTAATACAATGGTGTATTGAGCAACAAGTGCCACTCTTATCTTCCATGGGGGCAGCTAATCGACTTGACCCAAGTCTGTTATCTTTTTCATATATTGAAGATACGAGTTACTGTAAAATGTCGAAAACTATGCGACATATTTGTGCTGAATTAGGAATTAAAAAATTAGAAGTGCTATATTCGAAAGAAAAACAAGCCAAAATTAAAAGTTATGGTAGTGTGAAAAAGGAGCATACACTAGGTTCTATTAGCTATATGCCACCGATTATGGGAATGTTATTAGCAAGTAAAGTCTTGCGACGATTATTAGGTTTAGAAACTTACAAATTAACACCGATAATGAAAGGTCAAAAATAATGACGGAATTTATCGACACACATTTTCATTTTGATTTCATTAAAGATGAACTAGCACGACATCAGCTTATCCAAGCTTGCGATGATGCGAAAATCAAAGTGATTGCTCAAACAGTCTTACCAACGCAATATACTTTATTAAAAGGTATGTATCCGATTGATGTCGCCTTAGGTTTTCACCCTTGGTATATTGAAAATGAACAACAGGTGGCACAGGAATTAAAATCTTTTTTGAAAGAGTTGCCTACGACACATTTTATCGGCGAGATTGGACTTGATTTTGCTCCGAATCGACTGCAACAAGTGGAACAGAAACTGCAAGTCGATACGTTTAGTCGTATCATTCAAATGATTCGTGACTATGAACAAGTTCATCAGCATTCCTTTGTAGTTTCCATTCATACAGTACGTTCTGCTAGTGTGGTACTTGATATTTTAGAAAAATTCCAACTCTATCAAAGTAAGAGTCAAGTGATTTTTCATTATTTTAATGGCACAAGTGATGAATTAATGCGTCATGTACGTCATGGTGGTTGGTTGTCGATTCACCCTAATATGTTACATACGAAAAAAGGGAGAGCATATATTAAACAGGTACCAATCAATCGTTTGTTATTGGAAACTGATTTGCCCAAACCTGAACAAGATACGAATGAGATAGTAACCCAGTATCCGCAAGTTATTAATCAATTACTGGAACAATTAACAGAATTGTTAGGTGTTGATGTACGTCCGATTTTTTTAGAAAATCAAACACAGCTTTATCGCTATTTAAGTTGAATATTCAATAGTAAAATTGGCATAGTGTTTAATTGTTGGGATTTCAGTGATATTAACTGAGTTGATTTTCATGAAACGATGCTGTGGTTGTTGAATTACTTTGACAAATTCGGTTAATTGTTCAGTTGAACATTGGGCAATGATTTTGACATTGCCATTTGACAAGTTGCGAACATTTCCATTGATATGATACTTCGCAGCACATTGTTGGGCGAAAAAGCGATAGCCCACTCCTTGGACACGTCCGGAAATAATTAGTTCATAGGTCGTCATAAAAATCAGCCTTTCGTCTTAGTGTTATCAAGGCTATGATACCAAAAATTGTGTTATAATTGGAATACAAAAATATTTCTAAAATAGAGCGATATAAATAAGGAATGAGAGGTGAATGAATTGGCAAAGAAACAACAGTCGAAAAAGAAAACTGCCAAAAAGAAAGAAGAACAATTACCGATACGCTCAAGTTATGATATGTTCTATTTAGTGATTGGATTAATACTATTTTTTATTTCATTACTTGCGTTATTTGACGGTGGCTTTATTGGTGTCTTATTTACGAACGCTGTTCGATTAATCATCGGTGAAACTTATACACTGGCACTCTTTAGTTTGGTGCTCTATGCGTTTATGATGATTATTAAAGGGCAGTTACCACGTGTAAAATGGACGAAGTACCTCGGTGTCATCATGATTTTGATAGCTTTAACAACGGTACTGCATTTTAATGCTTTCAATGGACAAGAACCAAGTCAAATTTTTACACGCACATATGAAGTGTTTAAAAATGATTTACTCACAAGTCAAAATCGTTCAAATCTTGGGGGTGGCTTGCTTGGAGCGAGTTTTTATGCCACATTTGGTTATTTATTTGGACGGTGGGGAACATATTTATTCTCCTTTATTATTTTTGTAATAGGGTTTGGGTTAGTAGAATCCATTTCAATCGACCAATTAGGAACATTAGTAAGGGATTTTTGGCATGGTGTAGTATCGATTCCTAAAAAATTATTTCCAGCATTGACGGAGATGAAAGAAGTCTTTAATCAAGATGATTTATCAGATGAAGAAGAGGAATTGCTTGAATCGGAAGAATCTGTACCACAAACGAGAATACGTCCACGCAAACAGTCGATGTTGTCGCAATTATTTAGTGCGAAACCACAAGGAAGAGCAACTCAAGATGATTGGGCAGAATCTTCTTATCAGCCGTCATTACAAGAGCGTAAACGTCAGACATTTGAACCCTTTGATGAGCGTACGCAACGTGTGTCGCCACGCATTGAACGTGAAGAACGAGTATTGGATTTGGATTATTTTGACCAAATGGAAAGTTTGAGTAATAAGAAACAACCACCGATAATTCAGCCGGCAACTCCTTATCGTGAAGAAATAATTGAGCCAGAGGTAGAAGTGCCACCAATTGAAAAAAGTGTTGAGCCTGTCATTATCGTAGATTCAACTGTACCAAAGGAAGAACCAACGAATACTGATTTATCAGTGCGTCAAACGGCTGACCATTGGCAAACACAAGCTGCAACAAAACAAGATTTAACTGAGGACGAATTGGATAAATTATTAGCTGAATCAGATATGGACGATACGCAACCGGTAATCAAACCAATGAAACGGTCACAACAGTATCAATTACCGAGTAAGTCTTTATTGAAAAAAATTCCACCAGTCGACCAATCGGAAGAATATGCAAGGATTAATGAAAATATTGAAAAATTAGAACGGACATTTGAAAGCTTTGGTGTGAAAGCAAAAGTAGTGAAAGCTAATTTAGGGCCGTCCGTTACTAAATACGAAATTGAACCAGCGATTGGGGTTAAAGTTAGTAAAATTGTGTCATTATCTGATGATATTGCATTAGCCTTAGCAGCTCGAGATGTTCGTATGGAAGCACCAATACCTGGTAAATCTTTAATTGGAATTGAAGTGCCGAATTTACAAGTCAGCCCAGTATCCTTTTGGGAAATTATTGATGCAGCACTTGAAAGTGAAAACTTACTCGATGTGCCATTAGGTCGAGATATTTCCGGAACGGTTTGTTTGGCTGATTTAAGTAAAATGCCCCATTTACTGATTGCTGGGGCGACAGGTAGTGGTAAATCGGTCGGTATGAATGTTATTATCGTATCTTTACTGATGAAAGCTCACCCAGATGAAGTGAAGTTTTTAATGATTGACCCGAAAAAAGTAGAGTTAACGATGTACGATGATTTACCACATCAATTAGCACCGGTTGTGACGAATCCACGAAAAGCAGCACAAGCATTGAATAAAGTCGTTCAAGAAATGGAACGCCGCTACGAATTGTTTGCAGCATCGAATGTTCGTAATATTGATACCTATAATGAACAAGTAGAAGAATGGAACAAGGAAGATAATGGTACTGTTTATGAAAAACTACCGAAAATTATTGTTTTTGTCGATGAGTTAGCTGATTTAATGATGGTGGCAAGCAATGAAGTCGAAAGTGCGATTATTCGATTGGCACAAATGGCTCGTGCTGCCGGTATTCACATGATTATCGCAACGCAACGTCCGTCTGTTGATGTTATTACCGGAATTATTAAAGCCAATGTACCAAGTCGTTTAGCTTTTGCGGTGTCGAGTGGAACGGACTCACGTACTATTTTAGATAGTGTCGGAGCTGAAAAGTTATTAGGTCGTGGGGATATGTTATTCCAACCAATGGGTAAAAATAAACCAGTTCGTGTGCAAGGTGCGTATATTTCGGATAGTGAAGTAGAGAAGATTACCAACTTCATTAAGAATCAACAAGTAGCCGATTATGAAGACTCATTGATTGTATTAGATGACGAACAAGACGGTAATACTTCCGTTTCGGAAGATGAATACTTTGATGAAGCCGTTGAAATGTTACAAGGCTTAGAAACGATTAGTATTTCACAATTGCAGCGTAAGTTTCGTATTGGGTACAATCGTGCTGCTCGCTTAATTGATGATATGGAGGCAGCTGGTCTAGTCAGTGGGCAAGACGGCAGTAAGCCAAGACAAGTGTTATAACATAGTTTGGGGGAGAAATACTGGTATGGTATTTCTTCTCTATTTTTAATATCAGCTCATAAAGACTGCGTTGTTTTATAGGGGAACATTTGATAAGATAACAGGGTGGAAGTTTATACTTGAAAGGAAGATATAATGAATACTTTAACAATTGCGATTGACGGGCCAGCATCTTCAGGTAAAAGTACGATTGCTAAATTAATCGCTCAAAAATTAGGTATCACTTATATTGATACCGGTGCGATGTATCGTGGGGTTACACTTGCCGTATTAAGAAAGGGCATCGCTGTGACAGATGAGGAGAATATTTTAGCTTTATTACCACAATTAGAATTGAAGTTTAAATTAATAAATGGCATACAACATCTATTTTTAGGTACAGAAGATATTAGCGAAGTGATTCGCTCAGTTGAAGTGACAGAAAATGTTTCGGCAGTGTCTGCAATTGAGGGGGTACGCAAACAACTTGTTTCGATGCAACAAGCAATGGCAAAGGAACAATCAGTTGTTATGGACGGACGTGATATTGGCACAGTCGTATTAAAGGACGCACCACATAAATTCTTCTTTGTAGCCAGTCCATTAGTTCGTGCTCAACGTCGTTTCAAGGAGAATATCGCAAAAGGATTGACTTCGCAAACATTAGAAGAAATTGAACAAGCGATTATTGAGCGTGATTACTTAGATTCCACAAGAGAACATAGTCCTTTAAAAAAAGCTGATGATGCGATTGAGATTGATACAAGTGAGATGACGATAGATGAAGTCGTTAATCGAGTGATTGTTGAAGTTGAAAATAAAACCAATAATAATTAATAGTTGAGTTAGAGGTTTTATCTATATAACTGATTAATAAACTGGGAGAAAAAACAATATTTTGATAATTGAAATGCTAATTAAGAATCCCAATAGAAAAAAATTAGGCTGGTGCTAGAACTTTTTTTGAAAAAAATTCAAATTTTTGTTAAAAATGACTAATTTTTTAAGAAAGGTTACTAGACTTGACCACATAAATTTGTTACAATAATCATTGTAGGCTCTATATAGACATAGGGCGACAATTTTTTAGGTACTGCTTAGGAGGAACTGGTAGATGTCAGAAGTTGAAAAGACAGAAGTATTAGAAACAATGGAGGATGCGTTAGATAGCGTAATCGACATTAAAATTGGTGACACGGTTAAAGGAGATGTATTAGCATTCGACGATAACCAAGTACGTGTTGCTATTAAGGAATCTGGAGGTTTAGAGGGTGTTATTCCTCGTAACGAACTTTCAGCAGCTCCGTTTAATGAATTAACGGACGTTGTAAATATTGGTGATGAAATTGAATTAGTTGTTTTAAAACCAATTAAAGACAAAGAAAATGGTAATTATTTATTATCTAAAAAACGTGTTGAATCACGCAAAGTATGGGTTGAATTAAAAGAAAAAGCTGATCGTGGCGAAACAATTGAAGCACCTGTTAAAGATGTTGTTAAAGGTGGTTTAGTTGTTGATGCTGGTGTTCGTGGTTTCGTACCAGCGTCAATGGTTGAAGATCACTTTGTAGAAGATTTCTCTGCTTACAAAGGTAAAACATTAGAATTTGCGATTGTTGAAGTAGATGCTAATGACAACCGTTTAATTTTATCTCATAAAGAAATCGCTAAAAAAGATCGTGAAGCTAAACGTGCTGAAGCATTATCTAACTTAGCAGTAGATGCTGTTGTTGAAGGTAAAGTTGCTCGTTTAACTAACTTTGGTGCATTCATCGATTTAGGTGGTGTTGACGGTTTAGTACACATTAGCCGTATTTCTCATCAACATATCTCTAAACCAAGTGATGCATTAACAATTGGTGATACAGTACAAGTTAAAGTATTATCAATCGATGAAGAAAAAGGTCGTATCTCATTATCAATTAAGGATACATTACCTGGGCCTTGGGATAACATTACTGAAAAAGCTGCAGAAGGTACTGAATTAACTGGTACAGTTAAACGATTAACTGACTTCGGTGCATTCGTTGAAGTATTCCCTGGTGTTGAAGGATTAGTTCACGTTTCTCAAATTTCACATGAACATATTGCGAAACCTTCTGATAAATTATCAGAAGGACAAGAAGTTCAAGTGAAAGTATTAAGTACAGATCCAGTTGAACAACGTCTATCATTATCAATTAAAGCTTTACAAGAAAAACCAGCTCGTCCTGAGGTAGAAGAGGGTGAAGAACGTCCAAACCGTACAGAACGTTTTGAACGTCAAGCTCGTCAAGCAGCTCCAAGACCTAAGCGTAATAACCAATCAGCTCGTAAAGCAAACAACAACACTCAAGCAGCAACTTATTCAGATTCAACTGATACAGGTTTCACTTTAGGTGATATGTTTGGTGATTTATTAGACAGCTTTACAACTGAAAATTAATATATAATTTATTAGGGCTGTGACTCATGTCGCAGCCTTTTCATTCGAACGAACCAAAAAGAACAAGGTGAGAGAGAGGGCGTTCAGCCTTTGGACCACTGGAGGAAGTCTCTGGCGTGCGTGAAACGCACAGAAGCGACTTTTGAAGTGGATGACAAGACTGCCCGAACGAACCAAAAAGAACAAGGTGAGAGAGAGGGCGTTCAGCCTTGGACCACTGGAGAAAATCTCTGGCGTGCGAGAAACGCACAGAAGGGATTTTTGAAGTGGACGCCAAGGCTGCCCGAACGAACCAAAAATGGAGGTGAATATAATGAATATTCCAACAGTAGCTTTAGTAGGAAGACCGAATGTGGGGAAGTCGACCGTTTTTAATCGCTTAGTCGGTGAACGTGTTTCGATTGTAGAAGATTTTCCAGGTGTGACACGTGATAGAATCTATGCTGCTAGTGAATGGTTAGGTAAACCATTTCGTTTAATTGATACTGGTGGTATTGAGATGATTGATGAGCCGATTATGAATCAAATTCGTTACCAAGCTGAAATCGCAATGGACGAAGCAGATGTTATTGTCTTTTTGACAAGTAGTCGAGAGGGTGTAACGGACGCTGATGAAGAGTTAGCACATTTTTTACATCGTACAAATAAACCAGTAGTATTAGCAGTTAATAAGACGGATAATCCTGAACAACGTCAAGAAATTTGGGATTTTTATTCATTAGGTCATGGAGATCCGTATCCAGTATCGGGAGTTCATGGGACAGGTTTTGGAGATTTGCTTGACGAAATCTTCCGTTTATTCCCTAAAGAAGAACAGGAAGCTGAAGTTGAAGAAACGATTAAATTCAGTTTTATCGGTAGACCAAATGTAGGCAAATCTAGTTTAGTTAATGCGATTTTAAAAGAACAGCGTGTGATTGTTTCCGATATGGAGGGAACGACGCGTGAAGCCGTCGATACTTATTTTACCAGTGAAACTGGACGTCATTTTACAATGATTGATACGGCTGGTATTCGTAAACGTGGTAAAGTATTTGAAAATACAGAAAAATACAGTGTATTACGTGCCTTATCAGCTATTGACCGTAGTGATGTAGTGTGTTTAGTTATTGATGCCGTAACTGGTATTCGTGAGCAAGATAAAAAAGTTGCAGGTTATGCATATGAAGCAGGTAAGGGTATAGTGATTTTAGTAAATAAATGGGACGCCGTTGATAAGTCAGATAATTTATTTGATGAATTTACTAAAAATATTCGTGCCCATTTCCAATACTTATCGTTTGCTCCGATATTATTTGTCAGTGCACATACTGGTCAGCGTTTGAATAAATTACCAGAATTATTAGAAATGATTTATGACAATCGTCATCGTCGTGTACAATCGTCTGTATTGAATGATGTTCTAATGGACGCTGTGGCAATGAACCCAACTCCAACGGATAAAGGTCGTCGCTTAAAGATTTACTATATGACACAAGTAGCAGTCAATCCACCTACTTTTGTGGCATTTGTTAATGATGTTGAATTGATGCATTTCAGTTACGAACGATTCTTAGAAAATCAGCTGAGAGAGTCTTTCTATTTTGAAGGGACGCCGATTCGCTTGATTACACGTGAACGACAATAATTTTTATAAGATTGTTATAGAATTAACGGCTTATTAACAGGATTTACATTGATATTTTAAAGAATCTATGCTATTCTTTATAAAGAAATAACAATTGAAATTTATTTCGATTTAATGCTCGTATGAGTAATTTTAAGGAGGATGCACTAATGGCAAATAAGGCAGAATTAGTAGAAAAAGTAGTAGCAAAAACAAACTTAACTAAGAAAGATGTTACAGCAACAGTTGAAGCTTTATTCGAAGCAATTCAAGAAGAATTATCAGCAGGAGAAAAAGTTCAATTAATCGGTTTTGGTACATTTGAAGTACGTGAGCGTGCAGCTCGTAAAGGACGTAATCCTCAAACTGGTGAAGAAATTGAAATCGCAGCATCTAAAGTACCAGGATTCAAAGCTGGTAAAGCATTAAAAGACGCTGTTAAATAATTTAACATAGATAGATATCAGTGTTGATGATAGGGAGTTGTCCTTGTTATCAACACTGTTTTTGTATTCAAAGACTATATTCTCCTGATACCTGAATTTCTAGCCCAATTAAACAGCACCACAACTTCTAGTGGAGACCCACTAAATATCTGGTGGGGAATTAAGCAATGAAATCAGACTGAAATTCGTAGGCATAATACGAATTTTAGTCTGATTCTTTTAATCGAACGTTCAGAATAATGAATGACAGGAAAAAATGTAACTATTTATTACAAAATATGAAAAAATGATTTTAAAATGATTTTAAAATATTTAAGAATGGATTGACGCATATTTTTATTTGAATTATAATTATATTATGGTGTTGAAAGGCATGGTGTTGAAAGGCATGGTGTTGAAAGGCATGGTGTTGAAAGACACCAAATAATATATTCCGGAGGGAAAAAGATTATGAAGAAAAAATCTTTATTAGCCGCAACATTGTTAGCATCACAGTTAGTGATGTCAGCCGTATCAGCACAAGAAGAGACGACATTACCACCAGAAGTGTCAATCTCAGAGACATCTGAAAAAACTACCGTTAGTGAAACGACAACTCTTGAAGAAGAAGTGATTACAACTTCTGAAATGTCGACAGCAGACACAACTTCTGAAATGCCAACATCACTAGAAGACAAAAAAGAAGAACCAAAAACCGAAGATAAAGTGGAGACATTCCAATTTAGAATCGGTGTTATGGTTGACAACTCAGCAGTAGAAGAAGGAATTAAAGGTGCTACTGTTATTATTAAAGATTCAAATGGTAAACAAATTGGTTCTTTCAAAACAGGTGCATCGGGATACATCACGCTAAGTGCTCGTAAAGGTGCTAAATTAACGTATGAATTAGCAGACTTCCCTGCAGGTTATGAGATAGTAAAAGGTGAAGCCGTCTCATATCAAACAACACGTACTTTTGAAGTAGGCGAACGTTTTGGTGAAACTTATAGAATCTCTCTTAGAAAGCTAGACACAACAACTCCCGCACCAGCTGAAAACAAACCAGAAGTTAAACCTGAAGACAAACAAGATGTTCCTGATAACTCAAAAGAAGGAACTGTTGCTAAAGAAGTTGACAACAAAAAAGACGACAAAAAAGAAGCTGAGAAATCAGATTCTGATGTTCGTAAAGAGTTATTAGCAACGATTGATGCATCTAAATTAAGCGACAAACAAAAAGAAGAATTAGCAGTTGAAGTCTCAATGGCTGAAAAACGTGAAGATTTAGCAAAATTAGCGATGAAAGTTAAAGAAATGACACAAGTTTCAGAAACAACACAAATTTCAGAAACAACAGTAGCTCCAAAAGCTGACACTAAACAAGAAGAAACTAGAAAAGTGGAAGTTAAGAAAGAAGAAGCTAAACAAGCAGCTTTACCAAAAACAGGTGAAGCAACTTCATTTGCTGCATTAGCATTGGCAGTATTATCTGTAGTTGCAGGTGCTTTATTAGTAGCTCCACGTTTCAAAAAACAAAAGTAATTGAATACAAATAAGTAAATTCAAAAGTGCTGATAGTTTGACTATCAGTGCTTTTTTAGGATAATCGTGCAATAGCGGACATCATTTCAGCTCTTACCTAAATACCAAAAATGAGTGATGTATCTCAATCACTCATTTTTGGCTATCACATTATTCATTTTCTTCATCATTCTCTGAATCCATATTTTTTAAATGTTCCAGTATCTTTTTCTCTGCATCATTTAATGCGTCTAATTCGTGTCTGCTTGGGTTAGCATGATTCATGTCTTTTTTAATGTCATCATCTGTTAAGTAATCTAACTCTGAAAATTCTTGTGCGAATTCGTCAAAATTCGCTGATTCATTTTTAGACATTTCCATTAACAAGGCTTTTACATAGTCTGTATGTCGGTGCATCATATAATAGAGTAAACCGATAAAGGTAGTGGCAAGTAAGAAGAAACTTCCGATAAAGCCAGGAATAATAAATTTTGCGAGTTCAATAATGATTAATGGTAAAAAGCTAATCGCAATAGCCAATTTTAGCCGTTGTTTAAATTTAAAAGGACTGGTTAAATTGCGATTGATAGAACTTGCTAAAATTGCAAGCACGAACATCTCTAACCAATAAACAAAGAAAGCAATCACTAAATACGTTAACCATTGTGTAATCATCACTGTAGTGGTACGTGTGGTTAAAAGGGTTAGATAGTCAAGGAGTAATTGTTTACTCAAGAAACCAGTTGCATGATTGCCTAGACGGTATAAATTACTGCCGACAGATGCAATGGTTTGGTCTTTAAACATATACAGACTGATAAAAATAGAAGTGTCAATCATCTCATTTTTTGCTTTATCAATTGGCACTTTATTAAGCGTTCCGTCACTTTCCACACTGTCATCAATAACTAATTGAAAGGTTTTCGATTGATAGTAGAGTGGTTTTTCATCAGTCGCTAATTTTAGTTTGCCTTGTTCATAGGTATAATTTGGCACATATTTTGCTGCATCACTAATATTATTTGCAATCTCTTGGAAAGCAGGCTGTCCAAGTATCGTCATTGTAATGGATAAGAATAAGATAGCAGCAAGTGCGATTTGCCATATTTGCTTAAATTTTACTGCGACAATTTGAATAAATAGACGTGGCTCCCGATAGGCTTTATATAAAAATTTAAAAATATTTTTCATTGGATACCTCATTAATTTTTAGTTTTCACTTTTAATCGTCGAGTGTTCAAGATGATGAATCCGACGATTCCAAACATACTTAACATAGTACCATAATATATGGATTTTGGGAAATAATGCATCGTAATTTGATGACTTCCTTTTGAAACAGGAATTGCCATTAAGGTATCGTTTAGTACTGGAATAGGTTTAACTTTCTGATTATCTATTTGGATAGACCAATTTTTATCATAAGGAATGGTCATCAATAAGTAACTATTTTCCAGTTCAGTTGTGATGTTCCCAGTCAACTGTTGGTGATTGAATGATGTTACTTCAAAACGATGTGCTGCTTTTTTCTGCATCATTGTTTCATAGCGTGGTAGGTCAAATTCATATAATTTAAGCTGATTCATTTGTAATTTTGCCGTTTGTAAAATAACTGCTAGTTGATGATTCGTTAAGGCTTGATTATCTGCAATGCTGACTAATTGACGCTGACGAAATGGTGATGCGAATACAAATTCTTCACCATTTAATTCCATACGAACTTTTTTATCATTTATCTGACTAGGAAGGGATAGATAATAAGGATTATCTGTATCGGTTTTAAAGGAGTAAGTCAGTGACCCTTTATCAAATTGTAAAACGTCTTTAATTAAGGAATTGAAATGGTAGAAATCACCTGTTTCGATTTTTGTTAGTTCAATATCTTGTAATATCGGTTCGGATAATGCTTGTTCTGTATAATATGGTTTGTTGTTGCGGTTGAAATCAATCAATCGCAAGAGTAATTCTTGATTTTCAATCGGTTTATTTTGTTCAAATTGCGTCGTCGGTAATGCAATGTCTGGCGACACTTCAATCATCAGTCCGAATCGGTCTGGATTTTGGTAGATTGTAAAATATTGGTTGTCAGCTTGCTTGTTATTTCGTGCAATATCAAAAGCTCGTGAGATTGGTTTAAGATGATAATACTTTTCATCGTCAATTCGTTTCGGTTCAAGCAAATATTTTACTGAGAAGAAATCATCTAAAAATAGAGTGCCATTACCATATAAGACTGATGCTTGCGTATCGGGCAGTCCTAAATATCCAAATAATTGGGCAGTAGTAGATTCCAAAGTGGAACTAAAATTATCCAAGCCATTATAGTGAGCGAATAAAGGCTCATTTTTAGTACGAGCTGCATTTTTTTGAATGCGATAAAAATCAGAATCATTGTCAGTGATTGCTTGAATGGTATCCGTCATAACAGTTGTGTAATTTTGATAACGCTCAAAGGGAACATAGTTCAACTGCTTTAAAATGGAATAACTATTGATACTCACATCTAATGTGACAAATAGCAATGCGATAACCGATAATAGACGGTGTTGTTTGAGCTTGAATTGTAGTAGGATTATCCAAATAATACCTAAGAATAAAGTTAGCAAAATCATTTGTTGCGATAAATAAGGATAAAATTTGATTCGCACTAAATAATAGATGCAAAAGACTGAAAAACTACTCATCATGATAAATGTGGCAGGCAATGATAATTTGTGTCGCAGTTTACTAAAGGCATTCATCGCTAGTTCGATGCTAAAAAACGTAGTCAAAAATGAAAAGCGGAATGGATACCATACAGGGTCTTGTCCACCATGCCAAATTTTTGACAGTAATTCATACATAAAAGATAAAAGAAATACGCTCAGAATGAATAGAGCTACCAGTTTTTCTTGCCAGCGAATGTGGCGATTAATAAAGTAGAGTATCACGAGTAATACGACTAGTGTACCAGCATATAGATGTGGTGACCCTTTTTTTATTTCTTCAAATACAAAACTTCCGATAAACAATTTTGAAAGAATTTGTTTCGGTAAATACCGTATCGCTGAAGTTATGGCGATTGAAGTGCCATTGACTTTGCTGGCTAAGAGTGATGTGATAGCAGGGTATAAGATAATACCACTGATTAAAGTACCTACAATTGATGCAATTATAAATCGAGTATAATCGTGGATTGCTTTTTTAAAGGTCAACTCGTTTTGTTCAATAATCAGATAAATTGCATAAAAGGCTAAGAAAATCGCAATCATAAATCCAATATAATAGTTGCTGATGAATGTTAGTGCAAGCAATAAAATATAAGCGTTGCGACGATTCATTGTGATGAGTTTTTGTAAAGCAAGGGCGATAAGTGGCAGTAAAATCAAACCGTCTAGCCACATAATATTTAGCCAATAGGTCACTGTATAACTCATAAAAGTATAGGATAGACTAAAAGCAATAGCGAATGGTGTATCCAAGCGATATTTTTGTCGTGAAAAATAGAGAAATGACCATGTCATTGCTAATAATTTGGTATAGGTTAAGACGGACATGGCGAATGCAAATTGATTTTGTTTAAAGTATAGTAGGACGAGATTAAAAGGGCTGAGTAAATAATACGTCCATAATCCCACCATTTCGCCACCAATGCCTTTTTGAAAACTATAAAGGAATTGTTCAGGGTGATGTAGTAAGGTATCACGATAATAACTAAAAAAATCAATATATTGTTGCCCTAAATCAATTGTTAATAGCGTATTAGAGCCAAATGGAATCCAATGCAATAGATAACTGATAAAAAGAAACAGCAATGAAAAAATAATGCTACAAGCAAAATAAGGTAGCAAATGTTTTAAGTGGAATTTTGATGTCATAATGCCTCCATTGTAGAGCTGAAAATAATCAGCAACTAATCGTGTCAATCTGTCCATATTATATCAAATCTTATCTATTAAGCAATTTTAACTAAGGATGACATAAATTACTGTAATAGAATTGTGAGATGAAATATGTTTTTACCTGTAGGCAACTTATGGTATAATCTTAAATAGTAAATCAATGTAGAATAGAGTGACAACATGGCTAAATATAAATTGAAAAAAAATAAAAATAAATCTCATATTCCGAGACGCTTAAATTTATTGTTCGTAATTTCGTTCTTATGTTTTGTTTCCTTATTTATTCGCTTAGGATACTTACAACTTTATCGCAGTGAAACCTTTTTAAATATGGTGCAGCGAACGGATTCGACGGTAACAACAGGTTCTGTGCCTCGTGGAATGATTTATGATAGCCAAGGACGTGTTTTAGTTGGCAATCATCCAGAAATGGCGATTTTATATACACGAGACCGAGATTCACGTGTATCACCGAAAGATATTATTGATGTTGCTCGTAAATTAGCCTCTCTAATTGAGATTCCTACACAAAATTTAACTGAACGTGATTTAAAAGATTATTTTATTGTGACGAATGAATCACTAGTCAATAGTCGATTAACACGTGAACAGAAACAATTAAGTGGTGCAGAAGTTTATAAAGTTCAATTGGACGCTGTGACGAGTGATGATTTAGTGTTTAGTGAAGGTGAAAAGAAAGTCATTGCTTTGTTTAAAAATATGAACAGTGCCTATGCCTTATCAACCGTTACTGTAAAAAATCAAAACGTAACTCAAGAAGAAATTGCTCGTGTCAGTGAACAATTAGGGTCATTACCAGGTATTTCGATTGGGACAGATTGGCAACGGACGTATCCTCAAAATGAATTATTACGTTCAATTTTAGGGCAAGTATCCACTGAACAACGTGGTCTTCCAAGTGAAACAGCAGCAGAATTACTAGCAAAAGGTTATGCACTGAATGATCGTGTCGGTATCAGTTATTTAGAAAAGCAATATGAAGATGTCTTACGTGGTTCCAAGTCAATTTCTCGTATTGTCACTGACGCATCGGATGATATTTTATCGAAACAAAAAGTATTTGAGGGAGCTAAAGGGAATAACTTAGTGCTTTCAGTGGATGCAGCTTTTAATGAGAAATTAGATCAAATTGCAGAAAATGCTTTGCGTAATATGCAAGATCAAGGTTTGAATGACCGTATTTATATCGTTGCGATGAACCCAAATACTGGGGATATTTTAGGGATTACTGGTAAACGATTTGAATACGATAAAAATAAAGATGCTTACACTGGTGAAATTATTGACGACACTTTAGGTGCTATTAATACAAGTTATGGTATGGGGTCATCTGTAAAACCAGCCATGGTATCAATGGGGTATTTAACAGGGGTTATTTCGACTACTAATAATGTGATTACCGATGAGCCGATGAAATTCCAAGCATCTCAAGAAAAATCATCAGTATTTAACCGAACAGGTAAAGTTGACATTAGTGATATTGAAGCCCTTGAAAAATCATCAAACATTTATATGATTAAAATGGCGATGATGATGGGGGGACAAACCGAATGGGAGCAAAATGGTCAATTAACCATTGCTAATAATACAATTGATAAAATGCGTAATTATTTTGCTGAATTTGGTCTAGGAACGAATACAGGAATTGATTTACCGAATGAATCAACAGGATATAGTCCAGAAGATTCACAATTAGTATCAGCCTTAGACTTATCATACGGTCAGTTTGACTTATATACGCCGCTACAAATGGCACAATATGTATCAACGATTGCGAATGGTGGTGTACGTTATGCTCCACGTTTGGTTAAAGAGATTCGTAATACAGATGCAAATGGTGAGTTAGGCGGTGTCATCACATCAATTGCTCCTAAAATAATGAATGTGGTTCAATTGCAACCCGAGCAAATGGCACGTATTCATCAAGGTATGTATCAAGTATCCCATTCACAAACGGGTACAGCTCGCTATTTATTCTTGAATTACCCAATTAAAGTTGGTTCTAAGACAGGGACAACCGAAGCATTTTATTCTGGTCCGATTCAATATGCACAAAACCAACCGGTAACGAATGCGACTTACATTGGTTTTGCTCCTTATGACAAACCAGAAATTGCTATTTCAGTTATTGTACCGTATTTATTAGAAAATGCATCTGGACGTCAAAGTACAACTGTTGCACACGAAGTAATGAATGCTTATTTTGAAACGCAATCTGAAACAAAAGATATTATTGCAAAATATAAAGCTGGGAATTAGTTTGCTATTTTGTAGTAGTTGATAAAAAGGTGACTAAACTTGTTATATTGACTGTAAGTATACGGTCAGTATGACAAGTTTTTGCTTTATAAGGGCGTATACAACTTAACTAGAATTTGTTACCGGTAACGTGTTGAAAACGATTGTATTAGGTGTGATATTGCTATAAAGTAATATTAGTACAATTAGAAAGGACAGTGTTTATGTCAATTCAACCGAATCAAGTTATTTATAGTATTTTTGTTCGTAATTTTTCACCAGAAGGAACTTTTCGTGGTGTAATTCCACAATTGCCTCGTATTAAAGAATTAGGGGTAGATATTATTTGGCTATTGCCAATTCACCCATTAGGCGAAGAAAATCGTAAAGGAAAAGCTGGCTCTCCTTATGCGAATAAAGATTATCGTGGCATCAACCCTGAATATGGGACATTGGAAGATTTTAAGGCATTGTGTCAAGCGATACATGATAATGGCATGAAAGTGATGATTGACGTTGTTTACAATCATACTTCACCGGATTCTGTATTAGTTCAAGAACATCCTGAATGGTTCTTCTATCGTCCAGACGGCAAGCGTGGTAATCAAGTAGGCGATTGGACGGATATTGTCGATTTAGATTATAAAAATAAAGCATTATGGGATTATCAAATTGAATCGCTTACTTATTGGGCACAATTTGTGGACGGATTCCGCTGTGATGTTGCACCATTAGTACCTATTGAGTTTTGGAAAGAAGCACGAAAAGCTGTCGCAAAAGTGAAAGAAGAATTTATTTGGTTATCAGAAAGTGTTGAGTTTAGCTTTATCAAATTATTGCGTCAAGCCGGTGGTACTGCCCATTCTGATTGTGAAATGTATCAAGCATTTGATGTGCTATATGATTATGATGTTCACTATTTATTCCATGGCTATCTACGTGGTAAAAATACATTGAGCGAGTACATCAATCGCTTGAATTTACAAGAAGTTATTTATCCAAAACATTATATTAAAGCACGTCATCTTGAAAATCATGATAACCCACGTGCGAAGTTTTTAATTCCTGAAGAACAAAACTTATTACAATGGACAGCTTTTCAATATTTTGAAAAAGGCTTTGTATTACTTTACAATGGTCAAGAAGTGCAAGAGTCAACTGAACAGACATTATTTGATGTAGACCCAGTTAACTGGCAGGCAGGGCGTGATATTTCAGCTGAAATTCGTCGTTTACATGATATTAAAAAACAATACATTCCAGTAAATTCGTCTGCACGTTACGAATTGACAGCGTACGATGAATTCGATGCCGTTGTGATAGAACATGAAAGCCATGAAACATTATTTGTAGCAGTATGTTCATTTAAAGGCAAAGAAGGACAAGTGAAAGTACCACTAACTGACGGACAATATACTGACTTGGTAAGTGGCGATACCATTGAAGTGGTTAATGGACAAGTGGCATTAGTTGACCACGCTTTAGCAGTTTCAGTAGAGAAATAAGGATTATTGCACCAATACTTATGGTTGATAGAATCATAGGTGTCGGTGTGTTTTTATTTCTGTGGGTCAATTGTTATGGATAGAAAAAAATCACCTAGTGGGTTATAATTAAAGTGTAGAAAAGTAGTGGGGTGTTCTAAGTTATATTAGGCATCACAAAAGACGGTGGCTCCTTAATCTGAAAGGTGGTGATGCCTATGGGCAACACATCAAAATCTGACAGAAAGGAGGAGCATTTTTTTGACAGCTTTTGAAGTGGTAGAAGTTCTATTGATGTTTGGTAGTTTTATTATCAACTTGATAGGCTTGTGCTATAAAATCTTCAAAGATAATGCAAAAAAATAACCGTCTTACTTTTGGCGAGTAACGGTTATTTTTTATAACTAAAATGAGCCACCGTCTTAAACGGTTCTACAAAGGGGTTGAGTTGACGCTCAACTCCTTTATATTGTTATTATACCATATTATTGCTGTATTTCAACAAAGAGAAATCAAAAAATAACCGTCTTATTTTTGTACTAAAATGAGCTACTGCCTTAAAGAGTTGGCTCTTATATTTGAATTTATTCTATTATTAATTAAGCGTTGATAATGTTATGCTACATAATGAAAGAACTAATTTTTATACGAAAGGAATGATAATGAATGGCTACTATTCAATGGTTTCCAGGCCATATGGCTAAAGCGAGGAGAGAGGCGAGTGAAAAGTTAAATCTTGTAGACATTGTCATTGAATTGGTAGATGCTCGTATTCCTGAATCGAGCCGTAATCCAATGATTGACGAAATTGTTCAACAAAAGCCACGAATTATTGTCTTAAATAAGGCAGATTTAGCAGATAAACAGAAAACACAACAATGGGTTGAACACTATGAGGCACAAGGCTTTAAGTCATTAGCGATTGATGCACAACATAGTAAAGGCTTGAAACAGTTAGAAAAAGAGTGTCAAGCATTAATGGCACCTTATTTTGAAAAACAACAAGCTAAAGGAGTAAAGCCACGTGCGATTCGTTTAATGATTTTAGGGATTCCCAATGTGGGTAAATCAACATTAATTAATCGTTTTGTTGGTAAAAATCAAGCGATAACTGGGAATAAACCGGGTGTCACTAAAGCACAACGTTGGCTAAAAATTGGACGTAATTTTGAATTATTGGATACGCCAGGTATTTTATGGCCAAAGTTTGAAGACCCAGATGTAGTAAAAAATTAGCATTGACTGGCGCAATTAAAGACCAATTACTCCACATGGACGATTTAGCTCTCTATTTGATTGATTATTTGCGACAACAACAGGCAAATATTTTAATGGATAAGTTCGGCATAACAGAAGAGCAGATAGAAAATGAAACAGCCGTAAATCTTCTACTTGCGATAACTAAAAAAATGGGCTTAAAAGAAGATTTTGAAACAGCAAGTCAACGATTAATTCTTGATTTTAGACAACAAAAATTTGGTAATTTAACCTTGGATTTACCTTATGTTGCGGTGAGTGCTCATGAATAAATTATCCATTAATGAGATAAAAACAAAGTTGGCTCAAGTGACGCAAATAGATGATGAATTGTTTCAATTGTATCGGTTAGATGAACGCAAAGGGGTGCAGACAGCCGTTAAACAAGCTGAAAAACGAATTGTACAACTCGCCCAACAAAAACAGGAGCATTTAGCACGTCTTGAAATAGAAGATGCAGTCAGACAACAAGGATTCAAGTTGATAGCTGGTATTGATGAAGTCGGCAGGGGACCATTAGCTGGTCCGGTAGTAACAGCAGCTGTTATTTTACCAAAAAATTGTGATGCGTTGATTGGTGTTACAGACTCTAAACAATTATCACCAACTAAAAGACAATATTTTGTTGAATTAATTAAGTCGGTCGCCATAGCATACGCTATAACGGAAACATCTGTTGAAGCAATTGACCAGTATAATATTTATGAAGCGACTAGACAATCAATGCTAGAAAGTGTTGAATCATTAAAGATTCAGCCGGACTATTTATTAATTGATGCGATGAAAATCGATTCTGACTTGCCACAACAATCGTTGATAAAGGGCGACCAGCGTTCACTGACCATAGCAGCAGCAAGTATTTTGGCTAAGGAGTACCGAGATAATCGAATGATAGAGTATGCTGCACAATATCCTGAATTTGGTTTTGATAAACACATGGGGTATGGCACAGCACAACATTTAACGGCATTGGCTACGTATGGATATACTCCGATTCATCGGCAGTCATTTGCTCCAGTAAGAGAAACATTGAAGAAATATTAACATGATTTCCACCTTTTTCGTGTATTTATGAATAGAAGAAAGTTATTGTAAATGAGCTTTTCTTTCTATTATATAAGTATCGAAAGGTGGATTTTTTTTGAAACTATCAATGCGAGAACTCATCATTTATTTAAAATTAAAAGAAGTCAGTTATCAAGAGCAAGGTAGGGTGTTACGCTATTTAGTACATTATCACTTATGCCAAAATACTTGGGACGAGTACGAATATTTTCAGTTAAAACAAGAGATTAGCCAAGCATTAATTGCGTTGAATTTACCAGATTGGGATAGTGATTTATGTCAAAGTGCCAAACAATTAGCTATGCAGGCAATTGTTTTTGGTGATACTATTTATCCTAAACGTTGGTATCATATTCCCCAACCACCACTCGTAATATTTTATGAGGGAAATTTGTCTTTATTATCAAAATTTCCAGTATCAATCGTTGGAAGTCGTAAGATTACTTCGTATGGGAAAAAGGTGACGCAAGAACTGGTGGAGGCATTTACACGAGAGGGGTGGGTGAGTGTCTCAGGTATGGCAAAAGGGGTTGATGCTGTTGTGCATCAATCAGCAATGAATGGCGGAGTGCAGCAGTCTACAATTGCGATTATTGCTACGGGTTTAGACCGTTGTTATCCACGTGAGCATACCAATCTTCAATTACAATTGGGACAGCAACATCTTGTGTTGTCTGAATTTTTACCGAATAGTTCGGCTCTGAAACATCATTTTATTATGCGTAATCGTTTAGTTGCTGGTATTTCGTCAGCGATTTGTGTCATGCAAGCAGCTAGGAAAAGTGGCAGTCTGATTACAGCCAATTATGCCTTGCAATTTAACCGAGAAATTTATGCTTTGCCTGGACGCATTGATGATGTGCAGTCAGCTGGGTGCAATGACTTAATTATGGCTGGGGCTACGCCTATTTTATCAATTGAAGAAACAGTTCAGTCGATAAAAACATTGAAAAATGTACAAAATAGAGTATGAGTGATGAATGCAGCCCATTGTAACTAAAATAATATTTAATTTGACAATCATCAAAGTTTTCGCTACTATGGATAACGATTTAATAAAAGAGCAGAATATAAGGTTGTACACGAATAGTGTTTACAAAATGAATAAGAAAGGTAGGGACGATAATGTCTTATAAAAATTTAGTCATTGTCGAGTCACCGACTAAGGCAAAAACCATTGATCGTTATTTAGGAAAAAATTATAAGGTTGTAGCCAGTAAAGGTCATTTACGAGATTTGCCAAAAAGTAAAATGGGTGTGGATATTGAAAATAATTTTGAACCCCATTATATTAGCATTCGTGGTCGTGGTGATACGATTAAAGAATTACGGAAATTAGCTAAAAAAGCAGAACATGTCTATCTCGCAGCCGATCCGGATCGTGAGGGAGAAGCGATTGCATGGCATTTAAGTCACTTGTTAAATCTTGACATTAACGAGCCTAATCGTGTGGTATTCAATGAAATTACAAAAGATACAGTAAAAGAGGCATTTAAAACGCCAAGAATGATTGACCAAGATTTAGTCGATGCACAACAAGCACGTCGTATATTAGATCGTGTGGTAGGGTATTCGATTTCGCCATTGTTATGGAAAAAAATTAAGGGTGGTTTGAGTGCTGGACGTGTCCAATCAGCGACTTTAAAAATTATTATTGACCGAGAAAATGAAATTCGTCATTTTAAACCGGAAGAATATTGGACGATTCCGACTACCTTTAAAAAAGGGACAGCGAAATTTGAAGCTGAATTTTATGGTGTCGATAGTAAAAAAATGGAATTGGCGAATGAACAAGATGTGCAAGCCGTTATGAAACGTTTGGACGAGAAACAAGCGTTCACAGTGACCAATATTGAAGAAAAACCACGCAATCGTAAATCTGCACCACCATTTACGACCAGTACATTACAACAAGAAGCGTCGAATCGTTTAGGATTTAGAACGAGTAAAACGATGATGGTCGCACAACAATTGTATGAGGGTATTTCAATTGGTAGACAAACGGTTGGTTTAATTACCTATATGCGTACTGACTCAACTCGGATTTCACCGGTAGCACAAGCGTCAGCTATGGATTTTATTAAGGAAAATTATGGTGAAGCTTATTTAGGTAAAACACGCATTTCAAAAAATAGTGCTGGGGCACAAGATGCACATGAGGCGATTCGTCCATCCAACCCGTCAATGACACCGGATAGTATCAGCTATGCGTTGACGAAAGACCAGTTACGTTTGTACTCATTGATATGGGGACGTTTCATGGCAAGCCAAATGGCAGATGCTGTCTACGACACAATTCGTGCAGACATTGAACAGAATGGCGTACAATTTCGTGCGAATGGTTCACGAATTAAGTTTGACGGTTATTTAAAAGTGTATCCAACGAAAAATAATAAGGATAATTATTTACCGGAATTAGCAATCGGAGATGCAGTCCAATCGGTTAAAATGGAACCGTCGCAACATTTCACGCAACCACCAGCACGCTATAATGAAGCGAGTTTGATTAAGACGCTTGAAGAAAAAGGTATTGGACGTCCGTCAACCTATTCTCCTACGGTTGAAACATTGCGTAAACGTTATTATGTCAAAATGGTAGCGAAACGTTTTGAACCGACAGAATTAGGCGAAATTGTGAATGATGTGATGTCAGAATTTTTCCCACAAATTGTGGATTCTGATTTTACGGCAGGAATGGAAGAAGAACTTGATTCAATTGAAGACGGAAAGCAAGAATGGGTAAGAGTGTTGAATAATTTTTATTCACATTTTGAAACTGATTTACAAAAAGCTGAATCAACGATTGAAAAAATAGAAATTAAAGATGAACCAGCAGGATATGATTGTGAAGTTTGTGGAAATTCTATGGTTGTTAAAATTGGACGCTTTGGTAAGTTCCATGCGTGTAGTAATTTCCCAGATTGTCGACATACTGAAGCTATCGTGAAAAAGATTGACGTGACTTGTCCTTTATGTCAACAAGGTCAATTAATTGAGCGTCAATCGAAGAAAAATCGTACATTTTATGGTTGCGACCGTTATCCTGAATGTGAATTTGTTTCGTGGGATAAGCCGATTGCTCGACCATGTCCGAAATGTAATCATTATATGACGGAAAAGACGACACGTAAAGGAAAAGAAATTAAATGTAGTCATTGTGATTACCAAGAATTAACCAAAGCATAAAATAATACACTGACAAGTAAGGGGAATTGGAGTTCCTGTGCTTGTCAGTGTATTTTGTTATTACGGTTTACATGGATAGCCACGATGTCTATGTACTACAATCGTTTCGCATATCCTTTGGCATATTCAGACGGGCTTACATTGTAGGTATTGCTAAAGGCTCGTGAAAAATATTGTAGTGAGCCATAACCGAGTTGTGTAGCTATTTCCGTTATTGATAAATTAGATTCTCGAATCAATTGCCGGCTTTTTTCAAGTCGTAACTGATTGATATAAATTTTTGGTGTGACGTGTTGATATTTGTTAAATAAATGTTGGAGTGTTGAACGTGATATATTAAACTGTTGGACTAAATCGCTAACTTTTAAGGTGGTAATATCGCTTGAATGAATGAAATCAATAATTTTAGCAAATAATTCATCTTCATATTTTTCTTGCATGGAAGTTGTTTGCTCACTAGCCGGCTCAATTAAACGTTGATTTAGGGCAATTAATAGACTATGAACATGAAGTGATAAATAATCTGCTTGTAATGGGGCAGTAAAATCTTGATGCATTAAATCTAAAAGTGGGGCTATCAGTGTGCTGATATCAAGTATCGTATTCACTAGTCGCTTGTCAATACCAGTCGCATTAAAACGAATTGTATGTACCAGACATTTTTCACTCGCATCATATAAGCGTTGATAGGTTGTATTTGGTGCAATGAGAATGGCTTGACCTTTTGTTAAAGTTGCTTGGTTAATGGTTAACTGTCCACTTTCTACGAATAGTAATTCATAATGAGCTTGCGCTTTCACTTCTATTTGATGAAATTCTTGAAATTGATAGGATACTGCCGTCAATAGTTCCTGGACTTGGATTTTGACTGTATGTTGCGTCACATGAATATCATTTTCTATTGTAATGAGTTGTGGTTCTTGTGGTGTTTTGGTTGAAAGTTGAACTAAAACATCATCGGATAAGCTGAGAATATTAAAGGTTGTATTTGGTGCTAAAATATACTCGCCGTCTAATAAATATTGTTGATTTTCCCTAAATACTAAAAGTGCTAGTCCTGATAAAGGCGATACTTTTACAGCCGTTTCAAATTGAAATAATGTATGTGTATGGTTGGCAGTAATTTTAATTTGGCGATGATGAATAAAATCTTTTAACTGAACATTTTTGAGAAAGAAATTGGTAGCATGATTAAATTGTTGATTCGCTTGAAACATCATAGACGCTCCTTTCTATATGGATTATTATATATCAAAGCAAGGGTTATTGCATTAAAAAAGGTTTATCTCTTCCTAAAAAAGATAACATGGGGTAATTGATAATGATTGAAATGTGTGGTGCAAATAATTATTAATAAATGACCGATAGAGATAATGAAAATAGTAAAGTCAGTATTACCGAAAAATTAGAAAAAATTTTTTCAAACATTAGAAAAATCAGTTATTATTTTTAATGTTGTGCTATAATGTAGTCAGAGTTTAGCGAGATAAGTGTCTTTTTAATTATAAAAGTATTAAAGTAAGGGTGACGAATTTCTACTACTTTAATTGTTTTGCACTCTATTAACTATTAATTCATTGAAAAATGGAGGAGTGATCCGTTTGAATAAAATCAATAAAGTATTAATCGCCAACCGTGGTGAAATTGCAATCCGTATTGGACGTGCATGTAAAGAACTTGGTATTGATACGGTTAGTATTTATTCTAAAGAAGATATTGGTACATTGCACCGACAAAAGGCAGATGAGTCATATTTAATTGGTGAAGATTTAGGGCCGATTGATGCCTATTTAGATATTGAGGGTATTATTAATTTAGCCAAAGAAAAACAAGTCGATGCGATTCACCCAGGGTATGGTTTTTTAAGTGAAAATGAGCAATTTGCTCGTCGTTGTCAAGAAGAGGGTATTATTTTTATTGGGCCGCAACTGCGTCATCTTGAAATGTTCGGTAATAAAACACGTGCAAGAGAAACGGCGATTAGTGCTGGTTTACCTGTAATTCCAGGTACTGACGGAACATTGGAATCTTTTGCTGAAGCGAAAGCATTTGCTGAAACTGCGGGTTATCCATTGATGATGAAAGCTGTCAGTGGTGGTGGCGGTAAAGGGATGCGTATTGTCACGAATGAGAGTGAATTAGAAGAGGCATATGAACGTGTGAAATCAGAGGCTAAATCATCTTTTGGTGATGACCGACTTTATGCTGAAAAATACGTCGCAAACCCTAAGCATATTGAAGTACAAATTTTAGGTGACCAGTACGGTAATGTCGTGCATTTATTTGAACGTGATTGCTCGATTCAACGTCGTCATCAAAAAGTAGTAGAAGTAGCACCGTCTTTTGGTTTGTCAGCTGAAATGCGTAAAAAACTAACCGATGCGTCACTACAATTGATGCAATATGTTGGCTATGTCAATGCCGGAACGGTTGAATTTTTAGTTGCTGGTGATGAATTTTATTTTATTGAAGTCAACCCACGTGTTCAAGTGGAACATACGATTACTGAATTGGTAACAGGAATTGATATTGTTAAATCACAAATTCAAATTGCTGACGGCGAAAGTTTATTTGGAGATGCAATTGATTTACCACCACAAGAAGAAATTGCGACTCGTGGGTATGCGATTCAATGCCGTATTACAACCGAAGACCCATTGAATGATTTTGCACCAGATTCTGGTTCAATTATCAGTTATCAGTCACCAGGTGGGGCAGGTATCCGTCTTGATGCTGGAGATGCTTTTGCTGGAGCAATGGTGACACCGTATTACGATTCTCTATTAGTTAAGATTTCATCGTATTCGTTTAATAAACGTGGTGCGATTGATAAAATGGCTCGTGCCCTTGATGAAATTAAAATTAATGGCTTAAAAACGAATATTCGCTTTTTACAAAATATTATTGCGAATGATACTTTTGCTGCTGGTAATTATGATACTGGTTTTATTGCAGATAATCCAAGTTTATTTAACTTTGTACCGCCACGTGACCGAGGAAATAAATTATTGCGTTATATTGCAAATGTGACAGTTAATGGTTTTCCTGGTATTGGTAAAGTCGATAAACCTATCTTTGATAAACGTGAGATTCCAGCGATTGAGGGTGTACGTCAAGGGATTCACCCAGCAAGTTTTAATAAACGCAGTAAGCGTCGTTTACAACGTAAACCAATCTTAGACGGTGAATTGACGTTTAAACACTTATTAGATACAAAAGGGCCGAAAGCAGTGGCTGATGCCGTATTGGCTGAAAAAGATGTACTGGTGACCGATACGACATTGCGTGATGCACATCAATCTGTTTTGACAACACGTTTGAGAACGACTGATATGTTACACGTTGCCCCTTATATGAATGCAACATTGCGTGATAGCTTCTCATTAGAAATGTGGGGTGGTGCAACTTTTGACGTGGCATATAATTTTTTGAAAGAAAGCCCATGGGAGAGATTGCAAGAATTGCGTCGCTTAATTCCAGATATTCCATTCCAAATGTTGTTACGTGCAGCCAATGCTGTAGGATATAAAAATTATCCAGATAATGTGGTCGAACGTTTTATCGCTGAGAGTGCGAAACAAGGAATTGATGTGTTTCGTATTTTTGATTCACTCAATTGGTTAGAAGCAATGAAAAAACCGATTGATGCTGCCTTGCAAACAGGAAAATTAGTTGAAGGTACTATTTGTTATACTGGTGATATTTTAAATCCGAAGCGTTCATCGCTCTATACATTAGATTATTATGTCAAACTGGCAAAAGAAATTGAGGCACTCGGTGTGCATACATTAGCAATTAAGGATATGGCAGGTTTATTAAAACCAGAGGCAGCATTCCAACTTGTATCAGCTCTGAAAGCTGAATTGTCAATACCGATTCATTTGCATACGCATGATACGGCAGCAAATGGTATTATGGTGTATTCACGTGCCATTGATGCCGGTGTAGACATTATTGATACTGCTAACCCTGCATTAAGTGGACAAAATTCTCAACCGAATGCCAATTCATTATTCTTTGCTCGTCAAGGAACAAATCGTCAAGTGAAAATTGATGTTGAAGCGAATGATACTTTAGCAGAATATTGGAAAATGACACGTCAATATTACAAACCATTTGAAAGTGATTTAACAACAGCATGGACGGCGGTATATGATTTTGAAATGCCGGGTGGTCAATATTCGAATTTAAAATTACAGGCTGAGTCTTTAGGATTAGGTGACCGTTTCGAAGAAGTGTGTCAAATGTATCGCCGAGTGAATCTATTATTCGGTGATATTATCAAAGTGACACCGTCTTCTAAAGTGGTAGGAGATATGGCACTTTTTATGGTGCAAAATGATTTAGATGAAGACAGTGTAATTGAACGTGGTGACCGTTTAGATTTCCCAGATTCTGTTATTGCTTTCTTCAAAGGTGAAATTGGTCAACCAGCAGGTGGTTGGAATCATGCACTACAAAAGGTTGTACTAAAAGGTGAGCAGCCATTATCTGTTCGTGCCGGTGAAATGATGTCACCATATGATTTTGAGGCAGAGGCAAAACGTTTATCAGAACGATTGTTTATTGACATTGATGAAACGATTTTATTAAGTGCAGCACTTTATCCGAAAGTTCATCAAGATTTCATTGATTTTGTTGATGATTATGGAACAGTTAGTGTATTAGAAACACCAACTTTCTTCTATGGTATGAAGTCGCATGAAACGATTTCTGTTGAAATTGAACCAGGTAAAACGATGAATATCGAATTAACATCGATTGGGTCGCTTAAACCGAATGGTTTACGCACTATTTATTTCAACTTAAACGGAATGTCACAAAAAATTGAAATTCGTGATTTAAGTGCCAAAGTTTCAGCAGATGTGCGTCCTATGGCTGACCGCAGTAATGAGAACCATATTGCAGCACAAATGCCAGGTACAGTCTTTAGTATCAAAGTAAAAGAGGGTGACTCGGTCAAAGAGGGACAAATTTTACTGGTGACGGAAGCAATGAAAATGGAAACTACCATTCAAGCACCAAAAGACGGAGTGGTCAAAACAGTATATGTTAAAAAACAAGATGCTATTAAGACCGGAGAATTACTGGTTGAGTTACAGTAATAACATAGTGTGACAATGAACCACTGGAAGAAGTCACTGACGTGCAAGTAACGCACAGAAGAGACTTCTGAAGTGGACGTCAGGCCAAATTGTGTGAGTTAGAATAAAGGAGGAAGAGAGTATGAAAAGAAATTATTTACAAAAAGTAATTGGGTTAGTGGCATCTATGTTTTTACTGACAGCATGTCAAAATGCAGCGACACCAACTGAAACCACCACAACGAGCGAAAGCGAAACTGTAATGGAAACAACAGTTGCTCCAGAAAATGAAAATACAGCGACTGCAGCAACGACAGGACGTAGTATTACTATTCGTTCGATTGGCGATATTTTAATTCATGATTTCTTATATAATGATGCAGCAACAGGTACAGGTTATAATTTTGACCATATGTTTGCACCGGTAAAATCTTATATTGAAAATGCTGATTTAACAACAGCGAATTTAGAAGTTATTGCTGCTGGGGATACTTTACCAGTGTCGAATTATCCAGCATTTAATGCACCGTCAGAAATTATTGATGCCTTACAAGCAATTGGTGTTGATATTGTCAATAATGCTACTAATCACACAATGGATTGGGGAGCTGAGGGAGCATTAGGTTCAATTGCTGCCTTGAAAGAACGTGGCATGCCGTATGTTGGGAGTTATGAAAGTTGGCAAGATTATAATACACCACGCATATTGGATATTAATGGTATTAAAGTAGGGTTTTTAGCTTATAGTTATGGAGCGAATGGAAATCCTATTCCGGAAGACCAATCTTATTTATTGACTTTAATTGATACTGAATTAATGGCTTTAGAAGTTGAAGCGTTAAAAGAGCAAGTAGATTTGTCGATTGTCATGGTTCACAATGGAGAAGAATATGAATCATTACCTTCAGAATCACAAATTAATGTGAATAATGTGGTGCGTGATGCTGGAGCCAACTTTATTTTAGGTGGGCATCCACACGTATTGCAACCATTTATTGTCTATAATAAGCATCAAGCTGCATTGTTCTCACATGGTAACTTCTTGTCTGGACAGATTGATGATTCCAACAAATTAGGTGGAATTTCTGAATATACCTTTACGGAAGTAAACGGACAATTTGAAATTTCAAAAATTCGTTTTATGCCGACATTTACAATCGGTGTACCTGGTGGCAGCTATCAAGTCGTACCATTAGCTGATTGGCAACAATATGGTATCGCAGGTGGTGGCGAGTATTTTGCGAATACAGTTGCTTTAATGCGTCGTTACACGAATTTAGTAGAAGTGGTTGATTATTTAGATTAATGTAAATAGTCTAGCGATAACTCAGTGTTTTTGATTAAACAGGAGTTATCGCTTTTTTTATAATGATGAACAGTAAATATAGTGATGAATGGGTGTGAAATTTGACAAAGAATTATAATTGATTTATAGTAATAGGTGCTTTTAGAAAATTGTCTAAACAAGGAGGATAGTCAGAAAATTAATGGATAGCGCAAGGTCTTAGTATAAAATAAAACTAAGATGACGAGGAATGAGTTTGTCGATAATCAGCGGATAACTCAAGGCAGTGCAGTCTAAAGATAGTGATAAAAACCTTATGTGAGTAAGTAACAAAGTCGCTATCACGCACCTAAAAGCTCGAGGCAAAAGTATCGCAGTAGTTGTACTTTTGTATTCAAATTTTATGAAATAAAGGAGCTATGAATAATATGTGTGGAGTAGTAGGATTTATCGGTAAAGGGAATGTACAAAAAGAATTAATTACAGGTTTAGAAAAATTAGAATACCGAGGTTATGATTCAGCCGGTATTTTTGTAATGAATCAAGAAGAGAAAAGCTTATTTAAAGAAGTAGGACGTATTGCTAAATTAAAAGAAGTAGTGGATTTTGACAAAAAAGCAAGTATTGGGGTAGGTCACACTCGTTGGGCAACACATGGGCCTGCAACGCAATATAATGCACATCCACACGTCTCTTCAACAGGTCGTTTTGTATTGGTTCATAATGGAGTTATTGAAAATTATGCTGAGATTAAAGCACAATATTTATCAGCGATTGAATTTAAGTCTGATACGGATACGGAAGTAGCTGTTAATTTAGTGGAATATTTTGCCTTAAAGGAAAACTTAGCAGCTAAAGATGCTTTTAAACGTGCTTTATCTGTCATTGAGGGGTCTTATGCTTTTGGTTTAATTGACAGTGAAAATCCAGATGTTTTATATGCTGCGAAAAACAAGAGTCCATTATTAATTGGTTTAGCAGATGAATTTAATGTGATTTGTTCTGATGCAATGGCAGCGATTCATTTAACCAATCAATATTTAGAGATTAAAGATAAAGAATTAGTGACTTTAACTGCTAATGAAGTTGTTATCGAAACATATAATGGTGATGTAGTTGAACGTGCTGCCTTTGTTGCTGAGCTAGATGCCAGTGACTTAGAAAAAGGTGCGTATCCATTTTATATGATTAAAGAAATTGATGAGCAACCAACAGTGATTCGTCGATTATTACAAGAATATGGCAATGGTGCCGATGAATTTGTGATTGATGATGCGTTACTAGAAGCTGTTGCGAACGCAGACCGTTTGCATGTTGTAGCATGTGGTACGAGTTATCATGCTGGATTTGTTGGTAAAACATTATTTGAAAAATTGGTGGGAATTCCGGTTGAATTACACTTAGCGAGTGAATTTGCGTATGATTTACCAATTTTTAGTGAGCGTCCATTATTTATTTTCTTAACACAATCAGGTGAAACAGCTGATAGCCGTCAAGCTTTAGTGAAAGTGAATGAGTTAGGTTATCCGTCATTAACGATTACGAATGTCAAAGGTTCTACTTTATCACGTGAAGCAACCTATACATTATTATTGCATGCTGGGCCAGAAATTGCGGTTGCATCAACAAAGGCTTATACGGCACAAATCGCTGTAATGGCAATTTTAGCAGAGGCATTACGTCATAAATTAAATCGTCCAGAACGCTTTAATATGATGCACGAATTAAGTAAGATTGCGACAGTAATGGAGTCAATTTTAGCTGAGAAAGATTTAATTGAGCAATGGGTTAATGATAATTTAATGGAAACTCGTAATGCCTTTTATATCGGACGTTTAGCTGATTACTATGTGGCTATGGAAGCAGCTTTAAAATTAAAAGAAATTTCGTATATTCAAACCGAAGCCTTTGCTGCTGGAGAATTAAAACATGGAACGATTGCTTTAATTGAAGAGGGAACACCAGTCATTGCTTTAATTAGTGATGCGTCAGTGGCATCTCATACTCGTGGTAATGTCGAAGAAGTAAAAGCTCGTGGAGCAAAAGCAATGGTCATTAGTACAAAAGATAATGCGAATGAAGAAGATTTATTAGTATTGCCAAAATTAGAAACTTTATTATCTCCATTAGCAACCGTAGTAGTGACACAATTAATTGCCTATTACACAGCCTTAGGACGTGGTTTAGACGTTGATAAACCACGTAACTTAGCAAAATCAGTAACAGTAGAGTAATAACATTGTGCGACAATGAGTGTTTTGAAATGAAACACTGGAGTAAAATCCCACTGTGCGTTTTACGCACAGTGGGATTTTGTGAAGTGGAGGTCATTTCAGCTCGTTGGAGCCGTTATCTCCATTGTGCAAATAAATAAGCATCTATTATCTTAAAACGAATAATAGATGCTTATTTGAATTTATACGATTACACAATGCCTTGTTCAACTAATTGTTCTGCAATTTGAATTGAATTAGTTGCAGCTCCTTTACGCAAGTTATCAGCAACTACCCATAAATTAATACCATTTTCAACGGATTCATCACGACGGATACGTCCAACGAATACACCGTCTTTGTCGGCTGCTTGTGCTTGTAATGGATAGATAAGGTTTTTAGGGTCGTCTTGGACAATCACACCGTCCATTGATTCAAATGCTTGACGAATATCATCTAAATTAAAATCTTTTTCTAATTCCACATTAATCGACACAGCGTGAGAAGTATGAATTGGCACACGCACACAAGTTGCAGTTACTTTTAATGAGTCATCACCTAAAATTTTACGTGTTTCATTCACCATTTTAATTTCTTCTTTAGTATAACCATTATCCATAAAAACATCGATATGTGGTAAGACATTCTCATTAATTGAATAAGGGAATTTATTTGTTTCTTTATTTTCTAAATCTTGAATACCCGCTTGTCCTGCACCTGAAACTGCTTGATAAGTATTGTATACAATGCGTTTAATTCCATATGGTTTTAAAGCAACGAGTGGCACTACTGATTGAATTGTTGAACAGTTGGGATTTGCAATAATTTTATGATCAGCATCTAAGTCAGTTGGATTCACTTCAGGTACTACTAATGGAACATTTGGATCCATACGCCAAGCAGAACTATTATCGATAACAAAAATACCATTTTTAGCTGCGATTGGAGCATAGTGGAGTGACGCATCGCCACCAGCGGAAAAAATTGCAATTTCAATTGGAGCGACTAACGCATCATCAGTTAATTCTTGAATCATCACGTCTTTTCCTTTGAATTTAATAGTTTTACCAGCTGAACGTTTTGATGCAAATAAATAAAGTTCGTTGACAGGGAAGTTACGTTCTTCTAATACTTGAACCATTTTTCTACCAACGACACCAGAGGCACCGCAAACGGCAACATTATATGTTTTTTTATTCATTGTGATAGCTCCTAAATATTTTTATTAACAATGATTAGTAGTATTGGATATAATAAATGATTCACCACGCTATTAATCAATTATATTAAAATTACTGAAATTTTTAACATATGTCAAGTTTTTCATCTTATTATTCTAATGGTTATAATAAAATATAATTTTAGTGAAATATTAAATTTTAAATTTTCTTTTATTGATGAAATAGCAGATATGCTTGTGTTAGAGAATAAAGATGTTATAATGTTGCTAAGTACATGGTAAAAGTTAATAGATGTAAGAGGTTTGTGTGCTGCTTTTGCTTAACTCTTGTTTATTGACTAATGAATAGTACGTCTAATAGATAGTATAAAAGTATAGGGGTATATATAGATGTTTTATAAGAAAAAAGATCGTTTTTCAATTCGTAAGTTCAAGATAGGGGTCGGATCGGTTTTCTTAGGTTCGTTCCTTGTAGCTGGACCGCAAGTTTTTGCGGACACAGGTGAGACAGTCGAATCTGTACCGGAGTCAAGCTTAGCTAGTCCTGAGTTAGAGACTGTTGAAGAAGTGCCGGTTGAAGAGGAAACTTCAACGACAACTGCTGTTGTAGCAGAAGAGGTATCGGTTGCTGAAGAGATAACGCAAGTAGAAGAGTCTAGCCAAGCGCCAACTGACAAGAAAGCCTTGGAATCGGAAGTAGCTAAATTTGCTCATCTTGAGAGTGAAGAACGCTACCTTTATGCGACAACGAAGGAACAATATGATCAAGCACTTCAAGCTGCTAAGACAGTATTAGCTAATGATGCTGCTAGCCAAGAAGAAGTAGATCAAGCAGTGAGAGTCCTTCAAGTAGCAGAAGAAAGCTTGAATGGGGTTAAACCAGCTGAGGAGGAAACTACTCCAGAGGAAAAAGTAGTAGTAGAAGCTGAAAAAGTTGAAGGTCAAGTAGAACTGGTCGTAACAGAAGCTACTCAACCAGCTGAGGAAGCGAGCCGTTCAGCTGAACAACCAGCTGAAAAAACAGAAGTGACTTTCCCGACGGATAAGTTAACTTTAGAAGCCTTCAAACAGCTATCAGCAGCAGAAGTTAAAGCGTTGACTGAAGAACACTTCCGTCAATTAAACCTTAGCGATGAAGACGTTGCAGGATTGTCATTTGAATTAGCGAAGGCATTGTCAAGTAGCCGTACTTATCAACGCTATAATCGTTCAAGAGGAGAAATGCCAGAAGGAACAGGGTTCCGTACAGATTCAGCGGCAGATAAATTTAATCCACTTATCAATAGTAAAGTACCAGATATGGCTCAGGGGTCAACCTTACCAACAGATAGTGATACACTTCGTGATCTCTTTATCAGCAATCATAATGAATTACCAGCAGGAACCACATTCGAATGGGTAACACCTCCTTCTACGGTTGATGTAGTAGATAATGTTGTAGGAACCCTTAAAATTAAGTTTGCAGATAATTCTTCTAAAGAATTATCGGTTAAAATTAATGTGAAGGACCAAACGCCACCTGCAGAACCAAAAATAACATTGAAACCGGATGGTAGTGTGATAATCGTTCCGTCAGATTTTGATGATAGTAGCGAAATTGACATTACTGTTGGGGACAAAGCATATAAATTAAGAAAAAGTCAAAAAAATGATGGTTGGATAGATACGGTTACTAATTCTCGCTATAATTTGAGTGGTCCTATAGCTCTCTATCGTGAAATAGTTCATATTTTACCAATCGAATCACCGAGTGGAAAAGCTTTAGTTATAAAAGCGAAAACCTATGATGCGGCGGGTAATGCTTCCACAGAAAATGTAGTAACATTAAATCCAATTGTACCAAACCCCAAAACACCAAATGTAGTAACATTAAATGATCAAATCACAAAGGTTAAAAATGATATTGATAAGGCTGTAGCAGATAAAAATAAAGAGATTGAAGCTATTCCACACTTGACAGCAGATGAGATAACTGCGGCTAAAAAGAAAATCGAACAGGCTGCCAATGATGCGAAAAAGGCATTGGATCAGGAAAAGACAACTTATAGACGCGGGAGAATGACAGGAGATTATGAACAACTGGGGCTTAAAACCCAAAAAGGTCTAAATGACATTGCTGCTGTGCAGGCTTTAGCGAAGACCAAAGCTAATGGAGATATTAATACTGCTGCAACTGCTAAAATAGCCGCAATCAATGCTACGCCAAATGTTTCGGAGGAAGCTAAGCAAGTAGCAATTACAAAAGTAAACGATGCAGTTGAAAAAGCAAAAGCAGCGATTAATGAAGCAGGTACACCAACGGGCTTGATTAAAGTAGTAGAAGCTGGAACAGCAGCGATTGAAGCTGTAGAGGTAGCTGGACAAAAGACCCCGTTAGAAATTACTAAAGAAGAGGCGAAACAGGACCTTCAAAATGCCGCAGATGAAAAAATCAAAGCAATCACAGCCAATACCGATTTATCACCACTTGAACAAGCTGATGCTATCAATAGGGTAAATAAAGCAGTTGAAGATGGGAAAAAAGCGATTGATGCTGCGCAAAATGGAGACATTGCAACTAATGCAAGTACAGATGCAAAAGCAGCTTTTGAAAATTTAGGTAACGTAGGTAAAGATAATGTAAGAACAGCGATTGATACAGCAGCTGCTTCTAAAAAAGCAGCGATTGATGCTAACCCAGCTTTGACAACTGAGGAAAAGGATGCTGCAAAGAAAGAAGTAGACACTGCTGTTGAGGCAGCAAAAAAAGAAATCGACAGTGGAAATACTCAAGATGTTGTTAATACTGTAAAAGACAATGGGGTAAATGCTATTAATTCTGTAAATCCAACTCCGGTCAAGAAAGCCGAAGCTAAAGAAAAAGTTGCAGAAGTAAAACGTGAAAAAGAGCAAGTCATCGACAACAACACTGACTTGACGGCTGAAGAAAAACAAGCAGCTAAAGAAAAAGTTGCAGCAGAAGCTGATAAAGCTAATAAAGTGATTGATGCGGCAGCGTCTAATCAAGATGTAGCAGCTGCTCAAACAGCTGGAGAAACAGCCGTACGAGACGTTCCAGAAACAGCAGTCAAGAAAGCCGAAGCCAAAGCAGCCATTGACAAGAAAGCTGCAGATCGTAAGCTTGAGTTGGCGCTTAGAACGGACTTGTCACCAGAAGAAAAAGCGGCAGTATTTGCAGATGTAGAAAAAGCAGCTACAGCAGAAAAAGAAAAAGTTGACCAAGCGACTGATAATGCAGGTGTTGATGCAGCCAAAACTGCAGGTGAAAATGCTGTGAACGCAGTCGATAAAGTCGGAAAAGACCAAGCGAAAGCAGCGATTGATGCCGCTCAAAAAGCGAAAGATAAAGAAATCGATGACAACAAGGACTTGACGGCTGAAGAAAAACAAGCAGCTAAAGAGCAGACTAAACAAAAAGCAGCCGAAGCAAAACAAAACATCGATAACGCAACTGACCAAACTGGCGTAGACAAAGCGAAAACAGATGGAGAAGCAGCTGTAACAGGCGTAGCACCAACTGCCGATAAGAAAAATGAAGCAAACAAAGCGATTGATGATAAGGCAATGGAAGCTAAAAATGCCATTGACCAAAATCAAAACTTATCACAAGCTGAAAAAGACGCTAAAAAAGCCGAAGTAGATGCTGAAGCAAACAAAGCGAAAGATGCAATCGATGCCGCAACTAACAATGCTGAGGTTGATAAAGCTAAAAAAGCCGGTGAAGATGCAGTAAATGACATTCAAATAGTTGGTAAAGATAATGCGCTCAAAGCCATTGAGGACGCTGCAGCTGCAAAAGAAAAAGCTATCAATGACAATCCTGATTTAACAGAAGAAGAAAAAGCGAAAGCGAAAGAAGCTATTGCACAAGCTGCTAAGGACGAGAAACAAAAGGTTAACGATGCGAAAACTCAAGAGGCAGTAAACGCAGCTCAAACAGCAGGAGTAAAAGCAGTCAATGACGTAGAAGTTACTCCAACGAAGAAAAAAGACGCAAAAGCAGCGATTGATGAAAAGCTTAAAGAAAAAGAAAATTTTATCAATGCCGCAACTGGTTTGACAGAAGATGAGAAAACAGCTGCAAAAGAAGAAGCTAAGAAATTAGCAGAAGAAGCTAAAAAGCAAATTGAAGCATCAACAACGGATGCAGCTGTTGACAAAGCTAAAACAGACGGTATGGGTGAAATTGAAAAAGTAAACCCAAATGCTGTGACAAAACCAGAAGCGACGAAAGCTATCGATGAGGCAAAAGCAGCTAAAGAGCAGCAAGAGCAAGCAGTTGACGAGAATTCAGACTTAACGGATGAAGAAAAAGCAGCTGCTAAAGCGGAACTTGCTAAAAAAGCACAGGAAGCAAAAGATGCGATTGACGCTGCTACAACAGACGCTGCTGTTGGAGATGTAATAAACGAAACAGCACCGTTTTTCAATAATTATGATCCGAAACCAGTTCAAAAAGAAGCTGCCAAAGCGAAAATTGACGAAGTTGCAAAAATGAAGGAAGCTGCTATTGACAACAATACGCAAGCGACAGATGAAGAAAAAACAGCTGCTAAACAAAAAGTTCAAGAAGAAGCGAACAAAGCTAAAGAGGCAATCAATGCAGCGACTACAAATGCAGATGTCATCGCTAAAAAAGATGAGGGTATCGCAGCAATCAATGGCGTGGATGTAGCACCAAAAGAAAAAGCAGCGGCAAAAGAAGCGATTGATAGAGCAGCAGAAGCGAAGAAAGCGGAACTTATAGCGAACCCAGATCTTAGCACAGAAGAAAAACTGACTGCCATTCAAAAAGTTGATGCAGCAGCAAAAGCAGCGAAAGCGGCGATTGACGAAGCATCAACTGCTCTGACCGTTGACACTACAATGGACAATGGTGTGAAAGCAATCAATGTTAATCCAATCGCAAAAGACAAGCCAAAAGCAGAAATCGAGAAAGCTGCTGCTGATAAGATTGCTGACATTAATGCAGACGACAGAGCAACGCAAACAGAAAAAGCAGCAGCTATCCAAGAAGTGAATGCTGCTAAAGATAAAGCCTTACAAGCAATTGAGAATGCAGATGCAGCTAATAAAGTTACTGAAGTCGTTACTAATGGAAAACAAGAAATCGATGATGTTAAAGTTTCTCATGCAACTGCTGATGCTTTAGAAGCAGCGAAAGCGAAAGCGGAAACTGAACTCGATAAAGCCGCAGACGTGAAGAAAGACGAAATTACGAATAACGATGCTTTATCAGATGCAGAAAAAGAAGTAGCGAAAAAACAAGTAGATGACGCCGCCAAAGAAGCAAAAGAAAAAGCGAACGCAGCGACAACGTCAGAAGAAGCAGACCAAGCAGTAGAATCTGGTAAAACAGCTATCGATGACATCGCTCCAGTTGGTAAAGATAAAGCTAAAGAAGCTATTGACGATGCAGCAGTTGAGAAGAAAAATGCAATCGAAGGTGATAGCAGCTTAACAGCTGAAGAAAAACAAGCAGCTCAAGCTGTAGTCGATGCAGCAGCTAGTTCAGCCAAAGCAGAGATTGACAAAGCAACAGACCAAGCAGGTGTAGACAAAGCAAAAGAAGACGGTGAAACTGCAGTAACTGGTGTTCAACCAGCAGCAGCGAAAAAACAAGCCGCTAAAGACGCCATTGACAAGGCAAAAGAAGCAAAAGATCAAGAAATCGATGCGAATACAGCCTTGACAGAAGAAGAAAAAGCGAAAGCAAAAGAAGAAACACAAAAAGCTGCAGACGAAGCGAAAGCGAAAGTGGACGAAGCTGCTACAAACGAGGATGTAGCTAATGTTCGTGCTGAAGCAGAAGACAAGATTGAAAAACTTCAACCAACCGCAACTGCTAAAGACGACGCGAAAGCAGCTATTGCAGAAAAAGCGAAAGAAGCCGCTGAAGCGATTGATCAAAACAATGATTTAAGCGAAGCAGAAAAAGCAGCCGCAAAAGCGGATATCGAAGCAAAAGCAGAAGAAGCGAACAAAGCAATTGATGCAGCCGCAAATCAAGCAGCTGTAGACACAGCGAAAGCAGATGGTGAAAGAGATATTGAAGGTATTTCTCCAATCGCAAAAGACAAAGAAAAAGATGCGATTGACGCAAAAGCAGTTGAGAAGAAAAATGCAATCGAAGGCGATAACAACTTAACAGCTGAAGAAAAACAAGCTGCTCAAGCCGAAGTAGATGCAGCAGCCAATGCCGCTAAAGCAGAGATTGACAAAGCAACTGACAAAGCGGCTGTAGACCAAGCGAAAGCAGCCGGTGAAAAAGCAATTGAAGCTGTTACTGGAACAGCTGCAACGAAGCAAGATGCTAAAGACGCGATTGACAAGGCAAAAGAAGCAAAAGACAAAGAAATCGATGCGAATACAGCCTTGACAGATGAAGAAAAAGCGGAAGCGAAGAAAGAAGTAGCAAAAGCTTCAGACGACGCTAAAGCAGTAATTGAGGCAGCGACAACGGATAAAGCAGTTGCAGATGAAAAAGCTAAAGCTATCAAGGCAATCGACGAAGTATCACCAAGTGGTGTTTCAAAAGACGAAGCGAAAGCCGCGATTGACGCAGCCGCAGAGATGAAGAAAGCTCGCATTGAAGCAAACCCTGTCTTGACAATTGAAGAAAAAGAAGCTGAAAAAGCCAAAGTGGATGCAGAAGTCACAAAAGCTAAAGCCGCAATTGATGCAGCAGCAGTTAATCAAGCTGTAATTGATGCAAAAGCAGCAGGAATCAAAGCGATTGACTCAGTGACACCTGATACGACTGCAAAAGCAGATGCCAAAGCAGCAATTGACAAGGCAAAAGAAGCAAAAGACAAAGAAATAGATGCAGATAAAGCCTTGACAGATGAAGAAAAAGTAGTGGCGAAAGCAGCCGTTGAAGTAGCAGCAACAAAAGCCAAAGCAGCAATCGAGAACGCAACTGACAAAGCTGGTGTTGATACAGCGAAAGCTGACGGTGAAACTGCAGTAACTGACGTTCAACCAGCAGCAGCGAAAAAACAAGTTGCTAAAGATATCCTTGATGCCGTTGCAGACGTGAAGAAAGCCGCGATTGATGCCAACACTGCTTTGACAACTGAAGAAAAAGAAGCAGCGAAAGCGAAAGTCGATGAAGCTGTAACAGCAGCAAAAGAAAGCATTGATATAGCTACTAAGAATGCAGCCGTGGATACAGCAAAAGCTGACGGTGTGACAGCGATTAAAGATGCACCAGTCACAGCAACAGTGAAAGATGAAGCTAGAAAAGCGATTGATGAAGCTGCAAAAGCGAAAAAAGCTGCAATCTTAGCGAAAGATAACCTTTCAGTAGCTGAAAGATTATCTGCAGTAGAAGATGTTAATACAGCAGCCGATAAAGCCAAAGAAGCGATAAATGCTGCAGATACAGATGAAGCTGTCAATACAGCAGCGAACAATGGTAAAGCTGAAATTGAGGCAATCAACCCAGTCGCAAAAGAAGCAGCAAAAGCAGAAATCGAGAAAGCTGCTACTGATAAGATTACTGCTATCAATGCAGACGACAGAGCAACGCAAGAAGAAAAAGCAGCAGCTATCCAAGAAGTGAATGCTGCTAAAGATAAAGCCTTACAAGCAATTGAGGATGCAGATGCAGCAGATAAAGTTACTGAAGCCGTTACTAATGGTCAAAACGAAATCAAAGCTGTTGAAGTTTCTCATGCAACTGCTGATGCTTTAGAAGCAGCGCTAGCGAAAGCGGAAACTGAAATTGACAAAGCCGCAGAAGCTAAGAAAGACGAAATTGCGAAGAACGACGCTTTATCAGAAGCAGAAAAAGAAGCAGCGAATAAACAAGTTGATGACGCTGTAAAAGAAGCAAAAGAAAAAGCGAATGCAGCGACAACACCAGAAGAAGCAGACCAAGCGAAAGAATCTGGTAAAACAGCTATCGATAGCATCGCTCCAGTTGGTAAAGACAAAGCAAAAGATGCCATTGACAAGGCAAAAGAAGCAAAAGACAAAGAAATTGATGCGAATAAAGCTTTGACAGAAGAAGAAAAAGCGAAAGCGAAAGCAGACGTTGAAAAGGCCGCAGCCGATGCGAAAAAAGCAATCGACGACGCAATGGACAATGATGGTGTTGATACAGCGAAAACAGACGGTGAAACTGCAGTAACTGGTGTTCAACCAGCAGCAGCGAAAAAACAAGCCGCTAAAGAAGCCATTGACAAGGCAAAAGAAGCAAAAGATCAAGAAATCGATGCGAATAAAGCCTTGACAGAGGAAGAAAAAGCGAAAGTAAAAGAAGAAACACAAAAAGCTGCAGACGACGCGAAAGCGAAAGTGGACGAAGCTGCTACGAACGAAGATGTAGCTAATGTTCGTGCTGAAGCTGAAGACAAGATTGAAAAACTTCAACCAACCGCAAGTGCTAAAGACGACGCGAAAGCAGCTATTGCAGAAAAAGCGAAAGAAGCCGCTGAAGCGATTGATCAAAACAAGGATTTAAGCGAAGCAGAAAGAGAAGCTGCTAAAGCTGAAATTGCAGAAAAAGCAGAAGAAGCGAACAAAGCGATTGACGAAGCGGCAAACCAAGCAGCTGTAGACAAAGCTAAAGCAGATGGTGAAACAGCTATCGAAGGTATCGCTCCAATCGCAAAAGACAAGCCGAAAGCAGAAATCGAACAGGCTGCTACTGATAAGATTGCTGCTATCAATGCAGACGACAGAGCAACGCAAGAAGAAAAAGCAGTAGCTATCCAAGAAGTGAATGCTGCTAGAGATAAAGCCTTACAAGCAATTGAGGATGCAGATGCAGCAGATAAAGTTACTGAAGCCGTTACTAATGGTCAAAACGAAATCAAAGCTATTGAAGTTTCTCATGCAACTGCTGATGCTTTAGAAGCAGCGAAAGCGAAAGCGGAAACTGAAATTGACAAAGCCGCAGAAGCTAAGAAAGACGAAATTATGAATAACGATGCTTTATCAGATGCAGAAAAAGAAGCAGCGAAAAAACAAGTAGATGACGCTGCAAAAGAAGCAAAAGAAAAAGCGAACGCAGCGACAACGCCAGAAGAAGCAGACAAAGCATTAGAATCTGGTAAAACAGCTATCGATGACATCGCTCCAGTTGGTAAAGATAAGGCCAAAGAAGCGATTGACGATGCAGCAGTTGAGAAGAAAAATGCAATCGAAGGTGATAACAGTTTAACAGCTGAAGAAAAACAAGCAGCTCAAGCTGCAGTAGATGCAGCAGCTAATTCAGCCAAAGCAGAGATTGACAAAGCAACAGACCAAGCAGGTGTAGACCAAGCAAAAGAAGACGGTGAAACTGCAGTAACTGGTGTTCAACCAGCAGCAGCGAAAAAACAAGCTGCTAAAGATACCCTTGATGCCGTTGCAGACGTTAAGAAAGCAGCGATTGATGCCAACACTGCTTTGACAAATGATGAAAAAGAAGCAGCGAAAGCGAAAGTCGATGAAGCTGTAACAGTAGCAAAAGAAAGCATTGATGAAGCTACTACGAATGCAGCCGTGGATACTGCAAAAGCTGACGGTGTGACAGCGATTAAAGACGTGCCAGTCACAGCAACAGTTAAAGATCAAGCTAGAAAAGCGATTGATGAAGCTGCAAAAGCGAAAAAAGCTGAAATCAAGGCGAAAGATGATCTTTCAGCAGATGAAAAATTATCTGCAGTAGAAGATGTTGATACAGCAGCCGATAAAGCCAAAGAAGCGATTAATGTTGCAGAGAGAGAGGAAGCTGTCAATACAGCAGCGAACAAGGGTAAAGCTGAAATCGAGGCAATCAACCCAGTTGCAAAAGCCGCAGCAAAAGCAGAAATCGATGAAGCAGCGCAAGCTAAGAAAGACGAAATTGCGAAGAACGACGCTTTATCAGAAGCAGAAAAAGAAGCAGCGAAAAAACAAGTTGATGACGCTGCAACAGCTGCGAAAGAAAAAGTGGACGAAACGACAACACAAGAAGCAGTTAATGAAATTGTAGACACTACAACCTTTGTTGTGTTACCAAGTGAGAAACTTCCAGTAGCAAACATTAATCAGTTAACAGATGCTGAGCAAGACAAACTTGTCAATGAATTAGCGCGCCGTAACCCTAATGCGAAAATCACAGTTGGTGAAAATGGTACAATACTTGTTGATAAGTCTAAAATCTCAACTATTGATTTAGTAGTTCAAGGAAGATATGATCTTGGATTGGCTGACTTCAATGATAAACCAATCTTGAATCTTGGTGCAGATGATGACAATGATGGTTTAACAACTCTTGAAGAATTACAACTTGGAACAAATCCATTAATTCAAGATACTGATGGTGATGGCTTTGATGATGGTACTGAAGTTAAGAATGATACAAACCCACTTGATAAGAACAGCTATCCAGGAAGCAATAGCCATTCAGGTAATCAAGGAGATACTTCAAATACTGGTAACACTGAAAACCAAGGTGATACAGCAAATCCTGGAAATCCTGGAAACCAAGGTGGCACAGAGAACACTGGTAAAGCTGAAAACCAAGGTGGTACATCAAATCCTGACAATACAGAAAACCAAGGTGGTACAGAAAATTCTGGAAACACAGGCAACCAAGGTAGCACAGCAAATACTGGTAACACAGAAAACCAAGGTGATACAGCAAATTCTGGCAATACAGAAAACCAAGGCGGTACAGAAAATCCTGGCAATACAGGCAGCCAAGGTGATACATCAAATCCTGGAAACACAGGCAACCAAAATGACACAGCAAAAGCAATTTCTGGCAAAGAATTACCAAATACAGGTGAATCTGCTTCAATGATTATTGGAAGTGCTGCAGCAATTTCTATTCTAGCTGGTCTAGGCTTAGTAGCAACTGGTCGCAAAGAAGATGAAGAAGCGTAAAATTGTAGTAATCAGATTACATATTCATTTTTAGCGTAGGTAGACTCCTTGTTATTTTGTGTTGAAAGTAATAAATAAAGTTTTAGGGAATGGGTAGAAAGTCAGTCAACTTTATCCAATCGAATTAAAGATACTGATGTAACATCATGCTAACTACTTGATTTATTAAAAGTTCTGACTTTTTATCTGTCTCTCTTTAAAAGTAGGTTGGATTATATTTCAAAATACCTGTTATTTAGTTTTAAATCGATAATATAAAAATGGTACTAGACAGTAGTGATTTCTTAAATTAATTTCACTCTAGCTGGTCAATCAATATATTATATAAGCAATTTTCTTTGGCTTTTACGGTATTTTGAGGTGGCATCTCCATTTTTCAAATTTCATCAATTATAAAGTTATTAGAATAATTGACAATAATATAATTTATTGTTATAGTAAGAGAAATAAGTGGATGTGCGAGGCGCGAATGACAAGAGTACAACGAATAGTTGGAAAGGGGATTTCGCCGAAACAAGTGTTCTTGTTGGGGGCAGGTTGAATAAATCTGTCACTGTTTAAGTTGGCTGCCCAGTTAACTTGAAAGTGCAATCATCACACTGGGCTAATGGAATCTACCAAGAAATGCAATGACTATTTTTGTAATGGAAGATCCACAAACCTAGTGTTTGTGGGTCTTTTTTTGAATTTGTAATAAAGAATGGAGTCACCTATGAAATTAGAAACATATCAAATTATTAAAAATAATGCATTAACACATCGTGGACATCAATACCATGAATTAGCAACTCAATATGGTACGCCACTTTATATTTTTGACGAAACAAGTTTTAAAGAACGGGTATTAGCATATAAAAAATCGTTTGAATCACCGTACTTTGAAACACAAATTTTATATGCATCAAAAGCACTTTTAACAAAAGCAATTGGTAAATTGATTGCCCAACTAGGGATTGGTCAAGATGTTGTTAGTGGCGGTGAGATTTATGTTGGGCTTGCAGCAGGAGTACCGGCTGAAAATATGTATTTCCATGGCAATAATAAAACGAATGCTGAACTGTCGTATGCGATTGAACAAGGTGTCGGAACGATAGTCATTGATAATCGTATGGAAATTAGTCGTGTTAATCAAATTGCAAATGAAAAGAACACTGTTCAGCGAGTTTTATTACGTCTGAATCCTGGTGTTGAGGCGCATACACATGATTATATTAAAACAGCGCATTTAGATTCAAAATTTGGAGAAAGTGTCTTTGATTCTGAAATTGAAGCAGTTATCAAAAAAATGGTTGATGCACCTAATCTAATGTTTGCTGGATTCCATTGTCATATTGGTAGCCAAATTTTTGACCAGACATCCTTTTTAAAAGCAGCTAGTGAAATGTTAGCTTTCGCTCAGACAATCGAGCAAAAACTTGAGATTCGGATTGAAGAAATCAATTTTGGTGGTGGTTTTGGTGTTTATTATACAAGTGATGACACTCCATTTGATGTGACTGAATTTTTACCACAATTTACGGAGTTTATTCATGAAGAAAGTCAACGTCTTGGCTTATCATTGAAAAAAATTACAATTGAACCAGGTCGTTCGCTAGTAAATGCATCAGGAAGTACTTTGTATACGGTTGGTGATATTAAACACACTACTGGAGGAAAAGATTATTTATTTATTGACGGTGGAATGAGTGATAATATTCGTCCAGCATTGTATCAAGCAAAATACGAGGCGATTTTAACGAATAAAGCGACACAAGATGCAATGACACGCTATACAATTGCAGGAAAAGCGTGTGAAAGTGGGGATAAAATTATTGAGTCCATTGAATTGCCGGTAGCTGAAACAGGGGATTTATTATTAGTCAATGGAACTGGTGCATATAATTATACAATGGCAAGTCATTATAATCGTTTACCAAAACCGGCGATGATTCATATTGATGGCGATTCACATCGTTTAACTGTTAAGCGTGAAAGTTATGAGGATTTAATGCGACATGAATTAGATTAAACATGAAGAAAGAGCATTTTCACTGAACAAAAGTATAGAAGTATGTTAAGTTGGAAATAAAGTCTATTCGAACAAATCCAAATTAGGAGGAATATATAATGGAAATTTTTACAGGTTCAGCAGTAGCTTTAGTAACACCTTTTGATGAAAAAGGCGATGTTGATTGGCAAGCATTTGATGAATTATTAATGTTTCATTTAGAGAATGAAACAGATGCATTGGTGATTACTGGAACGACAGGTGAAGTATCAACTTTAAGTGATGAAGAACAAATTCAATTAATTGAGCGAGCAGTACAAATTGTAAATGGTAAAATACCCGTTGTTGCAGGAACAGGTATCAATGATACTCGTCACTCAATCGTTTTGAGTCAAGCGGCAGAAAAAGTAGGTGCTGATTCCTTATTATTAGTAACCCCTTATTATAATAAAGCCAATACTGAGGGAATGTTGCGTCACTTTACTGCGATTGCTGATTCTGTTTCAATTCCGATTATTTTATATCATGTACCAGGACGCACTGGTGCAACGCTAACGGTTGAACAGGTGGTTACATTGGCACAGCATCCTAATATTGTAGCAATCAAAGATGCGACAGGTGACCTAGAGTATACGGCAAAATTAGCAGCTGCTGTCAATCTTGATGAGTTTGCAATTTACTCTGGGAATGATGATTTGATTTATGATGTAATGGCATTGGGTGGTAAAGGTGTTATTTCAGTTTTAGCCAATGTATTACCAAGAGAAACACATGCTTTGTGTCAGTATTATTTGGACGGTCATAAAGAACAAGCTAAACAATTACAGCAACAATACGCTGAATTAATTGACTCATTATTTGTTGAAGTGAACCCAATTCCAGTAAAATATTTACTTCATTTAATGGGACGAGTAGAAAACCAATACCGTCTACCATTGTGGGAACCGAGTGATGCCGTAAAAGCCTTATTAACAAATCAATTGGCACAAGTAGAACAGTATCGTAAAGCAGGTGAAATCTAATGCAAATCATACTTGTAGGTTCAAGTGGAGCAATGGGGAAATCAATTGTACGCTTTTGTGAGCAAGATAATCCTTATGAAATTTATGTTGGCATTCAAGCTGATAAAGAAAAAGATGAACTCTATCCTATTTTTCATCGGTTTGAAGAGTTATCAGAATATGTTGCCAATCAAAATGAAAAACCTGATGTGATTATTGACTTTTCAACACCGTATTTGACGGAAGAATTATTAGCATTTGCGACTGCTTATCAAATACCGATTGTACTAGCAACTACTGGACAAAATGAAACTCAAATTGAACAAATTCGTCAAGCGAGCCAACAGATTGCGATTTTAGATACGCATAATACGAGTATTGGTGTGGCAGTGATGCAACAAACTTTAGCAAGCTTAACGAGAACTTTGTATCCTTTGGGTTATGATATTGAAATTATTGAAAAACATCATCGCTATAAAAAAGACGCACCGAGCGGAACAGCGATTATGCTAAAACAAGCGATTGAATCGATGATTGACGAGAAAATGACATCTGTCTATGGACGTGAGGGATTGTCTCAAGGCCGACAACGTGAGGAAATCGGTATTCATGCTATACGTGGTGGGGATATAGTAGGTGAGCATACGGTTATTTTTGCTAATAATCAAGAAACAATCGAAATTACACACCGAGCTGGGTCAAAAGAACTATTTGTGCGAGGAGCATTGCAGTGTGCAGAGTTTGTTGTTACAAAATCAGCTGGCTTATATAGTATGGTTGATTTAATGTAAGGGGAGTAATGAATTGAAGACTATGCAGTAAATAGCTGTATAGTCTTTTTTATGCTATGTAATATGGTGAAATCAATTAATTTTTCAGAGTGTGGATTATTAATATGAAATATTCAAATAAATTTAAAAGAAAATCAATACCTATCTGCAAGAAAATATGGTAAAGTATTATTATATGTACTTAAATTGATTTGCTATTTTGATAGTCTTAATGTATATTTTTTATTTTAGCTTAACCAAAATTTAAGTATAAATGCTAAAATAGCAAAATCTAGTATGTTATTTAGTTGTAAGAATTAACTTTGAGGAGGATATGACGATGAAAATGTCTGTAATGGTCCCATTTTATAATGAAGAGGGAATGATTCAATTAACTCATTCAACCATTGTGTTAGTATTAGATGAAATGGTTAATCGACGCAATCAAACATTAGACGATAAAATTGAATTGGAATTTGTATATGTTAATGATGGAAGTCGGGATAATACATTCCAATTACTGAAAAAAATTGCGTCTGCAGATAAGCGTGTGAAGTACGTGAGCTTTAGCCGAAATTTTGGTAAAGATGCTGCTACAATTGCCGGCTTGCGTTATGCAACAGGAGATATTGTCGTAATGATGGATGGCGATTTACAACATCCACCTCAAGTAGTGGAACAAATGCTGGACGCTTATTTTGAAGGATACGATGTCGTATCGGCTCGTAGAACACGTGAAGGTGAAGATGCCAAAGAAACCTTCTTCGCAAAATGGTTCTATCGTTTATCCAATAGTATGATGGATGTCAAATTAACGGACGGTGTTTCAGAGTTTCGTTTATTTAGCCGTAAAGCAGTTAATGCTGTGTTAGCTTTACCAGAATATAATCGGTTTGCGAAAGGACTATTTTCATGGATTGGATTTAAAGAAAAAATTGTTGAGTATCCGAATCAAGTGCGTGAAGTAGGGGTAACAAAGTTTGGCTTTAAACGCAATATTAACTATGCTGTTCAAGGTATTTTATCATTTAATGATAAGCCATTGCGTATTTGTATTAAAACAGGACTATTTTGTGTTGCGATTGCGGTGCTTTATCTTATTTGGATGTTTATTTCGTGGCTGATTAACCCGAATACTTTAGTCAGTGGTTACTTTACAACTTTATTTGCGATTGTATTATTCGGTGGTGTGCAGTTAATTTCGATTGGTGTATTAGGTGAGTATATCGGTAAAATATATTACGAAGTTAAACGTCGTCCACATTACTTAGTAGATGAGTCAAATATCGAATCAATTGGAAAGGATCAAGTACAATAATGGAGACATATAACGAGAAATTTTGGCAATTTTATCGAACTAAAAAAGGTTTATACACGATTAGTGCCTTATTACCGATGTTAGTGATGCTATTCGTTTGGGTATTTATGGGAGTTTTTCCTTTTGGCACTAAAACGCTAATGTCGATTGACTTTGGTCAACAATATATTAGTTTATATCAATTCTTCAAAAAAACTGTGTTATCAGGCGATTGGAGTGGTTTATTTTATTCATTTTCTAAATCAATCGGTGGGGGAATGATTGGGATATGGGGCTTTAATTTAATTAGTCCATTTAACTTAATTTATGTTCTATTTCCAACGGCTGAATTTCGTTGGGCGATTACACTGACAATTTGGTTGCGTTATGGTGCGACTGCTTTGGCGTTTAGTCATTTATTAATTAAACGTTATAATGGTCATCTTAATAATCGCCGTTTCTTAGTGCCAATATTATCAGCAGCCTATGCGATGTGTGGGTTAATCGTTAGCTATCAAATGAATCCTATTTTCTATGATGCGATGATTATGTTGCCGATTGTTATTATTTATTTGGAAGAGTTACTTGACGGTGGTCGTGGTTGGAAATATGCCGTTCTTTTATCGCTAACATTGATGTTCCACTTCTATATGGGATACATGATTTGCTTATTTATTGTCCTTTATACATTGTACTATTTAACTGGAAAAGATATTAGTTGGAAAAATGCGATTCGACCGATTATCCGAGTAGCTGCTTATTCAGTGGTGGCAGCTGGTGCGATGATGTGGCTCTTGTATCCAATTTTTTTAAATCTCTTGATTTCTAAAGGTGCGTATCAAAATAATTTAGATTTTGATTGGAATTTTCAAATTCGACCATTAGATATTTTAGCAAAATTTATGATTGGAGCTTTTGATAGTGAATCATGGCCAGCAGGTCCTAACTTGCCCAATGTCTTTATTGGTAGTTTAGCATTATTTGGTTTCGGTGCTTTTTTTGCTAATAAATCCATTTCACGTAAACAAAAATGGGCAGCTGCTTTGGTAATGTTTGTGTTCTTCATTGCGATTGTCAATGAATTTTTCAATAAAGTATGGCATATGAGTCAAACACCAGCTGGATTTTTCTATCGTTTTTCTTGGATTATTTCATTCTTCATGGTGTTATTGAGTTATCGTGCTCTGCATAATTGGCAAGGAAAAAGTTGGCGATTTGTAAGTTTAGGTGCAGCATTCATCTATTTATCGGCTGAATGGGTGTTTCGTAATGAATTTTCGTTTTTCAATTATCGTCAAACGAATGAAATTATGTTGGTATTAGAAAATTATTTAGGTTTAGCGTTTCGATTGTTGATTATCTTATTTGCTTTTTCAGCCTTACAATATAAAGGTAACAAAGAAAAACGTAAACGGTATATCATTATCGGTTCGTCTGTATTAGTCTTTTTATTGATTAGCATTTTAAGTTATTTTAAAGTGCTGGTTACTTTGCAGACGCTATCTCTTGTGACATGGTGTGTGACTTTAATAGTATTGTCATTTGGTTTAAAACGTGTGACTTGGGCAATGATTTCGGCATTGACTATTTTTGAGTTAGGGTTTAATGCGTATGTTTCTCAAAGTCGCATGGGATATGATAATGCCAATCATTTCAAAGATGCACAAGTATCCGTTAAGCCAGTCATCGACCAAATTCGTCCGTCAAAACAAGGGGAATTTTATCGTATTAATAAGTTATTTGAACGTAGTAAAAATGACCCGTTCATGTATGATTATCCTGGTTTAACGCATTTTAGTTCCAATATGGAACGCTCGACATTGAGTTTTATGACGAATATGGGTGATTCAGGAAGTAATGCGTCTAGTTTTTATGGGAACGGAACAGCCTTTATGGATGCTTTTTATGGAGTTAAATATGTCGTTGATTTCCTAAATTATACAAATGATGATATGTTGAAATATCCAGAACGTCGTTTCTTTAGTCGCAATACTACTCGAACAGATTTAACCGATTATTATACGAAAATTTGGGAAAACGACCGTTATGCAATTTATGAAAATCCGAATGTATTACCAATTGCCTTTGGAGTTAATGCTGAAGTGACTGATTTGACTTTCTATGCGAATCAAATTGTGAAGACTTATAATGAGCTATTCTCAGCATTGAGTGGTCAAACGGAAGATATTTTTAAATCGGAACCATTAGCAGATGCTACATTGACAAATGTGGAATTAGTACAAAATGGTAATAGTAAGATTTATCGTAAAATTGATAAAACCCAAAATGGAACGATCGAGTTTAAAATAATTCCTAAAAATAATGATACGCACTATTTGAATGCACCACTGTCATTAAAACGTAAAAAGGGGGGAGCCATTGATATTCGATTAAATGGACGCTGGTACGAGTATCAACATTCATTTGACGGACAACAATTATGGAATATCGCTCATAAGCAACAAGGGGAAGAGATTATCTTTTCAATTACATTGGGTACGAGTGAAGAAGTTGATTTGACCGATTTATATTTAATTACGGCAAATCAACAATTGACTGAACCACTTATTCAAAAAAGAGCAGCACAAGGGATGAAAGTGTCCGAATGGGGTAATAATTTCGTTAAAGGTAATGTGAATATTACTGATAATAGCACTTATATGATGACATCTATCCCTTATAATTTAGGTTGGCATGTGCTAGTGGATGGTCAAGAAGTAGCAATAAAGGAAACATGGGGAGCATTTTTATCATTCCCGATTACGAGTGGTCAACATACTATTGAAATGAGATTTAAACCGGATGGTTGGACTGTTGGTTTATTATTAAGTGGTGTATCCATTGTATTGTTACTGGCACTTCATTTAATAGAAGAGCGATACAGACGAGGAGTTTAGTTCGATGCAAAAATTAATTCAACAAATCGTTAAATTTGGGATTGTTGGTGTGATAGCTACTCTGATTGATTGGGCTATTTTCTATTTTTTATTTGGCACCTTTCATATATGGTATTTATTAGCTAAAACGATTGCTTTTGCGATTTCAACGATTTTTAATTATTACTTGAGTATGAAGTATGTCTTTGTTAGTCGCTTTGAGGCAAAAGAACGTTCAAGAGAGTTTCAATTATTTGTTTTGTTAAGTCTTATAGGACTATTGTTGACTTTAGGATTGATGTGGCTAGTGGTGGAATTACTAGCAATTAATCCAGCGATTGCGAATATTTTAGTTGCGATTGTCGTGATGATAACCAATTTTGTTTTACGAAAATTAGTGTTAGAAAAACGCAATTAAGCAAAAAGGAGAGAGCAAGTGTTAGCTCTCTCCTTTTTTTGTTATTAAAATAGTATTGCATCTAAGTCAGATAATGTTGTAATCTCGTAATCAATTTTATAGTTATCAGGAGCTGTGACTTGATTAGGATTCATCCAACAAGTCGTTAATTGTACATTATTCGCTCCCTGAATATCAGATGTTAAACTATCACCAATCATAATGGCACTCTTTAAGTCAAAGTTATTAATTTTTGCAAAACTCTGTAAGAAAAATTCAGCGTTTGGTTTGGGTACTCCTATCTTTTCGGAGATAAAAAGCTCGTCAAAGTAGGGCAGTAAGCCAGTTTTTTCTAAGCGTGCCAGTTGTGTATGATAGACACCATTTGATGCTGCATAAATCTTTTTGCCAGCTGCTTTTAATTTTTCTAATATTTCCAAGCTACCTGCAATTAAATCACCTGAAACAGTCAATTGATGTCGATAATAATCATCTAAATTCTCATCGGGTAGCGTATCTGTATAATCTTTGAAAAAATTAGGGAAACGTTGAGCTAACAGGGCATCTTTTGTAATTTTACCTAGTTCAAGGTCTTTCCACAGTGCAACATTGTATTGTTCAAATTGTTGAAACAGTTCATCACTATCGGTTAATCCAAGTTTTTCAGTTAAGGCTTTAAACGCAAAACGTTGACTCTTTTTAAAATCAAAGAGAGTGTCGTCTAAATCGAAAAAGATATATTGATACATAAAATCTCCTTTATTTTGATTGTCTGTGCTTGTACTAATTGGATAACGGCTCCAACGAGCTGAAATGACGTCCAACTTCACAAAATTTCTCTGTGTGTTTCACACACGCCGTAATTTTGCAAAGTGATTCATTTTAAAACGCTTGTTGTCAATTCCGGTTCGCTTGGGTTGACTTGACGTCCACTTCTAAGACCTTTTCTCCAGTGATTCAAGTCAGAACACCCTCGCTCATACTATTTTTTACATCAGTGGTGCGAATATTTTTAGTAGCCAGCCAGTCATTTTTTGTGTGAATGAAATTTTTCTTAATTTGTCATATAAGATTAATTCACTTTGTTGAATGGTTTGGTCAAAATCTTGTTTAATATCTTTAATACAAGGCACTTTATATAAATATGTCCCACATTCAAAGTGGTGATATAAACTACGATAATCTAAGTTAATTGTACCGACGACTGCGGTTGTGTCATCACTGATAAACATTTTAGCGTGCATAAAGCCTGGGGTATATTCATAAATATCAATTCCGGCATTTAACAAGGACGCATAGTGCGTTTTTGCAATGGCATAAGGTATTTTTTTGTCGGGAATACCAGGTAAGATAATTTTAACATCTACACCACGTTTGGCAGCGAATGTAAGGGCATTTTCCAATTCGCCGTCCAAGATGAGATAAGGTGTCATAATATATACATAATCAGTCGCACGATTGAGTATATCAATATAGACACTTTCGCCAACTTTATCATTATCAAGTGGTTCATCAGCATAGGGGATAAGGTATCCTTGTTCTTCTTGCTCGCATGGATACGATACTAAGTAAGGTTCAAAATTCAATTCTGATTCATTAATACTCCATAATTGTAAAAACATCAATGTATAACTTTTAACGGCATCACCTTTAACCATAATTGCTGTGTCTTTCCAGTGGCCAAAGGGGCTATTAATATTGATGTATTCATCGGCTAAATTAACACCACCATTAAATGCAGTCCGTCCGTCAATAACTAAAATTTTACGGTGGTCACGATAGTTATAATGCGTTGATAAAAATGGTGTAATCGGTGCAAATGTTTTACATTGAATACCTAAAGCACGAATGCGTTCTTCATAGTCTATTGGTACTTTTGTAAAGGCACACGTTCCGTCATACATGACACGCACTTCGACACCAGCTTTTGCTTTTCTAGCTAAAACATCTAAAATACGGCCCCACATTTCACCTTCTTGAATAATGAAATATTCTAGGAAAATAAATTTTTCAGCTTTTTCTAATTCTTTTAGCATAGCTTCAAATTTTTCTTCACCAGAAGCAAAATAGGTGGTGTGGCTCTGATTATAGACAGGATAATTACCATTTAAGCGTAGATAGCGAGCTAAACTAGCGACTCCGTCATTTTCTTGTTTGAGAGATTCCATTACATTCGGTTGTTGAACTAGCAAATATTCCGTCTTGGCAATGAGTTGATTAATACGTTTGACTAATAGTCGGTGTCCAATATTGCTTTGAGTATAGGCATATAAGGCTGCACCAAAGATTGGAAAGGCAGTAATTACGGCTAGCCAAGTTAATTTTGCAGTGTAATTCATTTGATTGTTGACAATGTATAGCCCAATAACGTAAGAAAATAAAATGGATAAACCATAGATATGTGGAGATAAGTCACTGAACCAGCTAAAAGCTGCTATAAAAAATAATATCTGTAAAAAAATTAATAGTATCATAATACCAATTCGGCTAAACAGCATTCTAAAAATACCTTTTCGGCCCTTATCTTTCACAAGATATAATGCTCGTGAACTTTTTGATTTCATATAATCTCCTTTCATAATTAAAGAGTATTTATAAGCTTATTATACTGGTATAACAATATTCTTTTCAACTCTAAAGAAAAATTAATCTGATTGTAATACCTTTTTATTGCAAACTATTGTGATTTTTCATAAAATAGTAAGAGATAAAGATGAAAGAGGTGCAATATGGATATTTGGATTTTAGTTATTGCTTTTCTAGCGATTGCAATAGTATTGTTAATTGCGTCATTTTACGCAAGTGATGATAATGAAGTGCTAGAACAATTAGAAAATTTACAAACTCAACATTCACAAGAATTGTTTGCAATCAAAACAAGAATTTCTGAGATTGAACAAGAATTAAGTGAACCGATGATGTTAAATTTTGGTGGACAAGATTCTGAACCAGTTGAAGAAGTTCCATTAGAAATCATTGAATTAAATGAAATTTCAGATTTAACAAAAGAAGAAGTAATTCGTTTGTATTCACAAGGATTCACAATGAAAGAAATTGCTAATGATGTTACCTTAAATGTTAAAACCGTTCAATTGATTGTCGACGATTACATTGAAAATCGTTAGAAAGGACGGAAAGAGTATGAATAAAAAAACATTAAAGACATTAGGGATTGCTTTTTTATTGGCAGCTATTTTCACGGGAGCCTTTGCGATTTTTGGACAAGGGCATGTACCAGTTTCAGGTATTAAAGTCAATTCGTTATTTAGTCAATCTCAATCAAATGATGAGGAATTGACTAAATATCGTGACCAGATTAGTAAGTTGCAAGAAGAAAAGGCGACTTTAGAAAAAGAGCGTGATTCGCTTAATGAGAAATTGACAAAAAATAATAATACATCATCAAGTAATTCAATTGCAGCAACAAATGGTAGCGAAACATCTACAAGTAGTGATAATTCATCTGAAACACCTAGCGAGCCAGCTAAAGTCGGAACCTTTACTGTTAACAGTGGTGAAGCGTCGTCTGAAATTGCGAGTCGTTTAGAGTCAGAGGGATTCATTAAGAGTGCAGCTGAGTTACAAGAGTTAATCTCTCAATGGGATTTAGATTCGAGAATAGTGGCAGATAGTTATGAATTAAATTCAGATATGTCTATTCATCAAATCGCAGAAATCATTACAAATGGTGCTTATTACTATATTCCGTAAAATATAGAATGTAGTAAACCATTACTTTAAATACAATTTTTGGGTATGAAGTTCTAATTAGAGCATGATTTGCTGCTAGAACTTTGTACCCAATTTGTTTTATCAAAGAAAATTCAAATTTTTCGCAATATTGTCATGATTTTTTCGAAATTTAATTATATGATAGAATGGAGAACGATTGAAAGGTGGTGTCACTGATATGAGAGCGAATCGAAAAGGCTGGCGACATTATTGGAATGGTATAAAAAATGTGTGGCGATATTATCGTGGTTGGAAGTGGCTTATATTTATTGGCATGAGTGTGACATTAATGATGTCATCTTACTTAGTTTTAATCGCAAAGACGACAAGTGTATCAACATTACAAGAAGCGTTAAGGTCACATACAACGATTTATGATAACAGTGATGAAATGGCTGGTTCACTTCAAGACCAAAAAGGAACTTATGTTAGTTTAGAAAATATTTCACCTGCAATGCGAGAAGTAGTTGTCGCAACCGAAGATAAACGATTTTATCAGCATAATGGGTTTGATATTGTCGGTATGGGACGTGCAGTTGTCCGTTTATTAGTGAATCGTAATACATCAGGTGGGGGAGGAAGTTCAATTACCCAGCAACTTGCAAAAAATGCGTTTTTAACGCTGGACCAAACAATTCAACGTAAGTTAAAAGAACTTTTTTTAGCCTTAGAAATTGAAAAGCAATTTACGAAAGATCAAATTTTAGAAATGTACTTAAACCATGCCTATTATGGTAATGGTGTATGGGGAATTGAAGATGCTGCGTTAAAATATTTTGGACATAGTGCCAATAGCTTGGATTACGCTGAAAGTATGGTATTAACTGGTATGCTAAAAGGGCCAAGTTTGTATAATCCAATCGATGATTATGAGGCTGCGATTAAACGTCGCAATGTAGTGGCTGATTTAATGGCGAGTGAGGGCATTGTTAGTCAAAGCGATGCAGAAAGTATTAAAGCGACTAGTATTAATGTGTATGACGGTTATTACGAAGACCCTAGTCACGAATATCCAGCATATTTTGATGCTGTGATAACAGAAGCAGTGAATAAAATTGGCATCCCAGAAGAAGATTTATTATCAAAAGGATATAAAATCTATACTCATTTGGATACTGCATATCAAAATGTATTAGACAATGCGTATACGAATCATTGGATTTTTGGTGATGACGGAACGGAACCAGTGGTTCAAAGTGCGAGTGTAGTCGTCAATCCAAGTAATGGTGGAGTTATGGCGATTTATGGTGGTCGAGGCGAATATACTTATCGTGGCTTTAATCGTGCAACGGATATGCATCGTTCACCGGGGTCAACGATTAAACCTTTAGCTGTTTATGTGACAGCGTTAGAGCGTGGTTATACCATTCACTCGAATGTTCCTGACGTTGTAAAAGGATATGGCACGAATAATTATGCGCCGGAAAACTATGACCGTCAAACAGCTGAAAGTGGTGAAGTACCATTATATTATGCATTGGCTCAAAGTAAAAATACGTCTGCTGTTTATTTAATGGATAAATTTGGAATTGATACGGCTGTGAATAAATTGTCACAATTTGGTATTTCATTGCCAAATGAAGATAAAGCCTTAACATTAGCTTTAGGTGCACTGCAAAAAGGGGTGTCGCCTGTTCAATTAGCGACTGCGTACGCAGCTTTTGCAAATGACGGAATTCGTTATGAGAGTAGTTTCATTCGTAAAATTGAAGATGCGAGCGGTAAGGTTGTCTACAATAATGAGCGTCCGACTAAGTATAAAGTTATGACACCAAAGGTTGCAGCTGATATGACGAGTATGATGTTGGATACTTATGGTGGCTATGGTACAGCTTATGGTGCTGGACCAGATGCTGGTTTAATTGCCGGTAAGACTGGTAGTACCGAAGTGAGTGAGGGAAATATGCAAACTCGTGACAAATGGATGGTTGGTTACACACCAGATTTTACGATTGTCACGTGGGTTGGTTTAGATAATGTCAATGACGGTAATCTCGATGAATTAATGCCGACAGGTATGGGGAAATTATTTAATATTCAGACAACTAATTTGATGTATAATTCCCCACAAACAAGTTTCTCAGTTGGCATGGCATCACAAATGACCGAAGATACGAATCAGTCGATTGCGAATAATCTTGACTTCTCAAATTTATTTTCAGATTTTGATTTTTCATCATTTTTTGATAATGCTGGTAATTGGTTGGGTGAGAAAGCTGGTAATTTGAGTGACGGTGCTGGTCAGTTACTGCATGATGTTCGAGAGTGGGCAAGTACTTTACAATGGCCATTTTAAACATTGTTGAGTAGCTGAAAGAATTTTATAAATATTTTTACATTTTCATTGTAGAAATGGCATGATTTTGTTATGATGATTAATAGAGATAGACAAACATTTGCGTGCGATTAATTGTCTAGTTAAATCGTTTTATAAGACAATTTAAGATTTAGAAGACATGCAAAAAATATAGTGAAAACTAGAATAAGGAGTAGTATATGTCACAAAATAATATTTACGATACAGCGAATCAATTAGAACGAGATTTAAGAAATTTGGATGCTTATAAAACATTAGTTAGTTCAATGAAAGCTATTCAAGAAGATGAAGCATCAAATGCTTTGTTTGAAGAATTTAAACAATTAACACAATCATTCCAAATGAAACAAATGACTGGCGAACAACCAACCGAAGAAGAAATTAAACACTATCAAGAATTTTCTGAAAAAGTAGTGGCGAATGAATCCATTAAAAAATTAATGGAGAGTGAACGCCAATTAAGTCAAGTGATGGAAGATATCAATCGTATTATTACAGTACCATTGCAAGAAGTTTATGCAGGTACAAAGGATAATGCGTAGTTGTTAAGGAGGAGTATTCAGAGATAGTTTAAGCTGTCTACTGTCTATTTCACTGAACAGGTGTTTTGTACCAACTGTATGTTAATCGGTTTACGATTTACGGCAGTTGGTATTTTTTAAGAAATCAGCGAAAAAATTTTAGAGGAGGAAAAGTCGCATGAAGATTTTACACGTTGCAGATTTACATCTTGATACACCCTTTGCTGGCATAGCAAAACAAGATGCGACTTTACAGCAAATGCTGATTCAAGCTCCATTTTTGGCATTTGAACGATGTGTTTCCATTGCGATTAATCAAGCAGTTGATGTAATGGTGATTGTCGGTGATTTGTATGATGCAACGAAACAAACCATTGCAGCTCAACACTTTTTTTATCAGCAGATGCTGCGCTTAAAGCAAGCTGAAATTCAAGTTGTTTTGTCGCATGGCAATCATGATTATATTGATTTAGAAAAGGTGTCACCAAAATATCCAGAAAATGTTTATGTATTTGCTGATGAAACGATTCGTGCATTTGATTTTACTAGTAAAACAGGTGAAACGGTTCGATTCTATGGGTTTAGCTACACTAAACGTTGGATTAAGGAACAAAAGGCAAAAGATTATCCTGTAAATCCTTATGAAACGGATTTTACTATTGGTTTATTGCATGGAAATGTCGAAGAACAAGGTAATTATGCCCCTTTTTCAGTAGGAGATTTGGTTGGTAAGCAATATGACTATTGGGCATTGGGTCATGTACATCAAGCAAAACTATTATCATCTGTGCCATTGATTCAATATTCAGGCACGATTCAAGGGCGTCATCGTCTTGAAATGGGAGATAAAGGTGCGTATATCATTGAATTAACAGCACAACAACCCGTTCGCAGTGAGTTTATTTCACTAGCTCCAGTTGTGTGGGAACAGGCAAGATTAGAGAGTCAATCGAATTGGCAAGTTATGGATTTGGTAAATGAAATTCGCCAAATTATTGATAACTATCGCAGTGAATCGATTGGTACACAACAATCTTATTTGGTGACAATCGAGTTAACACAAGCCCAACGTTTGAGTGAAGAAATTTTAGCAGCATTAGCGAGTAAAGAAGTTATGGATTTCTTTGAGCAAGATACGGATAATAGCCATTTTGTTCAAATTATCAAAATTATTCAATCGAGTGATGTGTCGTTACAAGTGTTCAATTATGATGATGAACTACAAGAAAGCTATACGCAAGCTATCTCGGAATTGGAAACTGGGACACTTTATCAAGACGTTATGAGTGAATTATTTCAGCATAGTCTATTGAAAAAATATCAGCACGCTTTGCAATTAGATGAGCATTTGAAGCATGAAATGAAGCAGTCTGCTAAAAATTTATTGGTGCAGACATTTGGTATGGAAGAGAAAGGTGGTGAAGTGGATGAGAATTAAGACCCTAGATATTTATGGATATGGAAAGTGGGTCAATCAGCAATTCGAAATTAGTGAGCAATTACAATTGTTTTATGGTGCAAATGAAGCAGGAAAATCCACTTTACAGTCTTTTATCCGTAGTATCTTATTTGGATTTCCAACGAAACGCAAACGAGTCAATCAGCAAAATAGGTATGAGCCAAAGCAGAGCGACCGATATGGTGGGCGTATTTTACTGGTGGATACGCCGTATGGTGATATTTGGATAGAACGGACATTGCAAGGTTTATCCATTCAATCTGCAAATGGTGATGTGTATGAACCGGAATTATTAGATACTTTATTGTCAGGACTTGATGAAACATTATTTGATACTTTTTATGCATTTAATTTGAAAAATTTGCAAGAATTAGCAAAACTCGATGCAGAACAAATGAATGATTATTTTTTGAGTATCGGAACAGTTGGGAGCGACCAATTTTTAAAAGGTGCTAAACAATTTGAAAAAGAATCGGATGATTTGTATCGACCACAAGGACATAGCCGTCCACTTAATCAGTTGTTAGTCGAGTATGATGAGTTAGCACAGCGAGTTGAAGAAGTAAAACGGACTTTATCTAAGTATGACCAATTAAAAATACAACGTGATGAAGAAATTGCTCAAATTCAAGCACTTGATGAGCAGATTAAGCAATTGGATTTGCAAATGCGTGAACAAGACAAGTTAATTGGTCGTTATGATAGTTATTTAAAACATCGTGCTGCCACTCGTGAATTAGAGGGCTTGGTTTATACGGATATTCCAGTAGCTTTTCCGGAGCAATTAAAAAATGCTTTAGCAGAAATGAAAAAAAATGAGCAGGAAATAGCCCAATTAAAAGAAAAAATTACGCTGATTGAGGGCGAAATTGGCACGATGACACGTTATAATTGGGCAGTGAATCATGAGACAGAACGTAAAAAATGGTGGGCAGAAACCCAACAGGCGAAAGAATTACAATCGAAAATTGAACAATTAATCGAACGTATCTCTGAGCAAAAAACACTGATGAATGAGTTAGCCATACGTGGTCAGTTCTATCCAGAAAAAGTTTCGCAAGAGGCAGAGTATTTGCAAAAGGTCGAAACAGGATTGAATTTACAGGCTCAAAAATTGGAGTTTACTAAGCAGGAAGAAAATTTAAAAGCTGAACGTAAAGTTTATATTGAGCAACGTAAAGAGCAGCAAAATTACAGTGCTATCGTTCGTTCACAAGTCGCAAAACTTGAAAATCAAAGAATGAATGAAGAAGCAATCCTTTTTGAAGAAACTAGTTTAAATCATTACTTTTTAGGAGCTTTATTTTTTGTAATTGGTCTTTTTATCGCTGTTAGCCAATTTATTGCACAACATGATGAGTTAACGGTACTGTTTTGGGTCGGTATTGTAGGAATCTTTATTGGGTTAGCAAGTCTATTATCGATTTTTTATAATCATCGTAAAAAGTTTAACCAATTTCATAATAGTCCGATTTTGAAGAAAATCCATGAGCTGCGTGAAAAGGATATCGCGTATCAAGAACAAAGCAAATTAGTAGGCATTCAAATTAATCAGCGTGAAGAAGCATTAGAAGCGATTGTGTTAGAGCAAAATAATATTGAGCATCTATTAAAACAGTGGCTCGTAGGCATTGGTTTTTATCCTACTGCGGATGCAGAATGGGTACTGAAAACTAATCCAGTAAAAACTTATTTTGATGCTAAAAAATTACATGAGAAATTTGAATTGGAAAAAGAAGAGTTAGAGCAAAAAATTACACAGTGGCTGATTTTACTACAACCATTCTTTGAGCGATTTCCACCGGAAGAAGATAGCACAAGAGCGAAAATAAGATTTGTGGAAGAAATTGAAGCACAATTAAAAGTAACGCAATTACGAGGGCAGTCATTAAAAGAAAAAATTAGTGATGCACAACAACAAATCGAGCAATTAGTCGGAGAAACTACTGCACATCAGCAATTAGTAAATGAGATTTTAAATCAGACGGAATGTCAAAATGAAGCTGAATTTTCACAAAAAGTTTTAATCAATGAGCGAATCGAAGAATTGAAAGAAAAACAGGTGCTCTATCAAGACCAAATGGCTGGTTTCGAAGAGGCATTGGCATTGGTAGAAAACAAGCAAACATTGGTAGAGGATTATAAGCGTTTAGAATCTGCTTTAGAGCAAGCTCGTCTTCAATTATCGCCACATCATACGCAACGAGCTAATTTAGAAGTGGAAATTCGCTACTTAGAGCAAGACGGCACATATCAAAGTTTAATGCAGCAATTAGCGAATAAGAAAGAAGAAATTCAACGAGCTATTTTAATGTGGGGAACGAAACGTTTAGCGATGAATATTATTTACAAAACATTGCGACATGGAATTGATAATCCAGTGTCAACGATTGTTGAACGAGCGAATCAAATTTTTGAGCAATTAAGTTATGGTCGCTATAACCAAATTAAGTTGAATCAAACAGGTGTGAAAGTCATGCAGTTTAGTGGAATTTTATTTGAGCTACATGAACTTTCTCAAGGAACATTGGAGCAACTATATGTTGCCTTACGATTGGCATTTGTAGAAAGTGCTACGGCAATGGTAAAATTACCAGTAATGATTGATGACGCATTTGTTAATTTTGATGAATATCGTAAGACAAGTATGTACCAAGTTTTATTGGCGTTCAGTAAAACAACGCAAGTATTGTTCTTTACATTTGACCCACAAGCGAATGAAACATTTGCAGAGTTACCAGTCATCAAATTAGAGGAATCAATCGCTATTTCAGGAGAGGAGGTAAATTAGTGAGCTATTTATTGAAAGATGTTCAAGTAGGAGAAGAATTTGCATTATTTGTATTATTAAAGAGTGCAGATGTACGTGTTGCAAAAAATGGTAATCCATTTATCGCATTTAGTTTTCAAGATTCGTCTGCTACGATTGAAGGAATGTATTGGTCAGCGACTGAGGAAGAAATAGATCGCTTTAAAGCTGGACGTGTTGTCTTTTTACGTGGAGAAAAAGATTTATATCAAGGTAAGCCACAAGTAAAAATTAAGCAAATTCGTTTAGCTGAAGCAGGTGAGCCGGATGATCCTACTTTATATGTTGAACATATTGGTGTAAAACGTTCCGAAATTGAGAGTGAGATTAATGAAGCTATTTTTCTGATAAAAGAACCAAATATTATTCGAGTCGTACATAAAGTTTTGAAAATGGTGGATGAAGATTTCTATGTCTTTCCAGCTGCAAAACGTCATCATCATGCAATGGCTGGTGGCTTAAGTTTCCATACAGTTTCGATGTTGCGTATTGCACGTGCTTTGCTAAAAATTTATCCAGACCTTAATGCCAGCCTGTTAATTTCTGGTGTGATTTTACATGATATTGGGAAAACGATTGAGTTGAGTGGAGCGATTTCGACAGAATATACGTTAAAAGGCAAGTTAATGGGGCATTTAGTATTGATGAGTGAGCTAATCGACCGTGCTTGTACGGAGATTGGTATTAATCCTGAAATGGAATCCATTATTTTGCTAAAACATGTTGTGCTAGCGCATCATGGTAAACTGGAGTTCGGTAGTCCAGTTGTCCCACAAATTTTAGAAGCTGAATTGGTACATCAAATCGATTTAATGGATGCTAATATCAATATGATGTTAACAGCTGTCAATAAAGTTGAAGGTGGCGATTATTCAGAACCAGTTTATGCATTAGACAGACGCCAATTTTATAAACCAAAATTTAAATAAATAGTGCGACAATGAGCGCTTTGAAATGAACCACTGGAGAAAGTTTCCGGATGTGTGAAACGCATCAAGGGAACTTTTGAAGTGGATGTCATTTCAGCTCATTGGAGCCGGAATAAAAATAGGCGAACGAGAGTGATCAAAAAAAGATAGGAGTTTTAATTATGTCAACAGAAGAAACAAAACATCAACACGGTGAACATTGTCATTGTGGACACGACCACGGACACCATTGTCACCACGACCACAGTGAACATTGCTGTGGAGGGCATGACCATGGACATCATCACCACCATGAGCATGGTCATCAGTGTGGTTGTGGACATCACCACCATGAAGGACATCATCATCATGGTTTAACAATTGACTTTGACGGTGAAGTAAATGTTTCAGCTGATTTCTTGTGGAATATTATTGTGAATGAAACTGAAAAATGGTTTAGTGAGTTAGAGTGGACTGATTTCCGTGCAGGTGGAACGCTCGAATATCGAAGTGATGATGCAATGGCAGATTATATGATTTTAGATGTTGAAGCACCTGAATTAGTTGCTTTTACGTGGGACAATAGTACAATAGCAATTGAATTAATCGCAAGAGAAGAAAATGTGACGACATTGCGTTTCACTAATTGGATTGAAGCGATTGATGAGTCGACAGCTCACTATTTAACACGTTGGATGTTGGCACTCCAAAATTTAGCTGCCTATGCTCAAGGTGAGCCTGTAGAAGAAGATATGTTAAATGCGTATGAAGAAATATTACCAAAAATGCGTGAAATGCTTGAGATGCACCAAACAGATGTAGAGTTTGAGTAAGAGTGTCATTCTCAATGTAAATTAATCTCTAGGGGTAATACTTTTAACTGTATCATTCGTCAACTTATTGATTGCCTCGTATAGTCGATTAACAACATCGTTTAACGAGTTAAAACATTCATTTTTATATCCCATAGTTCGTATTTGTTCCAGATATGTTCTATGGGATTCCTTTCGGATGTATAGGGTGGTATGCGTGTAATACCAATGTTTTCAGGAATAACAAGGATTTTTGATTTGTGCCAAGTCGCACCATCGTAAACCAAAAAATGACTATTTTTCTATAGGAACTGGTCAAAGGTTGTAAATTCTAACAAATCGATGGATAAGATTGTTGATAAATCAGTATCTTTAATTCCAGTTGTTAAAATTTATGGACATTCTGCTTAGTTCCATGATTATTGTTTCCTGAATATGGAGCCTATACTTTGTCGAATTTTAGAAGTTTTCATTTACTTAATAAGACGTTTAGTATCAATGAATTAAAGGATAGATGATTGGAGGGGAAATATTGTTAATTGAGTTAAATAATGTAAATAAGAGCTATATAGATACTGAGAATCAATTAAAAAAATCTGTATTAAAGAGAATCTTCTCGAGGAAAATGAAAAAATTAATTATTGATGATTTATCATTCAATGTAAATTCAGGTGAAATAGTAGGGTATATTGGGGAAAATGGTGCGGGGAAATCCACTACAATCAAAATGATTTTAGGTATTATGCCTCCGGACTCAGGTTCTATTATGGTTTTTAATAAATTCCCTTTCATAAGTCGAAAAAAGAATGCCTTAAATATTGGAGTATTATTCGGTCAAAAATCACATCTTTGGTGGGATTTACCTCTAATTGATTCGTTTTATTTTTTGCAAAAAATTTATAAAAAGTATACTCAAGAAGATAAAGAATGGTTAAATTGGTTAATTGAAGAACTAGAAGTGAAAGAATTTGTTGAACAGCCAGTGAGAGAATTGTCTTTAGGACAGAGAATGAGAGCAGAATTTATATGTTCTATTTTACATTCTCCGAAGTTAGTCGTATTGGATGAGCCTACTATTGGTTTGGATGTGAAAACTAAACAAAAATTAATGGAAATTATTTTAAAAGTCAATCAAGCTAAAGGCACAACATTTTTAATTACAAGTCATGATTTTCAAGAAATTGAAAAAGTATGTAATCGAATTATTCTTTTAAGTGAAGGAAAAAATGTATTTGATGGAACTGTGTCGGAGTATAAAAATCGATATAGTTTCTATCGAAAGGTTACGATTGAGACAGTAGAAAAGTTTGAATATAGTTTAAGCGAACTCAAATTATTAACAGAAAATATTTCATCAAAAGAATATTATTTTGATGAAAGGGTTATTTCAGAAGAACAGGTAAGAAAATTAGTAGAGAAAATGTTTGGAGATAAGAAATTTGTTTTTGCGCCACTAACTTTCTCTGAAATTGTCATTATTACGAGGAGATAGAAGCATGAATCAAATTTGTACGTATGCTTATTACCAATTTAAAGTTAATATTCGGTACAAGATGAATAATATCTTTAGTATTATGAGTACTTTTGTAGCGATACTGGTACAATTTTATGTATGGAAATATGTTGAACAAGTTGAACATATAGACACAAATATTATTTCTATTTATACTTTATTCGCTTTAACCTTTTCAATATTGTTACCGATATTTTCCTCTGCTGATTTTATATCTAGTAAAATTTTAAAGGGAGATATTGCAATACTTTTACAAAGACCTCAAAGTCTATTATTTATGAATTTTGGTATTCAATGTGGTCATGTGCTGTATCGATTTTGTTATCGTGTTTTACCAATTTGGTTATTATATTTTGTATTTTTTTATAAAAGCATTTATTATTGGGATAATCCTCAATTTTCAATATTAATCATTTTATCATCACTGTTCAGTTGGATATTAAGCTTTATTTTAGGATACATTGTAGGTCTCCTTTCTATACAATTAATCAGTATTAGTGGTTTGAAAAGTTTAGTATCTGGATTACTATTACTATTTGGTGGCGGATTACTGCCAATTGATTTATATCCTGTATTCTTACAAAAAATCGTTTTATTCACACCATTTGCCTCCATCAATTATTATCCTGTAGCTATGCTTAGTGGAATTGCTACTTTTAATGCTATTACTGCAATAAAAATCCAATTATTTTGGCTGGCGTTTTTTTCTATCGTTTTAATTATAGTACATAAAAGCATTTATCAAAAAATTGAAATAATGGGAGGATGACTATGATTAAAGAAATTTGTTTTCATATTTCGCTATATAAATCGTTTGTGAGGATGGATATTAACAGAATAAAACTGTATCCGGTGGATTTTCTTTTAGGTAATTTAGGATTTTTTGTTGATACGATTTCTAATTTGTTTGTACTATATATTATTATGAATACGACAAATCTATTAGGGGAATTTAATGGGTATCAGATGCTGTTATTTTATAGTTTTATTATGTTATCTAATTCAATCTGGGAAATCTTTTTTGTAACAGTTTTGGAAATTCCTTATATGATTCATACCGGAGAGTTAGATATTTTCCTTTTAAGACCGCTAAACATATTATATCAATTTGTTATTTTTCAATTAGATGAAGAGTCGGTCTTCGAAGCGATTTTTTCTTTTGGATTATTAGTATTTTCACTCATTCAAATGAATGAAATAATCAATGCGATTTTTCTACTAAAATTAGTAATTTATTTAATTTCTGCAATTTTAGTAAAATACGCTATTTACTTGTTTTTGAGTAGTCTTTCTTTCTGGTGGCTTTCCAACGACGGTTTGAAAAGTATTATATGGGAAATTTCGCAATTAGCTAATTACCCTTTGTCAATATATCCAGCCTTTATTCGTAATTTATTAGTAATCATACCTTTTGGATTTATTGGTTATTTTCCTGTAAGAGATTTATTATTCAATGATAGGCTGATTAACACCTCATTTTTTATCAATAGTTTAGTAGGTATTGTATCTTTTGTACTAGTATATAAAACAATTTGGACTTTAGGATTAAAAAAATATAAGAGTGCAGGTGGATAAAAAGCTTTTTAGTGAATGGATATTGTGGAGTAAGGTCGTTTCATATAATTACAGTTATTGACACTTATTGAAATTATTCCAAAATAGACTGTTTAATTTAGATTATTAGATAATGTTCACAATTCAACTCGTATCTTGTGTTCTGTCAAACGCAGGCGAGTGACCAAAGTAGTCGTTGTAATTTTTATAAAAATAGGTTCGGTTGGAGTAACCGACTTGTTGCGCAATCTCATTAATTGGCAATTTTGTCGATTGAATGAGTAATTGCGCTTTTTTTAATTTCTTCTCATTAAGAAGTTCTGTAAATGTTTTGCCACTCTTATCTTTTATCAAATTACTCAAATAGTTTTTATTAAAATTAAGTATGCGAGCAGCGTCATTTAAGGTTAACTGAGCATATTGACGGTCAATTAAGTCCAATGCCTTATAAAACGGTTCATGTGTAGCCTGTTCAAATTGGTCGCTCGTTAATTCAGGTAAGTGACGAGCAATTTCATACAAGAGAATCGGAATATAATGTGAAATAATTGACTCTGAGAAATCAGACGGCAAGAAATATTCCGTCAGCAATTGCTCCATGATACGTTGAATTTGATTATCTTCATTTGCTCTGATTAAGGCAAAACGTTGTCTTTTTGACGATGACTGGTGCAGTAATGCTTGGTACAATAGACTGTTTTTACTTTTTAAATCCCCTAACCATTCTAAAGATAAGTGATTATTATGAAAGAGTAGATTACATAAAATATCCTGTTCGCCGAGTGGTTGTATGGAATGCGTACTTCCTGTATCCATTAAGAGTAAATCGCCAGCTGACAAAGTAATCGGTTCGCCATTAATAATTTGTTGGCATTCACCTTGAACCATGTAATTAAATTCTAAAAATTGATGTGAATGCTCTGGGTATGCAGCGTAACGGCTATGTTTACTAATAAAGACATCTTTATTTTGAAAGAATAAGGCATCTTGTAAAATCGGTACATGTCCAGTAGGAACATCTGAAATACCAGGTATATCCGGAATAAAGCGATTCAGACGTCTTTGTTCAATTTCATGTTGTGTGTTTTGTAATAAATAGTTTGTAATTGTGTTCATCATTCACCTGTATATTTGATACTTTTATACTGTTTAACTGATATTGTAACACAAATCAATTTGCGATTAAATAGATATATAGAAAGCTAGAACAAGGAGGGAATCACATTGTCTTATCATGTAGCAGTAGATATTGGTGCATCGAGTGGTCGTTTAATTTTAGCGAATTACAATGAGAGTATTGAGTTTACCGAAGTGCATCGTTTTAAAAATGGATTTAGTTATCGAGACGGAAAAGAACGTTGGGATATTCAGCATTTATGCCAAGAAGTGTTGAATGGTCTGAGAAAAGTTAAGGAATTGGGCATTGATAGCTGTACAGTTGGGATTGATACATGGGCAGTTGATTATGTGTTATTAGATGAAGACGGAGCCTTATTAGCCAATCCAGTTGCGTATCGTGATAGCCGTACACAAGGTGCGATTGAGTCTTATACTGAGTCAGTAAGTGCAAAAACTATTTATGAAAAAACTGGCATCCAATTTTTAGAATTTAATACATTGTATCAACTTTATCGTGAAGAGCCAGCATTATTAAGTCAAGCTGACCGTTTGTTATTTATACCGGACTATATCGCTTATTTTCTTACAGGAAAAGCAGTAGGTGAAGTAAGTAATGTTTCAAGTTCGCAATTTTTAAATTTACGTAGTCGTGATTATGACCATGAATTATTAGTGGCAGCCAATGTTCCTGTAACGATTTTACCAACTCTAGTGGAGAGTGGGACAGTGGTAGGGCCTTTGAAACAGTCCTTGAGCGAACAAGCGATTTATCCAGATTGTACAGTGATTGCTGTCGCAACGCATGATACGGCTAGTGCTGTGGTCGGAGTTCCTGCAACGGAAAATAGTAAAAATTGGGCATACTTGAGTTCAGGCACTTGGTCTTTAATCGGTATTGAAACGACTACACCGATAAATAGTGAGGCAGCACGTTTAGCTAATTACACGAATGAGTGGGGAGCATACGGCACCTATCGTTTCTTGAAAAATATTACTGGTATGTGGAGTATTCAAGAAATTGCTCGCATGACGCAATATGAATTGACTTATGCTGAAATGGCAGAAGCTGCGTCAACGGTTGCACCATTTCAACAATTTATTAATCTGAATGATGACCGGTTTACGAATCCAGACAATATGATTGAAGCGATTCGCTCATATTGTCGTGAGACTAATCAAGTTGTTCCCCAAACAATTGGTGAACTGGTAATGGCAGTGTATTCCAATCTTGCCTTGTCTTATGTCTATGAAATCAAACGGATTGAAACATTGTCTGATCAAACTATTGATACCTTACATATTGTTGGGGGCGGCTCAAATGTAGCCTTATTAAATCAATTGACTGCTGATTTGTTAAATCGCAAAGTCATAGCAGGGCCTGGCGAAGGAACAGCATATGGAAATATACTTGTTCAAATGATACAACAAGGACATTTTGAAGATGTACAAGCAGCACGAGAGTTTTTAAGTGCAAAAATTGAAGTAGTAGAATATTTACCACAAACACAATATGATGCGACAATTTTAGAACAATTTACAAAAGAAATGGAAAAAATATAGTGTGACAAGGAACGCTTTGAAATGAATCACTGGAGAAAGTCACCGATATGCGAGAATCGCATAAAGGGGACTTTTGAAGTGGATGTCATTTCAGTTCCTTGGAGCCGGAAAAATATAGTGTGAGAGAGGGCGTTTTGCCTCGAAACACTGGAGCAAAATACCGACGTGCATGAAATGCACAGAGGGATTTTTTGAAGTGGACGTCGAGGCAGCCCAAATGAACCGGAATAGAATAGTGTGACAAGGAACGCTTTGAAATGAATCACTGGAGAAAGTCACCGATATGCGAGAATCGCATAAAGGGGACTTTTGAAGTGGACGTCGAGGCAGCCCGAACGAACCGAAATAGAATAGTGCGACAAGGAACACTTTGAAATGAATGGCAACTCAATACAAACGAATCAAAAAAGGAGCAGAAAAAATGGCAACAAAAGAACAAATTGTACAAGCGTATGAATTAGCAAAAGCACGTTATGCTGAATTAGGTGTGGACACAGAAGAAGTATTGAAACGTCTAGCGAATGTAAAAGTATCAATGCATTGCTGGCAAGGTGATGATGTGAAAGGATTTCAATTTCCAGACCAAGAATTAACTGGAGGAATTTCAGTTAGTGGAAATTATCCAGGTGCTGCTCGTACGCCAAAAGAATTACGTGATGATTTAGATAAAGCTTTTAGCTTAATTCCAGGTAAACATAAATTAAATTTACACGCAATCTATACTGATACAGATGAAAAAATTGATTCTGACCAAATCGAACCAAAACATTATCAACCATGGGTTGATTGGGCAAAGAAAAATGGATTAGGACTTGATTTTAATCCAACCCTATTCTCTCATCCAAAATCAGCAGTCACAACACTAAGCTCTGCTGATGATGAGATTCGTGATTTTTGGATTGAACATACACGTCGTAGTCGTCGTATTTCAGAGTATTTTGGTAAAGAAACAGGTATTTTATCTGTCAATAATATTTGGTTACCTGACGGCTCAAAAGATAATCCAATTGACCGAGTGGCACCACGTCAACGTTTATTAGCAGCATTAGATGCAGCGCGAAATGAAGAGATTAATCCACAATATTCAGTTGATGCCGTAGAAGGTAAAGTATTTGGTATGGGAGCAGAATCGTTTACTGTTGGAACGCATGAATTTTACTTAGCGTATGCCTTAACACGTGGTTTATTATGGACGATTGATTCTGGGCATTTCCACCCAACAGAAGACCCGGCAGATAAAATGGCAGCTGTTAAACCATTTAATCAAGGCTTATATTTACACGTTAGCCGTCCTGTGCGTTGGGATTCAGACCATGTTGTTATTATGGATGATGTATTGCAACGCATTACTGAAACGATTGTTAATAATGATTTGTTGGAAACAACGCACATTGGTTTAGATTTCTTTGATGCGACAATCAACCGTGTTGCTGCTTGGGTAATTGGAACACGCAATACGATTAAAGCAGTTTTATTAGCATTATTAGCACCACTTGATACATTAAAAGAAGTCGAGTTAGCTGGTGATTTTACAAAACGTCTAGCATTAACAGAAGAATTAAAATCATTGCCATTTGCGGCTGTATGGGATTATTATTGCTTACAAAACAATGTACCAGTCGGTACTGATTGGATTGCTGAAGTCGAGCAGTATGAAAAAGATGTGTTGAGCAAACGTTCGTAAGAAATGTGTTATAATATGTTATAACATAGGAATAGTTAAGTAGAACTAAAATAAGGAGAAGTCAAATGAAAAATATTTTAGATGCAAAATTTGTTCGTGAAATGATGGATACAACTGCCAACTTGTATCGTTTAGGTTGGGACGAACGTAATGGTGGTAATATTAGTTACTTATTAGATGAGAGTGAAGTAGCTGAGTATTTGGATATTAACCACGTTGAACGTGTCATTCCAATTGATTTTGAGGGAGATGCGTTAGCAGGACGTTACTTTATCGTTACAGGTTCAGGTAAATATTTTAAAAATGTTGAAAAAGACCCAGAAGATAGTTTAGGTGTAATTCGTATCGGTAAAGACGGCAAATCAGTAGAATTACTATGGGGCTTTGTCAATGGTGGTCGTCCAACTTCAGAACTACCGTCACATTTAATGAGTCATATTGCACGTTTATCGGTTGACCCAGAAAATCGTATTGTAATGCACTGCCATGCTAGTCATTTATTAGCAATGACCTTTACGCATTCTTTAGACGAGCGTGAATTTACACGTACTTTATGGCAAATGTGTACTGAATGTTTAGTGGTATTTCCAGAGGGTGTAGGGATTATCCCATGGTTAGTACCTGGTACAAATGAAATTGGCGAGGCAACAGCTGCTAAATTCAAAGAAAATCGTTTAGTGTTATGGCCACATCATGGAATTTATGGTGCAGGACGTGATATGGACGAAACATTTGGTTTAATTGAAACAGCTGAAAAAGCAGGGCAAGTCTTTACTTATGTGCGTGCACAAGGAGAAATTTTACAAACGATTACGGACGAGCAATTACAACAATTGGCTGATGCTTTTGGTGTGACTGCACGAGAGGGCTATTTAAATATTTAATGACAAGATGAAGTGGGGCATGATTGCCCCATTTTTGCTTATACAGGTAGGTGTTCATTTTTGGTAATATATTTGTTATAATGAGAAAAAATAGTAAAAACGAGGAAATGAATATGGCACAAGATAAAATCGCCATTCCCCACCATATTGGAATCATTATGGACGGTAATGGTCGTTGGGCTAAAAAAAGATTATTGCCACGAATTGCAGGACATAAACGTGGTGTCGAAACAATCAAACAAATAACAAAGCATGCCAGTCAACTAGGTGTCAAAATTATAACACTTTATGCTTTTTCGACTGAAAATTGGGGCAGACCTGAGGAAGAAGTAAAATTTTTAATGAGATTACCGAAAGAGTTCTTTAATGCTTTTTTACCGGAACTAATTGAAAATAATTGTCGTGTTGAATGTATTGGTGATATTTCAAAATTACCAGAAGAAACGCAAAATATTTTGCAACAAGCAATTCAAAAAAGTCAGCATTGTACAGGGCTAATTCTAAATTTTGCGATTAATTATGGTGGGCAACAAGAAATTGTTGATGCTGTTCGCAATCTTGTTCAAGATGTACAGTCGGGGCAGTTGGAGATTACAGATATTGATGTATCGCAAATTGCAAATCGTTTAACGACTGCTCGCTATGGAGAGTTTGCTAATCCAGATTTGATTATACGAACAAGTGGCGAACAACGATTGAGTAACTTCTTATTATGGCAATCAGCGTATAGTGAATTATATTTTACGGACGTGTTGTGGCCAGATTTTTCGACAGAAGATTTTGACAAAGCTCTGTTAGCGTATAGTAAACGTCAAAGACGTTTTGGTAAGTTGTAAGAAAATGTTAGAAAGGGTGGTAATTTGAGAGTTCGAACATTGAGTGCTGTCATCGGATTAGCAATTTTTATACCATTTATTTTATTAGGCAATCAATACTTTGCTTTTGCGATTTTTGTACTTGCAGTAGTTGGATTGTTTGAAATCGCTAGGATGAAACATATTCCATATTTTAATTTAATCGGAGTAGTTGCGACATTAGCATTGACATTGATTGTATTGCCACCATATTATACATTGAGTTGGATTACGCTCACTAATTCGCAGTTTTTATTCTATTTATGTGGTATGGCACTATTAATTATGATGGTATATCGCTATAAAAATTTGAATTTTGAGAATGTTTCCTTATTGATGTTTGGAGCACTTTATGTTGGTTTTGGTTTTCGATTCATCATTGTGATTCGTGATATGGGATTAGGGACATTGATGTATTTATTCTTTGTCATTTGGGCGACAGATATTGGTGCCTATTTGGTGGGGCGATTTTTTGGTAAACGACCTTTAGCACCTGAAGTCAGTCCTAATAAAACGGTAGAGGGGTCTCTAGGTGGCGTCATCATTGCGATGTTAGTAGGGATTTTATTTTCACGCATTGTGAATCCTAACTTAGGTTTAGTTGAACATGTATGGTTGTTGAGTGCGATTTTATCGATTGTCGGTCAATTCGGAGATTTAGTTGAATCTTCGTTAAAACGTCATTTTGGTGTTAAAGATTCTGGAAACTTTTTACCAGGACATGGTGGAGTGTTAGATCGATTCGATAGTTTGATTTTCGCAAGTTTCATGTTTATGATATGGCTCAATTTATTTAGAAGATAAGTCGGTGGACTTGTCTTTTTTTCGTTAAATGGGGACTGGGCAATAGAAGGTAGAAATTGTGAATAAAAGATATAGAGAAGGTATTACTCTCTATCTATTGTTAATAATGATAGTCTATTTTTGAACTATTACTGGTTGAGGTGATTTGATTATAATGTTTTAAAGAAGGTTTTAGCAATTAATGAGATATAAAAAAGTATTTATGTTTATAAACATGTATTGTCTTGAAAGATAATGGCGTCTATAAATTGCTTTGTTCTATTAATTATTAGAATAGAACAAAAATTAGTGCTTACCTATAGATTATCTAAACCAATTTCATAAAAAAATTTAATGAAAAAATTTTTCAACGAAGTGAAAAATTTGCTTGTATTTTTTTAACAGTCGTTGTATAATGCTGTTAAAGGGCTTTCATAATATGTTTTTAATGGCTAGTGGATATTATTCTGCAAATCACTACTCACTGAGAAACTTTAAAGCCATAGTGATTAAGCGCTTAATCGATTGTTGTTGTCGCATTGGAGAGAAGAGAAGGAGTTTAGTTAGATGAAAAAAATTATTTTATCATTTTTAGCTTTGATGCTAGTGTTAGTATCATATGTACCAACTCAAGTAAGAGCTGAAGGCAAAACCTATGAAATTGGTGTTGCTATTTATCAATACAACGATAATTTCATGACATTATTCCGTAATGAATTAGCGTCATACTTTGAAGAATTAGGTAAAAAAGATGGCAATACATACAATTTAGAATTCCAAGACGGTAAAAATGACCAAGCTACTCAAACTGAGCAATTAAATAACTTTATTGCACAAGGTAAAGATTTATTAATCGCTAACTTAGTAGACCCAACTGGTGCAGACCAAATCATCTTGAGTGCACAAAGTGCAAATATTCCAGTAGTATTAATCAACCGTGAACCAGCATCTTCAACATTAGAATTATGGCCTGGTAAAACAGCTTATGTTGGGGTTGATGCTCGTCAATCAGGAGTTTACCAAGGTGAAATTATTGCAGGTTTAGAAAATCATGGTGATGTTAACGGCGACGGCGTTGTTAAATATATCATGATTCAAGGTGACGCTGGTAACGTTGATGCAGAACAACGTACTAAATACTCAGTTGAAACTTTAGATAAAACAATCAAAACAGAAATTCTTGGTGAAGCACAACGTGGTAACTGGGATCAAGCAAAAGGACAAGAAATTGCAGCGAACGCTTTAAGCCAATATGGTGATGACTTAGAAGTTATCTTCTCCAACAATGACGGTATGGCATTAGGTGCTGTTCAAGCAATCAATGGTGCTGGTCGTGAAATTAACAAAGATATCTACGTTGTAGGTGTTGACGCATTACCAGAAGTTGTAGAATTAATCGGTAAAGGTCAATTCACAGGTACAGTATTAAATGACCACTTCAACCAATCACATACAGCTGCTGAAGTAGCTATCAAATTATTAAATGGTGAAGAAGTTTCTCCATACTTCTGGCATGATTATGTTAAAGCAACTAAACCAGAAGATGCTCAGTTAAAACGTTTAGACTATCGTGAAGAAACGATTGAACAATATCAAACACGTATTAAAGAAGCATATGGTGAATAATTTTAAATAAGTGACTGAGGGCTTCTGATCAAGCATTTGAGCAGAAGCCCATTTTTAATCAAGGTGATATGTAAATCATCATGAGTGAAAATGACGCAAAAAAGGATGTGATAAACGTGGAAAAACAAGTGTTGCTAGAAATGAAAGACATTGAAAAAGTTTTCCCAGGTGTTAAAGCGTTAGATAAAGCACAATTAACAGTAAAAGCCGGTACAGTTCATGCTTTAATGGGTGAAAATGGGGCAGGTAAATCTACTTTAATGAAGTGCTTATATGGAATTTATTTTCGTGATAATGGTTCAGTGGTACTAGAGGGAAAAGAAGTAAATTTCACAAATTCTAAAGAAGCATTGGACCATGGTGTTGCAATGATTCATCAAGAATTACAACCTATTCCGGAGATGACAATTGCTGAAAACATGTTTTTAGGAAATTATCCGAAAAAAGGCTTATTGGTTGACCATGAGAAAATGGAAGAAGAAGCTAAGAAGTTTTTAGATATTATTGGATTAAATGTTTCACCAAAAATGAAATTAGGTGAGTTGACGATTTCGCAACAACAATCCGTAGAAATTGCGAAAGCCGTTTCTCATCGGGCAAAAATATTAATCATGGATGAGCCTACTTCATCATTAACGGCTGCTGAAGTTGAAAATTTATTTAAAGTTATTGATGCGTTAAGAGAAACAGGAATGGGAATTATTTATATATCACATAAGATGGATGAAATTTTACGTATCTCTAATGAAATAACGATTATGCGTGACGGTCAATATGTTGGAACTTTTGACTCTCAGGAAATTACCATTAATGAAATTATTAAGCACATGGTAGGACGTGAATTGGTTAACCAATTTCCTATTAAAGATTTTGGGCCAGGTGAAAATAATATTTTAGAAGTGAAAAACTATACATCGCCTAATCCACTTTCGTTTAAAGATTGTTCATTTGAATTGAAAGAAGGAGAAATTCTTGGTGTTGCCGGTTTAGTAGGGGCACAACGTTCAGAATTAATGGAAGCTATCTTTGGTTTAAGAGAAAGCTTACCAGGTGCTGAAATCATTCACCGTGGTAAAACGATTCATATTAATGACCCTAAAGAAGCGATTAAAAATGGTTTTGCTTTAGTGACAGAAGATAGACGTGGTTCAGGAATTTTTGGTGTGCTATCTGTCAGTGATAATACGATTACGGCATCTTTAAATAATTATCGTTCAAAACTTGGTTTATTAAGTGAAAAACATATCGCTGAAGTTGTAATGGACGGTATTAAGAGTATGCGTACGAAAACGCCAAGTCCAGAAACTGCTATTCAAAACTTATCTGGTGGTAATCAACAAAAAGTTATTTTAGCCCGTTGGTTAGCGACTAATCCAGATATTTTGATTTTAGATGAGCCGACACGTGGTATTGACGTGGGTGCCAAATATGAGATTTATGAAATTATTAATCGACTTGCCAAACAAGGAAAATCAATTATCGTTATTTCATCAGAAATGAGTGAAATTCTCGGGTTGTCTGACCGTATCATGGTAATGTGTGAAGGAAAAATTTCTGGTTTCTTAGATGCTAAAGAAGCGACACAAGAAAAAGTAATGGACTTAGCAACTAAGTTCATGCAAAGTTAGGAGTGTTACAGATGAGTGAAAAAATAAATGGAATAATTAAGCCTAAACGCAGTTTTAAAGAACAAGTTATTGAAAATGCCTTAATTGTAGTTATCATTTTAATGGTGATTTATACAGCGTTTAGTGCTAAAAACTTTATTAGTTTTAACAATTTAAAAAATATTTTAGCCAATGTATCTGTACGTTTTATTATTGCATTGGGGATTTCAGGGCCACTGATTATTCGTGGTACCGACTTATCTGCAGGGCGTATCGTTGGGATTACTTCCGTAGTGACAGCTATCTTCTTACAAAGATCAGATGCACCGGGGGTTATGTATCCAAATATTGCAGGTTCTCCGATTATTGTAGCATTATTAGCGGCTTTAGCTGTGGGTCTTTTATTTGGTGCGATTAATGGTTTGATTATTTCACGTTTAAATGTACCACCATTTATTGCGACATTGGGTACACAAATTGCTATTTACGGTTTGAATATGATGCTTTCACAAAATGCTCCAATTGGTTCATTAAATCAAACGTTTACTCGTTTTGGAGCACAGGGTGTTAAAATTGGTGGACTTCAAATACCATATCTTTCATTTGTGGCAATTGTTGCCGGTATTGTAATGTATATTTTATATCGTTATACAGTTTATGGTAAACAAATGTATGCGATTGGTGGTAATGAGGTTGCGGCTGAAGTATCTGGGGTTAACACTGGAAAATCTAAATTAATGATTTACTGTTTAGCAGGTACGCTGTATGCAGTCGCTGGTTTCTTATTAACTGCAAAAACTGGTTCTTCAGCTGTAACAGCTGGTACTGGGTATGAGTTAGAAGCCATTGCTGCCGCTACAATCGGTGGGGTTTCAACTGCCGGTGGGGTTGGTCGTGTACCAGGTATTTTAATTGGGGTTTTAGTCTTTGAATTATTAAAAACATGTTTACAATTCTTGGGAATTACACCAGAGATGACAAACGTGTTCCAAGGTATTGTTATTGTGGCAGCTGTATCATTAGATATTCGTAAAACAATGCGTAAAAAATAATAACAATTATAATGGACTTTCCTTTTTGCCAAAGGGTAGAAAGGGAGTTCATTTTTTGATGTATCTACTAAACAGCAAACCCCTACTGGAGTATCAAATCAGTAGGGGTTTTTAAAAATTATAAATTAAAATAGTGTGTTAAGTAATCAGCTAATCCGTCTTCATCATTAGTATAGCGAGTTACATCATTGGCAACAGCTTTGACTTCTTCGGTCGCATTTTTCATGGCAACACCTAAGCCTGCAAATTGAATCATTTCAATGTCATTATTTTCATCGCCGAATGCTAAAATATTATCGACTGGAATACGGTAAAATTCAGCAATGCGTTGTACACCATAGGCTTTATTGATTTGTTTATTGACTACTTCTAAACAAGGTAGGATACCACCCCATGTTCTTACATAAACTTCGTCACCGTAGTGCTTAGTAATATTTTGTTCAATTTTTGACATTTTCTCTTCGGATGAAAAGATTGTAATTGCCGTTGGGTCATAGGTTAATGATTCACGATTCAGTCGATCTACCATTGCCAAGTCAACAGGATAAAAGGGGCTATCCGGTAAATTCATTGAAGTGGTAAATAAACGGTCACGTCCCTCAGCACAAAGTAAGTCAATTTCAAGTGCATCTTGGTTGGCAATCAAGTCAAAAGCAATTTCTTTGCTTAAAGGCATATGATAACTCGGAATGAATTTTTCTTTACCTGGGAAATGGCAAAGAGCACCATTAAAGTTAACGATTGGTGCTGCGATACCAATTTCATTATAGATGTTTTCACTATTGCGAAATGGACGTCCTGTCACAATACAGACAAGATGACCTTGCTCGCTAACAGCTCTTAATGCTTGAATGGTAGCAGGTGATAGCTGAGATTGGTCATTCAATGTTGTACCATCTAAATCAATTGCAATTAAATGTTGTTTCATAAGAACCCCCGAGTAAGAATGATTTATTTTTCGTGATAGCCGTCAAGATGTTGATAAAATTATATAATGGACTATCGTGTTAAGAAGAATCTTATCTTGGCTATTATATCTAAAATTACTTTAACTTGCAAAAAATTTGAGAAATAGTAAACTAGAAGTTAGTGATTAAGGAATAGATGAGGTGAACAGTTTGTCTGAATGGCAGGAAAATGAAGAAATAGTTGCTGCACTGGAAACGGTTATTGACCCAGAATTAGGGATTGATTTGGTGAATTTAGGATTGATATATCATGTAACCATTGATGATGAAGGTGTATGTTTAGTTGAAATGACATTAACTACTATGGGTTGCCCATTAGCCGATATTATTGTGGCTGATGTCAAGCAAGCCTTAATGAAACTTGATTTTATACAAGAAGTGAATGTGGAATTTGTATGGTATCCAGCATGGGGGCCAGAACGAATGTCACGTTATGCAAAAATATCATTGGGTATGCCATTTTAATGTGAAAAGGCAAAAAGGGGAGTTGATGACAGCATCTCTTCCCCTTTTAGTTATGAATATTATTTTTTCTTAGGAATATATTGATAGCTTGGGTCAATTTGGGCGTCTAATTGTTCAAATTGAGTAGCGATTTGTTGGTCAATCTCTGCTAAAACAGTTTTATCGTATTTAATATCTGGATTGTACATAATTGGTGTACCGAATGCGATTTTAGCTTTTTTTCGTGTAATAAATTGCCAAAAACCAATAGGTGGTTGAATCGCTACTGGAACAATCGGTGCTTGACTTAATTTTTGGATAAATGCAGTTCCCCCTTTAATTTCAGTCGTATGACGAGAGCCAGAGGGGAAAATACCGAGTGTGGTTCCGTCTTGTAACACTTTGACTGCATGTTTAATTGAAGTAGCAGACGGTTTGTCACGATTGACTGGAAATACTTTGCCGGCTGTTAAGAGTTTTGCCAAAAATTTATGTTTAAAGAGCGAACTTTTCGCCATAAAGGCAACTTCTCTAGGGTAGACTATTTCGGCAATGAAAAATGGGTCGGTCTGTGAACGATGTGTTCCAGCGATAATGACTGGTTGATTACTTGGGATATTTTCAAGCCCTGTTACAATGGGACGACCATTGAATAGACGAAAGATAATTTTAATTAAATGAACAGCAAATTGATAAAATGACAATGTGTTGACCTACTTTCTTTAAAATATGCACCAATATTTTACCAATTTTAATAACAAATGTATAGGTGGATGAAAAAATGAAACAATGGAAACAAATGATTGCTCTTTTTGGGAGTATCATCGGATTAATTAGTAGCTCACTTTCAGTCTTTGCTATAGGTGAGGCGATTCTTGTTGAGAGATTACCGAGTGACGAATCAGCGTTTGTACAAGGATTTGAATTATTAGATGACGGCACTTTATTAATTTCGACAGGTTTATATGGACAATCTCGCATTCAAACTTTGTCACCTAAAAATGGTAAGGTTAAAATTCAAGCAAAATTAGATAGTGATTTATTTGGTGAGGGTATCACGAGTACCGATACGGCGATTTGGCAATTAACTTGGAAAGAGGGGGTTGCCTTTAAGCGTGACAAAAAGAATTTATCGCATTTCACTCCATATTATTTTGACGGAGAGGGTTGGGGTTTAGCTTATGATTCGAATGAAAAAGTACTATGGCATTCGGACGGTACTAGTCATTTGATGAAACGTAGTGCAGATAATTTTGAATTATTAGATACGATTACAGTCAAAGACGGTTTTTTAGAGTTGGGTAATATCAATGAATTGGAATTTGCGAATGATGCGATTTATGCGAATATTTGGCATACAAATACTATTGTAAAAATTGATACGCAGACCGGTGAAGTGGTTAAAAAATGGGATTTAACGAGTTTAGTGCAAACATTGAAGTTTGAAGAAGAAAATGTTAATCGAGTGTTAAATGGTATTGCCCATATCGAAGACAATCTCTTTTATGTGACTGGAAAACTTTATCCAGAGATTTGGAAAGTGAATTTACAGTAGGGAGCTAAAGGCAATTAGTTCCATTGTGTTTGTAATGAAAACTTGTTAAAATGATAATTAAGAAAATGAAAAGAGGCGAAAAGTTTGAGTGAACCAGTTATTCGATACGAATTAATTAAAGAAGAAAAATATACAGGAGCTCGTCTTGGTAAGTTGCATACTCCACATGGCACATTTGATACGCCAATGTATATGCCAGTAGGAACATTAGCAACGGTTAAAGGATTATCTCCAGAAGAATTAAAAGATATGGGTGCCCAAATTGTTTTGAGTAATACCTATCATTTATGGTTGCGTCCTGGAGAAGATTTAGTAGCTGAAGCAGGTGGCTTGCATAAATTTATGAATTGGAATCGTGGTATTTTAACGGATTCAGGTGGTTTCCAAGTATTTTCATTGAGTGACATTCGTCGCATTGAAGAAGAGGGAGTGTATTTTAGAAATCACATCAATGGTGAGAAATTATTTTTATCTCCTGAAAAAGCGATTCATATCGAAAACCAATTAGGTGCTGATATTATGATGAGTTTTGATGAGTGTCCACCATTCGACCAAACGCATGATTACGTTGAAAAATCAATTGCTCGTACGACACGTTGGGCTGAAAGAGGATTAAAAGCACATGCTCGTCCACATGACCAGGCTTTATTTGGTATTTTACAAGGTGCTGGGTATAAAGATTTACGTTTGGCACATGCTCGTGACATGATTAGTTTGGATTTCCCAGGATATTCTATTGGAGGATTATCCGTTGGCGAAACCAAAGAAGAGATGAATACTGTATTGGATTACTTAACACCAATCATGCCTAAAAATAAACCACGTTACTTAATGGGAGTTGGTTCACCTGATTCATTGATTGACGGTGCGATTCGTGGTGTGGATATGTTTGACTGCGTATTAGCAACTCGTATTGCTCGTAATGGGACAACGATGACGAGTACTGGTCGTTTAGTGGTAAAAAATGCTGCTTATGCACGTGACTTTAGACCATTAGATGAGCATTGCGACTGCTATACTTGTCGTAATTATTCTCGTGCTTACTTACGTCATTTATTTAAAGCTGATGAAATGTTTGGATTGAGATTAGCATCAATTCATAATGTTCATTTCTTGCTCAACTTAATGAAACAAGTGCGTGAAAATATTAAAAATGATACTTTATTAGAATTTCGTCAAGATTTCTTTGAACGCTATGGCTATAATAAAGAAAATGCACGTGCATTTTAGTCAATCTATTGATATAATGGAGAAGTCAGAAATTTAACTCATTGGAGTTAGAAAAGGAGAGGGTATAATGGAAGCATTAATCGGAACATTTTTACCATTTTTATTAATTATGGGTGTGATGTGGTTCTTAATGATTCGTCCACAACAGAAGCAAGCAAAAGCACGTCAAGCGATGATTGACGGAATGCATCCAGGAAATCACGTAGTGACAATCGGTGGTTTACATGGTGTACTAGAAGAAGTTAATCGTGCTACACAAACGGTTGTTATCGATTGCGAGGGTGTTTACTTAACATTTAATTTATCTGCTATCAGTACGGTTAAAGAAGCAACATCAACACCTGAAGTTGAGGAAGTTGCAGATGTTGAAGAAATGCCAGTTGATTCAGATGTAGTTGCTGAAAGCTAATTGTTAATCAAATAGATTATTTTTGAAACTGAGTAGGTTTTTGGGCTACTCAGTTTTTTTGGCGTGGTATTTTTAAAAATGCTAAACGCCATTGCGCTCCAGCAATCAATAATTGCTCGCTAAGTAAAGCATTAAGGCTTATAATAAAGGTGAGAGTAACCACTGGAAACCATAGTGCGAGTGAGGGCGTTCAACCTCGAACCACTAGAGAAAGTCAGCGGCGTGCGCAAAGCGCATAGAGAGGACTTTTGAAGTGGATGTCGAGGTTGTCCGAGCGAGCCAGAATAACCATAGTGCGAGCGAGGCTGCTCTGGCTTGAACCACTGGAGCAAAATTCCGTTGTGTGTAAAGCGCACAGAGGGATTTTGTGAAGTGGACGTCAAGCCAAGCCGAGCGAGCCAGAATAGGAGGCAACAGTCATGAAACCAATAGGCGAATTAATTAAAGCATTACGTCAACGTGATTTAATGTCACAAAAACAATTAGCACATAGATTACATGTGACCCGACAAGCAGTTTCTAATTGGGAAAATAACAAAGCGCAACCAGATGTGGAGCTATTAACGGAATTAGCGCGCATTTTTAATATTACATTGGATGAATTAGTGAATGGATTTTGTGATATTAATACGCAGAAGAGTCCATCTAGCGATTGTCATGTCAAATCACTGGTTGAATTACCGACGACAGAGGTTTCAATGAATCAAACTTTCAATCGCTCAAAAAATAATCCCTTATTATCAGCAAAAGAAAAGTTGGTTTTGATGACTACCCCTCTGATAATAGCAGTTATTCATTGTGTTTTGGCTGTACTTGGTTTCAATCCTTTCATAGGTGTGATGATTGCGCCAGTTTTTTCAGTTATTGTAATGCTATTTATGACATTTAGTTTTGAAAATAGTATCAAAACAAATGATTTCTCACTGATTGCTGGCTTCAAATCAGATGCTTATCAGGATATTGAAAGCTATGTAAGACAATTACGTTCACTGCTACTCTTAGTAGGTGTTTGGACACTGTTAATTAATATATTATATTTTCTTCTTTATACAATTGATTCCGCTAATCAAATGCAAGTAAGCACCATTATTTTGTTGGTTTATATAGTAGGAATAGGTAGTTTTACAGCAATTGTAAGCTTTAAATATAAAAAGTAATGTCGGAGTTTGCTGACAGCATTTAGAGTCTTGAATTGAAAAAATATCCCATAGAAGAATAAGTACTTCATGAGTATCCATTGAGTCGTGATTTAATTTGGAATTATATTGATATTGGTGATATGGATACTGGCTATGAAATCTTTTTTAAAGGGCTTGGATTTACGATGCTATTATTTATTGGGGTGGCATTAATCTCGATTGTTACCAATAAGGTTATGAGCAGAATTATCAATTATTTGTTGCATCTATTTCACCGCATAAAGGAAATCGTCGTTTGATAAGATGTTGAAATCATACGGGTAATTTGAAATATTTGCTATCAAGGCTCTGTTATGGTAAACTGTAAGAGTAAAGGTAGTAAGTCGCAAAGGAGTGAACGGAAACGTTCGCTCCTTTGTTACGAATAGAAGTATAAATGAGGTGAAATATGAGTGCAATTATTGAAAAAGTAACGCCAATCGTGACGCCGATTGTTGAGTCACTTGGCTGTGAGTTAGTGGATATGGAATATGTGAAAGAGGGTAAAAATTGGTATTTACGAATTTATGCCGATAAACCAGGACGTATTGATATTGATGACTGTGCAGCAATCAGTGAAAAATTAAGCGAAGCCTTAGATGCGATTCAACCTGACCCATTTCCAGAGGCATACTTTTTAGAAGTGTCATCTCCAGGTGCTGAAAGACCATTAAAAACACCGGAAGCTATCGCACAAGCGATTGGGGAATATGTTCATTTTGATTACTATGTACCCCAACATGGTGAAAAGCAACATGAGGGGTTCTTGTTGGAAATAACTGATGAGACGTATGAATTACAAGTTCGCATTAAAACCGTAACCAAACAATTAAGTATTGATAAAAAAGCAGTCGCAAAAGCACGATTAGCTATTCAATTTTAGTTAACTGAGAGGAATTTTTGAAACATGAGTAAAGAATTAGTAAAAGCAATGCAAGTGCTAGAAGAAGAAAAAGGCATTTCGAGAGAGATTATCAAAGAAGCACTTGAGTCTGCATTAGTATTAGCATATAAAAAGAATTATGACCAAGCTCAAAACGTAGAAGTGGAGTTTGATGAGAAAAAAGGAACAATTAAAGTATTCTCTGTAAAAGAAGTTGTCGAAACAAATTATGATAGTACTTTAGAGATTAGTTTAGAAGAGGCATTAAAAATTCATCATGCCTACGAAATCGGTGATAAAATTCGTTTTGAAGTAACACCAAAAGATTTTGGACGTATTGCGACTCAGACAGCTAAACATGTGATTATGCAACGTATTCGTGAGGCAGAACGTGAGATTGTTTATAATGAATATAGCCAATACTTAGATGAAATTTTAACAGGTACAGTTGAGCGTCAAGATTACCGTTATGTATATGTAAACTTAGGTCGTTCAGAAGCGGTAATGCCAAATACGGAACAAATTCCAGGTGAGCAATTTACAATGGAAGAACGTATCAAAGTATATGTATCTAAAGTTGATAAAACAACAAAAGGGCCACAAGTCATTGTTAGCCGTGCACATGAAGGATTTTTACGTCGTTTATTTGAACAAGAAGTACCTGAAATTTATGACGGTATCGTTGAGATTATGAGTATTGCTCGTGAGGCTGGTGACCGTTCTAAAATTGCTGTTCGTTCACGTGATAAAAATATTGACCCAGTTGGTACATGTGTTGGACAACGTGGACAACGTGTTCAATCAATTGTCAATGAATTACATGGCGAAAATATGGATATTATCGAGTGGGATGAAGACCCAACGATTTTAATTAAAAATGCGATGAGCCCAGCAGATGTTGAGCAAGTGATTTTTGACGGAGAAGGTGCATCATGTATCGTTGTTGTTCCTGACCATCAATTATCATTAGCGATTGGTAAAAAAGGACAGAATGCACGTTTAGCAGCTAGATTAACAAAACATAAAATTGATATTAAATCAGTATCTGCTTATGCCGAGTATTTAGCAGAACAAGCAGCTAATGCTGAGTTATTAGCTCAACAAACTGATGAAAGCGAAGAAACAGATACTGTTAATGAAGAAGTTGTACCAACATCGGTTGAATTAGAAGAAACAGTAATCGAAGAAGAAAATATGGAAGGTTAACCACATGAAACAACAACCAAAACGTAAAATACCATTGAGAAAATGTATTGTTTCCGGCGAAATGTTTCCCAAAAAAGAACTGGTAAGGGTTGTTAAAACAAAAGAAGGAGAAGTATCAATTGATCCAACTGGCCGCCAAAATGGTCGTGGAGCATATATTGGACTAGAACCTGAATTAGCGTTATTAGCGAAGAAGAAGCGAACATTTGATTCTGCATTCGGTATGAAGATTAGCGATGAATTTTATGATGAATTGTATCGCTACATTGACCACCAGAAAGCGCGTAAGGAAATATTATAATGACGCCAGAACAAAAGAAATTAAATTTACTTGGATTAGCATTGCGTGCACGCCAATTAGTAAGTGGCGATGAATTAGTAGAAAAAGCCGTAAAAAATGGCAGTGTCAAACTGGTA